>NZ_JAWOTD010000005.1:0-310134 GCF_033338715.1 Vibrio sp. Vb1337 | reverse complement strand
GATGGCGACACCGTTACTGAAACCATTCCAGTCACGATTGTTGATGATGTACCGACCATCACAGCGGTGGATGCGTTGAGTGTCGACGAAGACGACCTTAGCGGTGTGGGTTCAGACCCAGGCGGCGATCTGTTCGTTGAAGGGGCGTTTACAACCACACAAGGCTCTGACCGAGTGGTGAGCTATCAACTGGATTCAACCGCTGATCCTGTTGCGGGGCTGACCTCTCAAGGTGAGGCGATTATCTTGGTGGAAACCGCCAACGGTGATGGCAGCTTTACTTATGTGGCGACCGCAGACGGCAATCCGGTATTCACGTTAAACGTAGCAACAGATGGCACTTACGATTTTACGCTGCAAGGCCCGATTGACCATGCCGCCAACAGCGATAGCCTGACGATTGATTTCCCAATTGTTGCCACCGATTTTGATGGTGATACGACTTCGGCAACCATTCCAGTCACGATCACGGATGATGCACCAATCATTGATAATGTCGTGCCTCTGGCTGTAGACGAAGATGATTTATCAGGTATTGGCTCAGACCAAACTGACGCAGTGTTTGTGGAAGGCGCATTTACGACCACTCAAGGTTCAGACCGAGTGGTGAGCTACCAACTTGATTCAACTTCTGATCCTGTTTCAGGTTTAACTTCTCAAGGTGAGCCTGTTATTTTGGTAGAGACTGCGAATGCCGATGGCAGCTTTACTTACGTGGCTACCGCGGATGGTAATCCTGTCTTCACCATGAATGTGAATGCAGACGGCACATACAACTTCCGTCTAGAAGGGCCAATCGATCACGCGTTAAACAGCGATGAGCTAGTACTGAACTTCCCAATCATTGCAACAGACTTTGATGGCGATACGACGACCGCGACCATTCCAGTCACGATTACTGATGACGTTCCAACCATTGATAACGTTGTTCCACTCACGGTGGACGAAGATGATCTCGCCTCAATTGGCTCAGACCAAAACGATGATGCGTTTATGTCGGGCTCTTTCAGCACAACTGAAGGCTCAGACAGCGTTGTTAAATACCAGCTTGATGCAACTGCAGATCCAGTAGCAGGGTTGACCTCTCATGGTGAGCCTGTCGTACTTGCTGAGACAACAAATGGTGATGGCAGCTTTACTTACACTGCCACAGCAGATGGCAATGCCGTATTTGAATTGGTGGTGAAGCCAGATGGCAGCTACACCTTTACTCTGCAGGGCCCACTAGACCATGCGGTGAATAGCGACAGTCTGCAAATCGACTTCCCGATTATCGCAACAGACTTTGATGGCGACACCTCATCGAAGACGTTACCTGTCACCATCGTTGATGATAAACCAACCATCACTGACGTAGACGCAATCCGCGTGGATGAAGATGACTTAGCGACGATTGGCTCCGACGGCTCAGATCCAATTTCAATCGATGGCAACTTCACTACAACGCAAGGCTCTGATGGGGTAGTAAGCTACCAATTGGATGCTGCTGCAACGCCTGTTGACGGTCTAACATCACAAGGTGTGGCCGTCACGCTGACTGAAACCGCAAACGGTGACGGTAGCTACACTTATGAAGCGACAGCAGGAACTGAAGCAGTATTTACGCTGACCGTTAATACGGATGGTTCATACAACTTCACGCTGCAAGGTCCAATCGACCATGCGACAGACAGTGATGAACTGACACTGAACTTCCCAATCATCGCGACGGATTTTGATGGTGATACCACCACAGAAACGCTCCCAGTCACCATCGTGGATGATAAGCCGACTATTACCGATGTTGATGCGATTACCGTTGATGAGGATGATTTAGGTACGATTGGCTCAGACCAAACTGACCCGATTTCAATCGATGGCAACTTCACCACCACACAAGGCTCGGACCGAGTGGTGAGCTATCAGCTCGATGCTTCTGCAACACCAGTAGCTGGACTCACATCACAAGGGGTGGCAGTCACGCTGACTGAAACCGCAAACGCTGATGGCAGCTTTACTTACGAAGCGACAGCGGGGACTGAAGCGGTCTTTACGCTGACAGTGAATACCGATGGCTCTTATAACTTCACGCTAGAAGGTCCAATCGACCACGCGGTAGATAGTGACGAGCTGACACTGAACTTCCCAATCATCGCAACCGACTTTGATGGCGACACGTCTGCTGAGACAATTCCTGTCAAGATCGTTGATGACAAACCGACACTTGGTGGCATCGAAGCAACAAGTGTGCAAACGGTTGACGAGGACGATATCCCAACAGTCGGATCTGATGGTACGCAGTCGAACAGCATTGCAGGTAACTTCATCGCGACTGATGGTTCTGATGGCATTTTGGAGTACAGCGTTTCTGACCTGACGACGCCAGTACAAGGCCTGACCTCTGGTGGTCAATCTCTGGTTATGGTTGAAGTATCAAACGCAGGTGGCGTTTCAGTTTACGAAGCTCGTATTGATGGCACGACGACACCAGTATTCCGTGTGACCCTTGATGCCTCTGATGACAGCTACACGTTCGATTTGCTTGCTCCTCTCGATCATCCAAATGCTGATGGCCAAAATGAACTGGTCATCAATTTACCGATAAACGCGACTGACTTTGATGGAGACGTGTCGAACAACATCACCTTACCAATTACGGTTGTGGATGATGTTCCGACCATTGATGGTTTGCTAGCAGGCAGCGAACAAACCGTTGATGAAGATGACCTACCAGCAGGTACGGATGCTGCAAGTGCAGAAGATACTGTTATTTCAGGTACTTTTGATATCACCGAAGGTGCTGACCAAGTTGCTTCTATTCAGCTGAGTGACCTGACCACGCCTGTTGCGTCACTGACTTCAGATGGTGAAGCTATCACCTTAGTTCTGTCTTCTAGCGCAAACGGCGTGAACGTATACCAAGGTGTTGCTGGCAATCCTGCTGAAGTGGTGTTCGAACTGACGCTGGATGCAACGAACAACTCCTATGAGTTCGATTTACAGAAGCCGCTTGATCATCCCGATGGTAATCAGCAAAACGAGATTGTTATTAACCTCCCTGTGACGGCGACAGATAATGATGGTGATACTTCACCAGCCTTCACATTGCCAATTACCGTTGTGGATGATGTTCCAGTTGTTACCAATATTGAAAGTCTACGTGTCGACGAAGATGACTTACCTCCTGGTTCTGATGGAACGAAAGAGCCATTAACGGTATCAGGTGAGTTCGAAGTCACTAGCGCAGATGGTATTGATGCTTTCGAATTGGATCTAAGCTCAAATCCTATCCCGAATCTGAAATCGGGTGGAGAAGAGGTAACACTTTCTCAAGACGTTGGTGCTTCAACTGCTGACGCGCTTGTTTACGTGGGACAAACTCCGGGTGGAGTGACTGTCTTCACGTTGACACTTCATCAAGATGGTAAATACGACTTTGAGTTATCTGGTCAGTTAGATCACGCGGTTAACTCTGATGAGATTTTGTTGAATCTACCTGTGAAGATCACGGATGGCGACAACGATATCATCACTGCGACCTTGCCAGTGACGATCGTAGATGACAAGCCAACCATTGATGCTATTAGCTCTGGTAGTACCTTGTCTGTGGATGAGGATGATATTCCGAGCCAAGGTTCGGACGACACGCCAGAATCCAATATCATTGGTGGCAACTTTGACGTTACTGATGGTGCCGACTCTATCGTTAGCTTCCAGTTGGATAGCTTAACGTCGCCTGTTTCTGGACTTACCTCAGGTGGTCAACCGCTTGAGTTGGTTGAGTTTTCAAATTCAAACGGTGTGATTGAGTACCGAGCTTATGTACAAGGTACGACGGACACCGTCTTTAAACTGACGCTAAATGGTTCAGCAGACAGTTATGAATTTGAACTGTTGGGTGCACTTGATCATCCTGCGGGTAACGATGAAAACTCGTTAGTCATCAACTTCCCAGTCAACGCGACCGATTTTGACGGCGATGTGTCCAATAACATCACCTTGCCGATCACAGTAGTGGACGATGTTCCAGCGATTGTGAAAGTGACAGACTCAAGCCAACAAACCGTTGATGAAGATGATCTTGCTGGTGGCTCTGACACGACAAGTAGTGATTCAACGGTATTGAACGGCGGATTTGAGGTCGTTGCTGGTGCAGACAAGATTGTCAGCTACCAAGTTTCAGACCTCGATGCAGTTGTGTCTGGCTTAACGTCGAACGGCAGCAGCATCGAGTTGAATCTAGTAGGCACGAATGGTGGAGTAACCAGTTACGAAGCGGTTATTACTGGCACATCAACTAAGATCTTCACGCTGTCTCTTGATGCGAATAATGACAGCTACCAATTTGAGCTGTTGGGACCAATCGACCATGACGCTGTTCAAGGTGAAAACAACCTTGTCATTGATATTCCAATTACAGTAACAGACTTTGATGGTGACACGTCATCATCACTGAATCTTCCAATTACCGTAGTTGATGACATTCCCGAAATTAAATCAGCAGATGCTTTGGCTGTTGATGAGGATGACCTTGCCAACGGCTCTCAGGCAACCAACAAAGACAGCCTAGAAGCAACGGGCAATTTCGATACGGTGGAAGGGGCAGATACCGTTGTCTCTTATCAGCTGGATCTTACTTCTAACCCGATACCAGGAGTAACTTCAGGTGGTCTTGCGGTGACGTTAGTTCAAACCGCGGTAAGCAACAACAACTTTACTTATCAAGGTCAAACACCTGATGGTAACTCAGTGTTCACGCTAGTTTTGAACGCTGACGGCTCTTACAAGTTTACGCTTGAGGGTGCGCTAGATCACTCAACTCAAGGCGAAGATACACTCATACTTGATCTCCCAGTCTTTGCGACCGATGTCGATGGTGATACGGCAGGTATTAACTTACCAGTGACGATTACCGATGATGTTCCAACCTTGCACGATGCGTCTATTTCACGTGTTGAGGGACAAGGCAGCCGCACGGTTCGTTTATTCCGAGACCCTGTAGAGGGGGATGATGACCTTGGTGCTGACGGCGCACAAGTGACTTCATTCTCGGCTGATGATTCAGGCATTTACTTCAAGCAAAACGGTGTTGATTCCGATTCTGTTGATTTAAACGGCAGCAACCAAGTTGTGTTCGTTCACAAGGTTCTTGACGGAGTGGATACTGAAATCGGTCGTTTGGTTGTTCGAACCGATGGCAGTGTGTCATTCCGTCCGAATGACGATCTTGACCATACCGAAACCGACTCGATTGATTTCACCATAAACGTTGTTGCAACCGATGGTGATGGCGATATCGCAGATGCCGATGTGGATATCTCGATAAGAGACCGCAATGCGCAAATTGACACGTCTACCGTTACTGCGTTCGAAGACCAAGGGCGTGATGGTGTCGTTGTGGGCGTTGACTCTGCAAATACTCAGGACAACTTGTCGACGCTGGATGTTAACCCTGCGAAAGTCGACTTGGTTATCAATTTACACGATATCGACCGTAACGAGAGCTTAGGTGACATCACTATTCGAGATGCTGATACTCACAACGGTACGTTCTACTACCGAGACGGCAGTGGCAACTACATTGAATTAACATCTGTGGGCAATACGGTTGTTCTCGACGCATCAAATGTTGAGCAGTCATTCAATGGTGAGCTTGTCTCGCTAGATAACTTGTACTTCGTACCAGATCGACATACATCAACCGATGCTTCTGGTATCGATCCTCGTATCCGCGTGGAAATTCTTAACAATGGTACGCCAGATCATACGATTAATGGTCGTTTAGAAATTGAAGTTGCTGCCGTTGCAGATATTGCAACGTGGACGGCAAGCAGCGAATTTAACTACTCGGTTGATGAAGATGGAAACAATGTCGCACTTAACATCACGGCTGAAACCCAAGACACTAGTAACCCTGAAGGCATTGTGTACGAGCTTGTCTTTACACAAGGAGAAGGTAACGCAGAGTTAGTCTATTCAGATGGTAGTGCGATACCAAAATCCGGTGGTGTTTATCTGGTGGATGCAAGCCGAATTGATGAAGTTCAAGTTGATCCGATAGATAACTTCTCGGGCGAAATCAGAATTGATGTCACCGCTATTACGACGGAAAACAACAATCCACTGCTTGGGAAAGATACCGCTCGCTCAGAAACCGAAACCATCATTATTGATGTAAACCCAGTTGCGGATAAAGGTAGTTTTACTGTAAATCGAATTAATGTGTTTGAGGATAACGCTCGAACTCAAAATACGGTAGACCCTGTCACTGATCACGACCCACTCCAATTAAGTGAAGTGATCACCATGAAACCATCAGCGGACTTAGATGGTTCTGAAGCGTTATTTGTGCGCATTTCTAACTTCTCAATTGATGGGGTTACTCTGGTGTGGCTGGACTCAGCAAACCCAAGTCAGATAGTAGAAGTGACCGATTCAGGCGGCAATATACTTTATTACGAAGTGCCAGAGTCTGAATTAGCGAACGTCGAAGTTCTTCCTCCGTTGCACAGCAATGATGACTTTACTTTCAATGTCGAAGGCATTGTGAAAGACACAGCATCATTGTCTACCGGTACGACAGAAGATGTGTTGTCACTGGGCAGTAAGACTGTCATCGTTGGTGTAAAAGGTGTTGCTGACATACCAGACACGGTATTAATTGACGCGGGGAACGTTTGGAACCGGTTCGTAGACGGAGATGTGGCCGGGATAGAGACGACTATCGAAGAGAATGGTGTTGTAAACCTTAACTTCTCGGTTGTATCTGGTGAAGTTGCCGATAGACCACAGGATGATTCAGAAGCCATTACTGTTATCCTGTCCAACATCCCCGACGGTGTTCGTGTCGTAGATTCAGACGGCTCAAGCGTTGACCTCACCTTTGTTGGCTATGATGGTAACGGTCAACCGATTTACGAAGCAAACATCACTGGGCTGAATTTTAATTCCGGTATTCAAATTATTCCGGAAGCCTCTTCAACTGAAAACATTGCGATTACAGGGACGATCATTGTTACCGAGAATGATGGTCATAGTCGTGTGATTGAAAGAGAGGTAAGGATCAAGGTCGAACCCGTTATTGACGCCCAAGATAACTACGTTGTTCGATCGGAGGGAGATGAAGATACGCGCTTTGACATCGATTGGAAACCGACGCTCGTACAAAGCCCTGATACCGATGAATTCTTTAGTGATGTAACCATCTCTGGATTTCCTCCAGGCAGCACGGTCTATGTAGATGGTGTGGCACAAACGCTTGTTTCTGGAACACTAACGCTTTCACCGCAAGCCGGTGAATCAGAGCAAGATTTTTCCGCTAGAATCTCTCAAAGTGGCTATGTTCAAGTCCAGTTGGAGCAGGATTCAAGTACTGACTTTGACTTGACCACGACCGTCACTGTGAAAGAGATTGACCATGAATATGTTGACGCTTCGAATCCCGGTGAAGGTATCGCTGAGAAAACCATCAATGGTACGGTGAATGTCCAAGTTAATCCAATCGTTGAGCCAGAGGATAAGACGGGGGCAATAGATGACCAAACCCGTCTGCTTGTCACTGAAAGTGGTGGTGGTGCTACCGATATCGTGAAGTCAGACGATCAAGGTAATATTGACTTTACGATCAACACTTCTTTGGGGGGCGAATCTGGTGCTCATATCATTAAATATCAAGAGTTTGATGCGTCTTCAGATGAAGTGGTGACTCAACTTGTTGTTCAATTTCACAATGTGGACCCTGAGATCCTCAACCAATTGGTTATCGTCGGTGCACTAAATGAAGGTGGGGGTCGTTGGACAGTAACCAATGAAGATAACTTCTCAATTAAAGCGCCGTCTGGTCTTGATTTAACACCAAACGATGACAGCGACGATGGCGATAACGGCGGTCTCTCTCAAATTGGCTTAACCATTTACGCAGAAGTGAATGATTTGGGCGAAGATTTGGGCAACGAAAAAGATGCGACGGTCATGCGCCAAACGGATGTGACACTTGAATTTCCTACCGTTCTCACACCGCAAATGAGTGTAGCGGCAGAAATTCAGGTGGCTGATGATGTCCAAATTCAAGCGTTGGAAGATAATTCTATCAACCTTGGTGCTCAGTTAACGTCGAAAGTTGATGCGATTAATGCAGATGGCGTGGAGGATGTCTTGACTATTATCGTCGATCCTTCAGCTCCTGGCATTCCTCCTGGTTTGGTGATTACGGGGACGGATATCGACTTTGTCAATGGCAAATACGTGTTCCAAGCCCATATCGATGCGAGTGGAAATATTACTGGCCTTGATGGTTTGACGATGCACTTGGCAGAAGATTACGCAGGTGATTTCGAATTACCAATTCGGTTCGTCACTAAAGACACTGAGTCCGGTGATGAAAAAGAAAATAATGTCCAGTTTCCAGTTCAGGTTTTACCGGTTGCAGACGTTCCGAGTTCAGCCGGGGATCAGCCGTTGGATAGCGATGTCACACCGAATGTAAAAGTAGATATCGTTGGTACTTTCGGCTTGGATGCAAACAAACAACCTGTAACTGATCTAAATAACGACGTTCCCACGGCGGATGGTGTCGGTTACGAAGATGGCTTAATCCAACTTAACTTGAGTGTTGATTTTGCCGATCAATTTAACAACACTCAAGGTGGTCGAGAAACACTAACGAACATCAAGTTAGAGCTTGATGACACAACATTAGGTGAGTTTGTTGATGCCAATGGTAACAGCTTAGGAACCAGTATTGAGTTTAATGAAACTGAGATTTTAGCTGGTGCGCTTGACAATGTTCTGTTTAAGCCAAAAGAAAATTACCCCGTAGGTGGTGGCCAAAATACCGTCAAGATTAATATCGAGGGAGAAATTACTGATGAAGCTGTGTTTGATCAGTCTATCTTGAATAACTCTGGCGATAATATAGATGTAAGAACCTTCACTGACGATGTCACATTTGAAGTTACGCCAGTCGTTGATGACATTACCATTACAGGTGCCGATCCGACGCAGCCAATCACAGTGATTGGTGACGAAGATACTTTAATTTCGCTGAATCAATCGGGCTCTGGTGTTTCGATCAGCCTGAACGATAATGACGGTTCTGAGAGTTTCGTTTCATTCAAGTTAACGGGACTTCCTGATGACTTTATCGTTAAATCCAATTCCTCTGATTATGTTGTTAAGAACAACGGTGGGGGCGAATGGAGTATTCAACTAAAAGATCTCACTCAGGCGTCCATTGACCTGAGTGACATCCAAATTAAACCGCCAAAACACTTTAGTGGCGAGGCTGAGATAGGTATTACGGTCTTCATTCAAGAGGAGTTGCTACAAGTTCCAACGGAACGAAACAACAACTTTACGCTTATTGTCAATCCTATTGGTGATGATGTTGATGTGAATCCCGACACTTCGGCTGCAGGTAATGAGGGCGAAGACATTGTTATTAATGTAAATGCGTTAGTGGTTGATAACAAAGAGTCCATCGGAGATGGTGCAAACTACCAGGAAAATGATCCAGAGACGCTGAGAGTTGAGGTCTCCAATGTCCCTGATGGGGCGAGTGTTTCATTACCTGATGGGACAGTGTTTACTGACCAAGGCGGCGGCATTTTTGTCTTAGAAATCAATGCTCAAGACTTGGATCAAGTGGTGTTTAATTCTGGGGATCGCAACGATAACTCATGGGATGGTTCGCTGCATTTCAAAGTGCAAGCCGTTGATACTGGACTCGATGGCAGTCAAAGCTTGGGCTCCGCAGAGGAGTTTGATGTCACTGTTGATGTTGAAGCAGTGAACGATCGTCCAGAGTTCGTCAACACCGTGGATGTGGAAACACCAGAAGATACGCCATTGCTGCTTGATGGTTTCAGCATTACCGATATTGATGCCGTACTCGATGATCCGAATGCTGAATACGTACTCAATGTGAACGTCGACAGCGGTATCTTGGAGCTTAATCCAACGCTCATCACTACTTACAACCTAACCGTGAGCGGTGATGGTACGGACTCCGTTGAACTGAAAGGCACAGTGGCCGATCTAAACAATGCCATTGCAGACGGTCTGATTGAGTTTAATCCAGACCTGAACTTCTTTGGTGACGTTCAGGTGGACGTGACAGTCGATGACCAAGGTAATGAAGGTATCGTAATTGGTGGGGTAGATGACACCCTAAATACCAACAGCAGCAGCTTCAATATTGAAGTGACAGCGGTGAATGATACCCCAGAAACTACGCCAGTGACGCTACCGGATATTGAAGAAGACAGTGGTGTGTTCTCCATCTCTGAAGCGAATCTTATTGCGAATGCGACAGACGTAGAGAACGATAATCTCACGGTTAGCAATGTTCAGTTAACGGATCCGAATTCGGGCAGCATTACTTTCAACAGTGGCACGGGAGAGTGGGAATTTACCCCAGCACCAGATTACAACGGTCCAGTTGAAATCACGTACACCATTACAGATGATGGCACGACAAATGGTGCATCCGATCCTAAATCGGTTAACGGCAGCGCATCGTTCAACGTAACGGAAGTCAATGATGCTCCAACGACGTCTGAAGTGACACTTTCTGATATCGCAGAAGACAGTACGGCGGTTGATATTACCCAAGCTGATTTGTTGGCGAATGCGTCTGATATTGAAAACGACACCTTGATGGTGAGCAATGTCCAGTTGGTTGATCCAAGCAGCGGCACATTGGATTTCGACAACGTAACAGGTACATGGTCGTTTACTCCTGCGCCTGGCTACAACGGCAAGGTCGATCTAACCTACGACATTACCGACAACGGTACAACGAACGGTGTTTCAGATCCTCAAACGGTGTCAGGAACGGCGACCTTCGAAGTCACTGAGGTGAACGATGCACCGGTAACATCAGAGGTAACGTTGAGTAGTACCGAAGAAGATGGTGGTTCGGTAACTATTACGGCTACTGAGTTGCTGAGCAACGCAAGTGATCCTGAGTCAGACAACTTGACCGTCGATAATGTTGTGTTAGTGGATCCAGCTTCCGGCACGCTGACTCAAGTGAGTGCGACAGAGTGGACGTTTGAACCCGCAGCAGATTTCTTTGGTGACGTTAATTTCACTTATGAAATCACAGATGACGGAACCACTAACGGCGCTCCAGACCCAATTACAATCGCGGGCACAGCAGTGTTGAATGTTGAATCGACCAATGACGCACCTGAAATCACTGCAACTTCGGTAACGGATACGATCAATGAAGCTGATGGCCAGAAAGTAACGGGTATTAGTGTGAGTGACGTCGACTTTGCGGGCGCACAAGCAAATGAAAGCATGACCGTGACTCTTACAGTTACCGAGGGCGACCTTCGTGTCGAGCCGCCAGCAGGTAGTGGTGTGACTGTTGGGGCGGGGATGGCTGG
This sequence comes from Vibrio sp. Vb1337, assembly GCF_033338715.1. Lineage (NCBI taxonomy): Bacteria > Pseudomonadati > Pseudomonadota > Gammaproteobacteria > Vibrionales > Vibrionaceae > Vibrio > Vibrio sp. Vb1337. The sequence continues at coordinate 298,762 of NZ_JAWOTD010000005.1, read as the reverse complement.
TGAAATCACCCTAATGGGCACACCAGATAATATTAACTCCGTTCTTGGAGCAACAGACGCTTCTGAGGGTGTATTTGTGGATGCAGGAGATGTCAACGCAGCTTCAATCACTTTATCGGTGAAAGTCGAAGACAACGGCGTGTACTTCGAAAATGCATCGGGTACCGCATTGGAAGCGAATCAAGACTTCACTATCAATGTGACACCTGTAGCTGATGCACCTACATTGAGTATCAATCCTCAGTTTAATTACATTCGTCAAATTGCGGCTAGCCAAACCGCGAGCAGTCAAGGTTTAGCGATTGTCGGAATCATGGCGGCGCTTACTGATATTGACGAGGTGCTGTCTTTGGAGCTAACGGGCGTACCAGCTAGTGCTGAGGTAACAAGTGGCGTTTCTCCATCAGGCATTAGCTTCGATGGTACCACTTGGACAGTACCAAGCGATGAAATTGATACGCTAGAAATTGTCGCAACAGATACTAACAGTGGTATTGATGTCGGTTCTTACGATATTTCGCTTACGGCGATATCAACGGAATCTAATGGCGATGAAGCGCAGTCTTCACCTGTCCAAATTAGTTTGGATGTGAGTAGTGATAGCGACGATATTGACCAGTCAACCGCAGTGGACGACAGCTATTTAGTCGGCGGAGACACAGGTACCAACTTGATTGGTGGAGACGGTGACGACGTTATTCTGGGTGGTGATGGTGATGACGTGCTTATCGGTGGCTTAGGCTCAGATATCTTAACGGGTGGAGACGGCAGCGATATCTTCAAGTGGACGGTAGATTCCGTTGATGAAGGGGCAGTGGATACCATTACTGACTTCACTGTTAACGAAGACAGTATCGATTTACGTGAAGTTATCTCTGATCTCAATAACTCAATGATCGACATGGATGATCTGCTTGGTCACATTTCGGCAGACTACGATGCATCGACGGAAAGTGTTTCTCTGAACATTACGACGGATGCAAATGTTCAACAGACTATTGTCGTGGAAAACTTAGGTACTTCAATCGACTTCAACGGTCTCAGCTCCAATGAGATTGTAGAGTCATTGCTGAACAACGGTGTTATTGATAACGGATAAACCTGTATATAACACAAAAATGGGCGGCTCTGATAAGCCGCCCATTTTTTTCGGGAACGCTTGATTTTAAACAGGAGATATTTGAATCGAAATAGAAAGCAAGAACGAAGCAAAGGGGTTATCTTGTTACGACGTTACAGTGATAGTTGGAAATTAAAATAGCGATAATTTGACGTTAAATCGCCTAAACGTGGATGTCTAGCAAGCTGCCAATGATTTCATTGTTTTTCTCTATGACAGACGCGCCAACTCGGTTATAACCAGCGGCTTGTGCGAGGTTGATGAGAGATTCAACTTTTTGAGAGGGAAGGCTAGGTGTTGAGGCTGTTATTGCGACATCCGCAACCGCAGCTAAATCGATGTTGTGATCAGAAAGCTCTTCTTTTACCTTACTTACATTATTGCTAATGCCATGTGCAGCTTTCTCGGCCATTTGTTGTGACATCTGAACGATGTGGTATCCAGGTTGAATTCCCGATACAGGCATATCACTACTCCCAACATTATGATAGTGAGAGCATAGGTGGAGTTTATAAAACGTTCAAGTGTTTTATATCAGTGACTTGATTAGGCAAACAGTTTGGCAAGCATTTCTCTTTCTTCACCAGATAGAACCGGTTTTTGCGCTTTATTTAGTTTCACGCTGATCTCACCTTGTAATGACTTTAACTGACTTGCCGTTAAATCACTGAGCTTTTGCTTAAGTTCATTAAATTGTTGTGCGTTCATCTCAATACCTTCGTCGTGATTCGGTTTATCCGTCGTTGCCCGAAATTCTTCATCCTTTGGATACAACATATTTATTCAACCAAAATAGATTAGAATTTGATCGATTGCTTTTTGTCCGAATATTGTCAAGGTGTGTTAAGTGATACGTCAGATTTTTCCTAAGAAGGTACATAATTACCCACTTTGGGGTAGATGGAAACGTAAAAAGAAAAAGGGAAGCGATATAGCGCTTCCCTCTTACATATGGTTTGAATGTTACTAACTTACCCTGACGGCAAACTTACTAGCAAGTGAATGAAGCTCTGGGAGCATGCGATAGATAAGATGAAGTTGCTGCAATACCATGCGGGCAGAGCTGTCGTCTTCATCGCGCCATTCGTTTAAGCGTTGCTCGAGTCCAGCATCATCAATATTAGATAGGTCACACTCCTCACAATGCTGGTGAAGCTGTTTATGAAGTACATCCAGATGCTGATGAATACAACGGTGAGCATCTAAAACGAGTTTATGAATTGACTCATCTTCGATGCGAGTTCTGTGCGCGCCTAATGCAGAAATATAGTTCAACATTGCGTGATTTAACGTTAGGAAGCGAAAACTTTCATCAACAGCTGCGCGATATTTGCCAGGCTCCGCCAGCATCGTACTAATCGCAGAAGAGAGTGAGGCATCATTATTGTGGGCCTGGCGGCGAGCGATACGGTAGCTCAAATTGTCTTTCTTGCCGATTCTATACTGACCAATGATCTGATCGAGATACTGCTTGTTCGCCTCTATCGCATCCGACATAACTTTGTGAAGCCTTCTCGACTGCCAGTCGGGCAAAATAACTAATACAGCTCCTACTGCAAGCACACACCCGATGAGGGTATCTGCTAGTCGAGGAAGGACAACTGCGTAACCTTCACCTAGCTGATTAAATAAGAAGAGGACGAGCAGTGTAATAAAACCAGTCGCGTACCCATAGTTGTTCATCCGGAAGGCGAAAAACATCACACCAGAGATAACGATAAATACTAACTGGCTTTCTTGAGAAGGGAAAAAAGTCAGCAAAGGTACACCAATCAACAAACCAGCTAATGTACCTATTACTCGCGCCGTCAATTTTTGGCGAGTGGCACTGTAGTTCGGTTGGCATACGAATAAAGTGGTTAAGAGTATCCAGTAACCTCGGTCGATGTTGAATATTTGAATGATTCCATAGCCAATCGTTAAGGCAATTGACATACGTAATGCATGCCGAAACAGCATCGAATCTTTGTGTAAATTTGCTGATATACGCTGCCACATCGCCTTTAGCGTGTGTGGGTTGGTATCGGCGAGGGTATCTTCTTCTAGGCCTTCGACATCTGGGTTGTTAATGTTATTAAGTTGTTTTTCTACCGTCGCTAAGTTATTGAATAAATATGTTAACTGCATCAGCAGACGTTTCCAGTGCCCTTGCTTTTGTTCTTCTAGATAAGCAAGAGAGTTCTGTACTTCAGCTAATGCCAGAATAGATTGATCGGTATGGGAGTATTCATTTCCTAGCTGAATGGCTAGTGCAATATCACGACACGCTTGGGCTTGAGACTCCAAAAGATATTTAAAACGAAACAGCACATCAGAACGTTCAAATTCGGTCGCTAAATCCTGATAGCGATAATGGCTAGAACTGACGCGTTCGTGAATGTCTTGAGCGATGAAATAAATATTTAAAAATCGGTCACTAGGCCCATCAATGTGACCCCGTTTCGATCGGTTAAGTAATGTGGTTTTACAAGCGTTTAGTGCCGTAACCGTGGCAGCATTGCATTTTGCAGCTTCAATCCGTAGCGGTTGTGGCGTCAAGTTGGTCGCAGGGTGAAAAAGCTTGGCTTTCGCATCAAGATAATTCGCCATTTGGAAGAACACATTGGCTAAGCTTTGTTGCACCGGTTGAAGAGGCCAAAATATCTGCCAAATCATGGACATGAAGTAATACCAGGCGGCACCAGTCAAAAGCAGTAGTGGCTGAAACCAAATGTTGGTGCTTTCATGTGCGCCAAGCATAGTATAAATAGCGATCAGCAACGAACCAAAAGCAATACTCGCGTACTTAGGACCTATCGCTCCAAGAATGATGAAGCCGAAGGTTGAGATAAATAATCCCAACGCAAAAGCCCATGGGGTATCGAACAAGATTTCAATTGAAAAAGCAGCAAGCGCAAAACAGAGAAAGGTGAGAATCAGAGCCTTGATGCGTCCAGTGAAACTGTCATCACTTTCAGCCAAAGCAGCAGCAATAACGCCTAATATTAATGGCGTTATCAGCGTGTTTTGCTCGAAGTACCAAGTTGGGATAACCACACCCAGTAAGGTAATGAGGATAAGAACGCTGTAATTTATCGTCTTGTTTGCCCAATATAGCCGAAATTTAGAAGTTGCTTGCACAATGCGCCTTATGTTTCCGATGAAGAACAGGGGGAATACTACCAGACCCACTATAGCGCGTTTATGATTTACTTTAAGAAAAATTCGTGGTTGCTGATAAAATCAGCAGGGATGTCATTGACTTATATTAAAGCTGCCAGGTCATGTATTGAGGATTGTAAAGCCAGCTTCAAATAACCTCAGCTTTAGGTTATTAAATCGACAGTAATGTGAATTTTATTAAAGAATAGAAGAAGAAGCTTACTTAGGAGCTCGCCGTTGCTACAATTTAGCGCCTTAAAATGATATAAATCGACAACTTCTAAACTAAAAGGCGCACGTTTCATGCAGCTTACTGCCACTAGCAAAGCACAGTTTTTTATTCAAAATGAGTACCATCACGTCGAAATAAAAGAGAACAGTGTTTTATTAAGCTCGATAGGCAGTGAAGAACATATTCCTTTTACGATCTGGAATGGCAAAGTTAGCGTAAAGCGTGGGTTATTATGGAGCTCTTTACAGTTTTTTGCTCATGAACACGAAGGCAAACAACAAAGCTGGCTAGTCCAAGGTTTACCGTGGCCACAATGCCGAAAGTTCGCGCTTGAGGCCGTTCGTCAATATCAAGAGTGGCACAACACTCAGTGCCGAAAACTGGCTGAGTATCTACCTAAGTGGGAAGAAGAGCTTTACAAACTAAAGCACTTGCCTGCTTACTTATCGCATTCTCAAGTGGTCTCCTGGGTTGAAAGCCTTAACCAAGAGTTAAGCGAGATGAAAACCACCCTAGAAGAAGCCAAAATGCGAATGCCGAATCGTATGTCGCAAATAGAGCCTTGGCTCATTGATACCTCTGAGGCGCTTGGTGAGCGTAATCGCGATTGGCTAGAAGCAGAACGTCCAAATTGGGAAGTGCTGTTTAATCAAATTGAATCCTCTCCTTTGAATTTATCCCAGCAATATGCGGTATTGCTCAACGACGACCACAACTTAGTTCTTGCTGGGGCCGGCTCGGGCAAAACCAGCGTTTTAACCGCACGAGTTGCCTATTTGTTGCAAAGCCATCAAGCTCAAGCAGAAGAGCTTCTCATGTTAGCGTTCGGTCGTGATGCGGCGACTGAAATGAAAGAACGCTTAGTAGATAAAGTGGGCATGGCGGCAGACGGTGTGCGCGTAAACACATTCCATCAGTTGGGTTTGTATATTCTTAAACAAGTCGAAGAGCAACCTGTCGAAATTAGTCCTTTAGCGTTGGACGAAAATCAACGAACAGCATGGTGTGTAGACTGGTTGAAAAAACATTGGATGACACCCACCAACTTTAAACGTTGGCAAAAACATTTAGACAAATGGCCGATTGCGTACCTAAAAGGGGATGATGAGTTAGGAAGCCATTCAGAAAATCCAAAACTGATCGCTTGGCTAGATTCGCAGCTGTCTCATTTAGCGGCGGTAGGGTTGACCAAAAAGCAAGTACAAGAAAAGCTCGTAAACCACCAAGACTATACGCGTTTAAATAGTGAACTCGCCTTATGCTGGCCATGTTTTACAGCGTGGCAGAAAATGCTTAAAGAAAGCAACCAAGTGGATTTCCCAACCATGATCAGTCGTGCGACAGATTATGTGAATAAAGGGAAGTTTGTCTCGCCATGGCGCTTTATTATGGTCGATGAGTATCAAGATATCTCTCCAGATCGTCTGGCATTGATTGAAGCACTGTGTGAATCCACTCAGAAACAAGCAGGTGCCACGTTATTTGCTGTTGGCGACGATTGGCAAGCGATCTATCAGTTTGCAGGAGCGGATGTCGATCTTATCACTGGCTTTAAAGAACGCTTTGCTCACTCTACCGTTCATCACTTAGATACAACTTATCGTTTCAACAATCAGATTGGTGATGTAGCGAATACATTCGTGCAGCAAAACCCATCGCAGTTGCCGAAAACACTAAACAGCCACAAACAACGCAAGCAGAAGAGCGTACATACCGCGCCGAGCAATCAAGTGGAAAAGATCTTGGATCACTTGAATCAGCAAGCCAAGCAAACCAAGTCAGTTTTATTGCTAGGACGTAACCATTATCATAAGCCCGATTTGTTCGACGATTGGTTGCGACGTTTCCCTAATCTCGATATTCGCTTTATGACTTGCCATGCGAGTAAAGGACGCGAAGCTGACTTTGTGATTATTCTTTCTGTGGATGAGGGGCAATTCCCCGCTAAGAAGAAGCAAATTCACATTGATGGTGCGTTGACGGAATCCAAAGACAAATTCCCTTACGCAGAAGAGCGCAGGCTATTTTACGTGGCGATTACACGTGCGAAAGAGAAGGTTTGGATCACGCATACTGGCGCGGGATCTGCATTCGTTCAAGAGCTCGTTAATGGTGACTATCCCATCGTGACTTCCCGTTAAATGCAACGTTTAGAATGTTAAAAACAGCAAGGGCGATACTTGGTATCGCCCTTGCTTTATTTGGTTGGCATCAAAGCTTACATGCGCTCAGCAAGATAGGCTTCGTAATCCGGTACTTCGATGTCTACTTCTTGCTCAAGAAGAGGGGAGTTAAACAGGAACTTAGCGGTGGCTCGGTTCGTTGCTACAGGAATATTCCAAACACTAGCAATACGAAGAAGCGCTTTAACATCTGGGTCGTGAGGTACGGCATTCAGTGGATCCCAAAAGAAAACGAGAACGTCGATTTTGCCTTCTGAAATGAGAGCGCCTAGTTGTTGATCACCGCCCATCGGACCACTGATCATGCTCTTGATCGCAAGTCCAGTTTCTTTACTCAGCATGTGTCCTGTCGTGCCAGTTGCGTAAAGGAAGTGACTCTGTAGCTTTTCTTTGTTTTCTTTTACCCAGCGAAGTAGCTCAGGTTTGCAGTTGTCGTGAGCAACCAAAGCCACATGTTTATGGGTTGGCATGGTACGAATGGTTTTTTGCATCAAGATGTTTCCGTTTGTATGATTTTAAAATTGTTGTGACTCAATAGAACACGTTTTTGGTCTTTCAATCAACAGCCTTAACACGGAATGTCGGCCTATATTCTGACGGAGATAACGATTCTTCGATCGTGTCGTCATGAAGCGTCTTCGGAGTCAGTGGTTTGATGGTTGGTGAGGCATGTTTGTCATAAGCTTCACCTCTTAAGTAATGCGTTGCTTGCATCACGGAAAGCCGACCTTGCTGCACCATTTTATCTGTTGGTGCGAAGAGTACTTTGTTACGTAACAGGCCTCGATATACACCATGACTTAAGTACACAGAAACTAAACCGATCTCCTCAGCTTTGCCGGCACTGCGCAGCTCACTGATGGCCGCTTCAATCGCCACTGCACTGCCAACAATGTAATCTATATTTCCCATATCGATCACACGTTGAACTAGGTTACGTTGTAACTCCTTGTCGTTGTCTGCCCAAAATGAGTCAACAATGTTGATATCACTTCCTTGTATCGCTTCATAAAATCCGGCAGTAACGGGTTTCGTACCACCACGAGTTCGCGGCCCCAAAAGTAAGGCAATGTTGGTTTTTCCTGACCCCTTTGGATGGCGAGCGGCCAAATATTGACCCGCTTCGTATCCCATCCAATGCCAGTCAACACCGACAGTCCCTTTTAGCAACTCACTTTGTTCTTCATCCAAGTCGAGTTGGTTCACAGTAGCAAAAACGGGAGTATTCCCCACCCAATTTTTAAGTGAATGCTCGTAAGCCTGTGGGTCCACGGTCCCAAGGATAACCGCATCTGCTCCCCATTGGTTACACAGTGCGAGTTGTTGTTCTTGACGGGTTTTGTTTGGGTAGCCGCCCGCTTCAAGGACTCGTAGCTCGACACCTTCTCTTTTCGCTTCGGACACCATTCCATAGTTTACTGACAACCAGTATGAATCCTTTAGGTGAGGGTATATTGCACATATTTTCTCTGCGGCAACCGCTGGCAAAGAAGCAACTAGGGTTAAAGTGGCTGCAGAATGTTTGAAAAATGTGCGAAATGAGTGTTGATTTTTAACCATGAAATGAAGTTCGTTGGCATAGATTAAGTAAACACTGCAAAATATAACGTAATATGTCGCTGAACACGAACATTAAGGTCATGAAAATATGCTGCTAGCAACTGCAAGCATCGGTCGTAAACTTTTGTTGTCTTTCATTGCGATGGCAATACTGGTCATATTATCGGCACTTATTGGTGTGTCTGGATTTTCTTTGGTTGCCAAAACCGAAAGAAATGTCGTGGATTCTGCGATTCCCGCCATGATTGAGGCGAGACAAGTCTCTGAGTTGAGTACTCGTATTATTTCGTCTGTACAAATGTTGTCGAACGCAAGAAACGAGCAGGAAAGAAAGGAGTCAGGGCGAGTGCTGTTCGAACAGCTCGAGTCTTTACTCACTCACATCAAGGAGCTCGGGAGTGAGTCGTTCGATTCTCAATTGTTAGAAGCTTTAGAGAATAACGTCCAGAACGTTATCGACAATTTGGCAGAACTCGGTGTTTCGGTTGAAAAAAAGCTGTGGCTTGCAAAAGAGATAGATACTCGTGTTGAAGAAATGCGTCTGCTCAGTGAAGAGCTAGAACAACTAACTCGTACGCAAGTTCAGAATACAAGCACCATTGCTGTTGCTAACGTCACGCATATTTATGACTTATTAGAATCGAATAAAAAATCGCAAGTTTATCAGGCGCTAGATGCACTGGTGGAGGTCGATCTTGATCTGACTGAGCGATTGCATGAACTGCACTTGTTGGCTTTTAAAATGTTGAATCAGATTGAAGAGGCTCGGACATTAACGAATATTGAGCGAATTCAACAGGTTCAAAGTGATTTCGATAGCAACCTCAAAATCATGCAACGCCGTGTACTCGCTGTGGAAGATCCTACGCGCTCTAAGCAAATGAGCCAACTGCTCATAGAGCTTGGTAAGCGTCAGGTCGTATTTTCTATACTGATGCAGCAATACGAGAATAACGAACAGTCACAACAACTGATGCAAAAGACATTAGAGTTGTTCTCAGAGCTTAATGGCACGGTCAACAAATTGGTTGATGATTCAAACAAAACCACTACGGTCGCTGTAGACCAATTGACCAGCACATTGAAATTCGCTCAGTGGTCTCTAACCGTTATTTCAATTGTTGGTTTGATTGTATTGGTGCTGATTTTATGGCGTGTGGTGTACCTTTCTGTTGTGAAGCGGTTAGCGGAATATTCCGCTGCGTTGCTGTCTGTGGCACAGGGTAACTTAGCGGTTGAGTTGGAAGTGAAAGGCAAAGATGAGTTGGCGCATATGGGGCAGGCCATCATCACGGCTCGTAATACCGCGCAAGCACTAAAAGTGGTAGCAGAGGGTGAAGCTCAAGCCAAGCGAGAGCTTGAGGAGCATAAAGAGCATTTAGAAGAGCTTGTTGAGCAACGCACTTCGCAGTTAAAACAAGCCAATCGCCGTTTGAATGAAGAGGTTTTGAATCACGCTAAAGCTCGCAAGCAAGCAGAGCAAGCGAGCCGAGCAAAATCGGCATTCTTGGCGACGATGAGCCATGAGATAAGAACGCCAATGAACGGAGTGTTGGGGACAGCACGCTTGTTGATTGACTCAGGCCTCAACCCAATTCAAAAGCGTTATGCGGAAATCATTAATCGTAGTGGTAAAACGTTGCTCGCGATCCTTAATGATGTACTGGATTACTCCAAGATTGAAGCGGGGCATTTAGAAATTCGTCACATGGGCTTTGATTTACACCAAATGGTGGAGGACACTTTCCAGTTAATGAACAGTCGAGCACAAGAGAAGAAGCTACTGTTCTCCTACCATATTGAAAGTGATGTTAGTCGCTACTGGAAAGGGGATGTCACCAGAATCAGTCAGGTGCTGAACAATCTTGTTGGTAACGCGATTAAGTTCACTGACGAAGGAGAAATTGATATCTACGTTAGCCTGAACCCTGAGGACGAGTCGCAAGTCCTGTTTGAAGTATCAGACACTGGAATAGGAATTGCCAAAAAATATCAGAGAACGTTGTTTGATGCCTTCACGCAAGCTGAAGGTGGGATGAGCCAAACTGGAGGTACGGGGCTTGGACTTGCCATCAGTAAGCGAATCATTGAAGCGATGGGCGGTGTTTTAGAAGTCGATTCCGAAGAGGGAAATGGTAGCCGATTCTGGTTCTCTATTCCGTTAGAGGAAAGCGAACCTGTTGAAACAGGAACCGTGGCAACCGCACGTTGCAAAGTGAAAGCAAAGGTCTTGCTAGTAGAAGATAATGAAGTCAACCGAGTGGTCGCGGAAGGCTTTCTAGAAAGCATGGGGCATCAAGTCGTGATGGCAGAAAACGGCTCACAAGCAGAGCAACTGATCAGCACACAAGATTTTGATATCGCTTTGGTCGACATCAACCTCCCTGATTGTGATGGAACTGAGTTGATCCAACGCTTAAAGCGGATTGAGTGTAATAAGCCGGCCAATAAAGCGCTTGCCGTCACGCCAATGATTGCAGTGTCTGCACACGTTTTTGCGGAAGAAGTTGAGCGCTATCTAGCCGCTGGTTTTGACGGATACTTGCCTAAGCCATTAGCAAAAGAGGCACTCGCGGCATTGATTCAGGATGCGCTAGACGGAAAGCCGTTGTTGTTGCCACAAAATGCCGACTGTACCCCGTTTGATCAAATTTCACCTCAAGAACAAGAGCTACAATCAAAGGTCGTTCAAGCACCCCAAAAAAAGGAACCCGATGTGGTCATCATTAATCCGAGCGTGATTGAGTCCGATATGAAAATCTTGGGCAGAGATAAGATGTTGCACATTATTAATCTGTTTAGATCCACCAGCACTGATGTATTAAGCAAACTGCAAGCGTCTGCTGAGGACAATGATAGTAAAGAAGTAAAGAACCTTGCCCATAAATTAAAGGGCAGTGCAGGAAGTTTAGGACTAACTGCGCTAATGAACGCTTGCCAAGCAATTGAAGCCGCGGCTCAACCTTTAGATACCTATAATGCGACTAAAGATGATTTAGTTTCTCAAGTGTCTGCATCAATTCAAGCTCTGGATGAGTTAATGGCGAAGTAATCCATCGAGCATTGAAAATAAAAAAACCTCCGGCTTTCCGGAGGTTTTTTCTATTCGGTCATGTCATCTTCCCACTCGAATCGAGTGTCTAGGGCATAAGGGTCATCATCAAAAGGATGTTCCACTTTGCCACGCAAGTATTCGAGTTGATGCTCAAGCATATTGACCGTTTCGTAGTCTCCCTCAGAACAAGCAACGTAAATCTGTTGTTCAAGAGCGGCAATGTTATCTCGGATACCCATGAGAACCCCCTTAAATCATCATCGATTCTCAAAACGATTATAGTCAAGTAATCCAAATTCGATCGGTTGTTTTGTACGGTACCAATTATGTAAACGATCGCTAAATGACCAGAATTTTTCTGAGCTTCTACGAATCGCAAAATTATCCAATAACTTAACGTAATCGGACTCGTTTTGGATGGCACTAAATTGATCGACAAAATCTTTTACTTGGTTTTCGTTGATCGAGAAAAATGCCGCAGGGTAGCTTCCCACAACGCCGCGTACAATGGTCATATCATCGTTAGCAAAGTCACGGTTACTTTCTTCATCAAACAAGCTAGAGATGTTTGTGTGTGCATTGTTGTGAAGTAAGGTGAACAGTTCATCTTCCCCTGATTGACTTCTCACCATAAGCATAGTGATTTGCGGAACGGTTTTTAGGCCTTCACCACGAACGTGGTCAATACGTTTTAGTTGCTTTTCACTACTCGCAGAAAGAGCCGTGTCTTGAATTTCGTAGCGAGGCAGAAGCACATCTGAAACATGTTCGCTCAACAACTCCACCAACTCCGTTTTTGGATCGTCACTCTTATACTGAACGCTGGTTGGTTGGTTAAACGGCTTCACATTTCGTTGTAAAAAGTCACTCAACTGCGGGCTTTGATCTTTATACCAGCTAGATTGCAGTTCATGGCGCATATCGGCGGGTAACAACGAGATAAAGTTACTTTCGCCTTCTAGACGCAAGAAGTCCATAAACATTCGTGTCATGAGCTGATGGCCGAAGTTACCGTAAACGTCAAACCCAGCAACAAGCAAATAGTGGATACGCTCTAGTAACGCGTAGTCAAGAATCCACACTGTTTTAGGCTGCTCACCAACTAACCCTTGAACAACAGAAGCACTATCAAAATGGCGGAATATCGTTAATGCCGCATTATGGTTGGTGCCATTACCGTCCCAAATTACATCGGTGGATAGGTTTTCACCCTCTTTAAACCAGTTATTAGTGAACTCAGATTTAGCCTCTAGGTAGCGAGCTTGCTGACGCGCGTACTTGACCCAGTTGGTAACAGGTAGCGTGTTACTCTCTTGTTCTGCCGGTAGTTTTAGATTATCAGCCTGAGATCGGTAAAACTCATTTACTTCTGGGATGTCTGCTTTATCTGGATCAAGGAAAAACACCCAAAAGCGATCATTGATAACATTCAATGCCAGTTGGCCACGACAAACTGGGCCTTTGATGTATGCCATGATTGTATTTTGCGCATTATCTAGCATGAACTTAAAGCGCGATTTCACTGGAAGGTCGATGAATGATGTCATCGGGTTTGCAGCAACTTCTGGTTCATAACTCGGTAGCTGACTAACCATGTAATCAGCATCAATAAACCAAGTTTTCCAGTTCTCTATGCGTTGCTTGTTTAACGCGAATGGCATGTGAGTTTTATCTACTATGGTCCCTTGCTCTGGAATAATTCGATAAAACACACGTTCAACCCCTGGATCATCGTACGGGCGACGCGTTGAAATACGTTTGACGGGCTGTCCTGGTGGTGTAGCAGAGCGGACGAGCGTGAAGAATCGGGGATCTTCATCGAGTTCCGAAAAGTAGAGATGGGATAAAAACAAATGCTCATATATATACCTAGCCATCAGCTGATTTTTCAAATCGGAGTGGTTAAGTAATGTTTCGTACTTATCTATTTGCGCTTGCTCATTCTCACTAACAGGTTGGTGAACGTTCATTATTGCGCCGTTTTCCAACCAAGTCATGAGTGTGTGGTATTCACTGTTTGATAGGTTTGGCATACCAAAAGGCATTCCCCAGGTCGGGTTATCCTTTTCGTATTGCTCGTATTCTTCAATCGTCGGACAGGTTTGCTCTCGGTCTATCGAAAAGTCAAAGCCTTCTAACTGGACTTGGTCAGGCAATGGGTGGCGCTCTTTTTGCTGTAGCAAACGTGCGATAAGGCCTGCGTCAATGTTGGCTGCCATGCTTTGATCACGTTCGTTGAGAACCGGATGAAAACCCGCATCGCGCCACTCTTGGGTTGTTTCTGCATCTTCGAATAAGCGTGTTGGTGCTGCGGCTGTGAGTCTTGTTCCTTCATATACCAGTGCTTTACTCGCACCACGGTCAATGCCTTCAACAGAAGAGAGCTTAAGCTGACATGGTGCATCGTAGCACGCGTGGCAGACGACACAGCGGTTATCCATAATGGGTTTAACTTCGCTTTGGAAGAAGTTTGCTTGAGGGGTTTCCACGTCAACTGTGCGTTCACGCACGAGCTGTGGACCAAACAGTTGGTCATAGTTAAGACCAGCATAGGTTGCACAGCCGGCAAACAAAGTAGCAATGCAAAGTGTAAAAATTAAGCGCAAATTCATTGAGTTATTTTACGTGATTCGAATTTGCATTAATTAAAGCAAAATAAGCGGTCAATTACCAAAAGTTGGGCCAATTAGCGTTAATTTTTCTGTTGATTGTCTGAGCGCTTGAAAATGTAACCCTGGCGGTGGACTGTCTGAATTCTGTCTGTTGGAACGCCTTCGTGAACTAGACGCTTTCTCATTCTGCTCATGTGCATATCGAGTGCTCGATCATGTTCAGTAAATTCACGTTTTAGTACTGTTTCGTAAAGAAAAGGCTTACTAAGTACTTGATCTTGATGGTGAGTGAGAGTTTGCAGCAGCTTAAATTGAATGCTTGTTAACTGAACAGATTTCTTGTTTGGCAAGTAATTGAGTACCACAGAGTGAGTGTGCTTATCTAGTAATAGCTCCTCATCATTATGGTGAACGCCGTTGTGTTGGCATTGGGAAGTTTTTCCATTTGAAACCTTGGAGTCAAGCACACGGGTACCTTAATTATTAATAGTAGTAAAACGTATTATCATTAATATTTATTTAAAAGCAATCAGGTACTTTATGAGCACTGTGATATGCGTAGACAATCTTAATACTTGAGATTAACAGTAGTGATGAATGGTGCGATGTCGCTCTGAACTAAAGTGCTATTGGAGTGCGTATTAGCTACAAATAACGGTGTAATGTTAGGCAAAGATAGAAAGAATTCTCATTTAGTAAATTCGCTTATCCGCTATTTGTGAACTATACATTCTGTTGCAGGAAGCACTTTTCTAATACACACAGAGGTTTATATGACAGCGAAATATGGCGTTAAACGCCGATTAGCGATTCTTGCCGCCGCTTTAATCGGTGCGACAAGTAGCAGTATCGCAGCAGAGAAACCAAATATTCTCGTCATTTGGGGTGATGATATTGGCCAGTCCAATCTCAGTGCTTACACGTTTGGCTTGATGGGGTACAAAACACCAAATATAGATAGTATCGCCAAAGAAGGCATGATGTTCACTGACTATTACGGTGAGCAATCTTGTACAGCGGGCCGTTCTACTTTCATTACGGGCCAAACCGTTCTTAGAACAGGTTTGAGTAAAGTGGGGCTTCCAGGTGCTGATCTTGGCTTGAAGGAAGAGGACGCAACCATTGCCGAAATGCTGAAGCCGATGGGCTATATGACAGGGCAATTTGGTAAAAACCACTTAGGTGATAAAGATGAGCACCTTCCTACTAATCACGGCTTCGATGAATTTTTTGGCAACCTTTATCACTTGAACGCCGAGGAGGAGCCAGAAAACGTCGATTATCCTAAAGATCCTGAGTTTCGTAAAAAGTTCGGTCCGCGCGGCGTTATCCGTTCGTACGCTGATGGCAAAATTGAGGATACAGGACCTCTAACTCGCAAGCGCATGGAAACCGTGGATGAAGAGACGTTAGATGCGGCACTCGACTTTATGGATCGTGCCGTCAAGGCTGAAAAACCTTTCTTTGTCTGGTGGAACGCAACTCGTATGCACTTCCGTACTCATGTGAAAGAAGAGAACTCTGGAAAAACAGGTATCAGCGAGTATGCAGATGGTATGGTCGAGCATGATAACCATGTAGGTCAGCTACTGAAAAAAGTGGATGATTTGGGTATTAAAGACAACACAATCGTCTTTTACTCCACCGATAATGGCCCACACATGAACTCGTGGCCAGATGCAGGTACAACGCCATTCCGTGGAGAGAAAAATACCAACTGGGAAGGTGCGTACCGAGTTCCTGCGATGGTACGTTGGCCGGGTAAAATTAAAGCTGGCTCTGTTTCGAATGATATCATGCATCACATGGACTGGATGCCAACGTTCGTTGCTGCCGCGGGTGATGACAATATCAAAGAGAAATTGCTCAAAGGTTATAGTGCGAATGGTAAGAAATTCAAAGTTCACCTAGACGGCTATAACTTCCTACCATATTTGACTGGTAAAGAGGATAAGGCCCCACGAGAAGAAATTTTTTACTTCTCAGATGATGGAGACTTAACTGCACTTCGCTATAACAAATGGAAGCTGGTCTTTATGGAGCAACGAGCAAAAGGTACGTTGCGTATTTGGGCTGAACCATTCACCACACTTCGTGTTCCTAAGATCTTCAACTTGCGTATGGATCCTTACGAAGTGGCTGATATCACTTCTAACACTTACTACGATTGGATGCTAGACCGTGCTTACATGCTCGTTCCTGCGCAAGCTTACGTAGGCAGATTCCTTGAAACGTTTAAAGAGTTCCCACCAAGGCAAAAAGCAGCAAGCTTCTCGCTCGATCAAGTGATGGAGAAACTAAAAGAGAACCCAAATAAGTAGGAAAAGCTAAGTGAAGTATCACATATAGAAAGAGGCTCATTAAAATGAGCCTCTTTTTTATCTGTAAAATTCTATCTATTCAGGTTTGTAGAAAGCTTGATGACGAAAACGCCTAACGCTTCAATTGACAAGAGTTATAAACAAATTGGTTCGTAGTGGGCTGCCGTTAAGTTGGCTTTGATTTTTTCACGTAGAGCGATGTGGGCTGGGTTGTTTACCTCTCGCTTATGGTAGACGAACTTGTAAGGGATAGAGCGTATCGAAATGGGGCAGGGCAAAATTTGAAGTTTGAGCGCTTTGCTCCACTTGTTTGCAAAAGATTGAGACACGATCCCTAAACTGTCTCTTTGGGCGACATACAGCGCCATGCCCGCTAGCGAAGATGTGATCAAGTCGACTTTTCTTTCTTGAATTGTTTCCTTTGCTAGTTGCTCGAACCCCGACATGTTGTTCCATTTTCCTGAAAATAAACAGTGAGTTTCCTCATAAAATTGCTCTTTTGTGAGCGTGCCGTGTACACGGGGATGGTTCTCACGACAGATAACCACGGCTTCTTCCTCATAGGCATCTTCAATAATAAACGCTGCATCTTTCGTGATCACCGTATCGATTACTAGATCGACTTTTTGTTGTCTTAACAGCTCAAATAATAGGAATTTTTCGGGTGGTGATTCATAAAAAATAGTGTTCTTTATCGGGTCCATAATGTGCAACAAAATTTCCGAACAACACACTTCAAAATGATTTTTATCAGATATCGCATTGTCAATAATATTAACCGCTTGCTGGAATTGCGGCAGTAATTGATAAGCGGTGGAGGTTAGTGCGATCCCTCGTCCTTTTTTAACGAATAACTGCTTATCTACGACTTGCTCTAAACGCTTTATTGCAGCGCTCACAGCAGGTTGTGTAAGCCCTAATTGTTCCGCGGCTTTTGTATAAGATTGAAACTCCGCAACAACAAGAAAAGTTTGGATCAAATTCAAGTCCATAACGTCACTCATAAATTTAATTTATAGGTTAACTAATTTTGACTGCATTTATCGCCTGAAATTAGTGCTTTATCTTATATCAACAATGGTATTGAAAAGCGAATACCATTTTTTACGCACTAGCGAACTCTTGGAGATAATATGAAAAATGCGACCAAAACGAGCAGTAAAAAACTCGTACTTAACGCATGTACGTTAGCTTTGGGCGCTGCATCTGCAGTTGCACATGCAGCGGACAAACCCAACATTCTTGTCATCTTTGGTGATGATGTTGGTTACTGGAACCTTAGTACCTACAACCAAGGCATGATGGCGTACAACACGCCAAACATCGATAGCATTGCTAAAGAGGGTGCGAAGTTCACTAACTTCTACGCACAGCAAAGCTCGACAGCAGGCCGTTCTGCATTCATCACTGGTCAAATGCCAAAACGTACAGGTCTATCAAAAGTGGGCTTACCAGGCGCTCCGGAAGGTATCTCGGAAAAAGATCCGACGATTGCAACCGTGCTTAAGCAAATGGGTTACGCAACCGGACAATTTGGTAAGAACCATTTAGGTGACCGAGACGAGCATCTTCCTACCAACCACGGTTTTGATGAATTCTTCGGCAACCTATACCACTTGAACGCAGAAGAAGAGCCAGAGAACGTGGATTACCCTAAAGATCCGGAGTTCAAGAAGAAATTTGGCCCTCGTGGCGTTATCCATTCTTCCGCTGACGGCAAAATCGAAGATACCGGTCCACTTACGCGTAAGCGTATGGAAAATGTTGATGGTGAGTTTCTTGATGCCGCAGAAAGCTTCATAGAAAAACAAGTAAAAGCGGACAAGCCGTTCTTTACTTGGTTTAACACCACTCGCATGCACAACTTCACACATGTTCCTGAAGAATACCAAGGTAAAACAGGTGCCGGTTTCTACGCGGATGGTGTTAAGCAGCACGATGACCAAATCGGTCAGCTACTTAACAAGATCAAAGAGTTAGGTGTGGATGACAATACAATCATTGTTTACACCACTGACAACGGCCCTATGGTTGATTTGTGGCCGGATGCAGGGATGACACCGTTCCGCTCAGAGAAAAACACTGGCTGGGAAGGGAGTTTCCGTGTGCCAATGTTGATTAAATGGCCTGGAAAAATTGAGGCAGGTAAAACATTCAACGGCATGATGTCATTAGAGGACTTTTTCCCGACACTAGTTGCTGCGGCAGGTGATACCAAAGTTAAAGACGAACTGCTAAAAGGCAAAAAAGTTGGCGATATGGACTACAAAGTTCACCTAGACGGTTACAACCAACTGCCATATTTAACGGGTAAGTCAGACAAATCCGCACGAAATGAGTTCGTTTACTGGAGCGACGACGGCGATCTTGTGGCATTGCGCCAAGGAAAGTACAAGTTCCACTTTATGATTCAAGAGAATGAAACGGGTATGGATGTATGGCGTAAGCCGTTCACTAAACTTCGTGTGCCACTGATCTTTGACTTGAGCATTGATCCATTTGAACGAGGCGATCAAGGCATGGGTTATTCTCGTTGGATGTACGAGCGTTCATTCTTAATGATGCCAGCAATGGATACAGTGAAAGAGGTGATGGGTACATTCAAAGAATTCCCGCCTCGTATGGAAGCAGGTTCGTTCGTACCTAAGTCTTCTAAGTAAATTAAGATTATATAGCGCTTTTTGGAGCGCTATATACCCAAATAGCTTCACTTTTGCTGTACAGCGCTCACGAGGTTATTTGGGTATATGTAATAGTGAGAAACGTATGAGTAAGATTTCCCCTCGCCATTCTACTACTATGCCTATTGTTCCTCTTAAAACGGCGTCTAAAGCGCCTGTTCTGGGCGCGTATGACCGTCGATTCCATGTGATGGCAAAGCCAGGCGGAGCAAAGTGCAACATCGATTGTCAGTACTGCTTTTATCTGCATAAAGAAAATCTACTGCACCAAGAAAAGCAGCCAAAAATGGACGACGCAACACTGGAAGCGTTCGTGAAAAGCTATATCGAAAGTCAGGATGGCGAAGAAATTGTATTCTCATGGCAGGGCGGGGAGCCGACGCTGCTTGGGTTGGACTATTTCCGCAATGTCGTAGCTTTGCAAAAGAAATATCAGCCGAAAGGCGTTCGCATTGAAAACGACCTTCAGACCAACGGCATTTTGCTAAACGATGAGTGGTGTGCGTTTTTAAAAGAGCACAACTTCCTAGTTGGCTTGTCGATTGATGGACCACGAGAGCTGCACGACAAATATCGCAAAACCCGCAGCGGTAAGCCAACGTTTGATCTCGTGATGAAAGCGGTAGATAAGCTCAAAGCGCATGGCGTGAAATTCAACGCGTTGGTCACGGTGAATCGTCACAATGCGAAATACCCGCTCGAAGTATATCGATTTTTAACCCAAGAATTGGGTGTGACTTATATTCAGTTTGCGCCGGTGGTAGAAGCCAACAACTTCCAAACAACCGCGCCGCAGTTTTGGAACGAACAGATGATCCCAACCAAAGGCAGTGATCTGGCTAAACCGGGGCATCCAATGTCGATTGTAACGGATTGGTCAGTCGACCCTGAAGACTGGGGACGCTTTTTAATGGCGACCTTTGAAGAGTGGGTGAATAACGATCTTGGCCGTGTGCTGGTTAATCTGTTTGAAACCGCGGTGGCGCAAGTAATGGGGAAACCGTCTCAGCTTTGCGTGACGGCGGAGTTTTGTGGCAAAGGGTTGGCGATTGAGCACAATGGCGATGTGTTCAGTTGCGACCACTATGTGTATCCAGAATACAAACTCGCCAACATTCATGAACACTCACTGAATGAAATGGCCTTCTCTACAAGACAATATACTTTTGGCATGGCAAAACGCGATTCATTACCGACGTATTGTAAGCAATGCCCTTACTTGCCTTATTGTTGGGGTGAGTGCCCAAAAAACCGTTTGATCAAAACGCCGAATGGTGAGAGTGGTCTAAACTATTTGTGTTCGGGAATCAAAATGTTCTTTGATTATGCGTTACCGATGTTGGTTGGTCTTGCACAACTTCTCCAATCTCAAGAACCGCAAAGATAACATAGTGAATATAACCTTAAGTTATTTCATTTGTTCTTATACTTAACTATCGAAAAGACGGCTTAAACCATTGAAAAGGTATCCTATGAACCACGCACAACAAGCGATAAAAGAACTCATCGAACAAACAGAAAAAAGCGTCATTGGACAAAGCCACGTGGTTCGAGCTTTAGTCATCGGGTTATTAACAAATGGGCATATTCTGCTAGAAGGTTTACCGGGAACGGCAAAAACACGTTCCGTAAAATCGTTGGCGAACTTGTTAAACACCAGTTTTGGTCGAATCCAGTTTACGCCGGATCTTTTACCATCTGACGTGACGGGTACTGAGGTTTATCAAGAGCTGGATGGTAAGCCGCAACTCCACTTTCAACCTGGGCCCATTTTTAACAGCATTGTACTTGCTGATGAGGTCAACCGTGCACCTGCCAAAGTACAAGCGGCACTGCTTGAAGCCATGGCCGAAGGCACAATCACAGTAGGCGATAAAACTCACGTATTGCCAGACTTATTTATGGTGCTTGCAACGCAAAACCCAGTAGAGCAAGAGGGCACGTACCCGCTGCCAGAAGCGCAAATGGACCGCTTTATCATGAAGGTTACCGTCGATTATCCAGAAGATGACGCCGAACGTGACATCATTCGTTTGGTGCGCAGTGAAGAATTGGGTGCGGAAACCAGCAGCGAAATTATTACGCCAAAACACATCGAGCCAGACGTGGTGCTAGAAGCGCGTCGTCAGTTACCAAACATCGTGGTATCAGACCTAGTGGAAAACTACATCGTTGCGTTAGTGATGGCGACTCGTAAGCCAGAGCGTTATGCCGATTCAAACTTAGCAAAATGGATTGAGATTGGCTCTAGTCCTCGTGCTTCCATCGCTCTCGACAAATGCGTTCGTGCGTATGCGTGGATGCAAGGACGTGACCATGTGACTCCTGACGATGTGCGAGCCATGGTTCCGTCTGTATTGGGCCACCGTTTTTCTTTGACCTACGATGCACTGGCAGATGGGGTAGATCATCAACGAGTCGTACAAGAGCTGCTAGATTGTGTAGAAATTGGGTAAGTGGGAGGCATTATGGCTAAGCCAACTCTTGCGCCAAAATCACAGGGGATGGATCCCCGTTTGTACTGCGATTACGCTCGTTTAGTACGTCTGCAAGCACAAGCAGAATCATTCAGTTTACTTCCTCACCTAAAGGCGGGTAGCGTACTCTCTGGCCGACACAATTCGTTGTTTCGCGGTCGTGGATTGAACTTCGAAGAGCTGCGCCATTACCAATTGGGTGACGATATTCGTAACCTTGATTGGAAAGTTACGATGCGTACAGGTAAGCCGCACGTACGCAGTTATACAGAAGAAAAAGATCGCAACGTAATCGTGTGTGTCGACCAGAGAAGCACAATGTTTTTTGCTTCGACGCAAGTAATGAAATCAGTTGTCGCGGCAGAGATCGCAGCGATGTGTGGGTGGCGAGTATTAAAAGATGGCGACCGAGTCGGTTTTGTCATCGCATCCCAGCAAGCGTTGTTTCACAGCAAGGCACAGCGTTCGCAAAACGATCTTCTGGCGCAGCTTAAGCGTCTCGCTAAAGCCAATCAATCGCTCAATGTGGACTCCCGCAATTCCGAAAAAGTAACGTTCAGTCAATGGATTGAGCTCATTAAACGCATGAAGCTCAAGCAATCCACTTTGATTTTTATCAGCGACTGGAGCGACTGCGAGGAGCACCATCTTGACCATCTTAAACAGCTACAACAGCACAATGATGTTCTCGCAGTGATGGTCAGCGACCCATTAGAACAAACGTTACCAGACGATTTGGCAAAATCGAAATGGGTGGTTGGTGATGGGCAGTATCAACTCAACTTAGACAGCAAAGCAAAGGTAGAAGCTGCGAGCGCAAAGCTTGAAGCTCGAACTAGCTTACAGCGTCAATCACTCTCTCAACTTATGGCGATGAAACACCTTCCGCACATCGAACTCGATACGACAGGTGAGCACATTAAACAATTTCAAAAACTGGTAGGAGGGCGTTAAATGAGTGATCTTCCTACGCCTCCAAGTACCTACATACTCAGAGAGCTGCATGATGTGGCCGTACCATCTAGCGTGAGTTGGTACCCGCAAACTATTGGCTGGAAAATTTTAGCGGCGGTTGCGTTCATTGCATTGGTATATTTCGCATATCGCTTGGCTCGGCAATGGTGGCATAATCGTTACCGAAAAGAAGCTCTACTGGCGATTTCGCAAATCAACCCGAGCGACAAAGACATGCCAAAAGTATTGTTCTCTGTGCTTAAAGTAGTGCTGATTCATATTGATAGCCGCAACGCGAAATTGTTTGATACCGCCTTTCTGCGCAAGCTCGATGCGCTGTATCCGCAAACCGAAGATTCTCAAGCAAACTCGCTTGTGGTCTTTAACGATGAGCTTTCAAAGCGCTGGCTACAAAGTATTGTCGACCCAAGCGTTACGCTAACCAACGAAGAGCGAGTAACGCTTATTGCTCGTGCGAAAAACTGGGTGAGTGAACACCGTGGTGATGCTCAAAAAAGCGCGGCAAAGAAATCACCACGATTGAAACGCAAAGCACATCAGGGAGGTCAACATGAATGATCTTCTTGCATCGATAACTGGTTTGTCTGGTTTTGAATTTGCTCACCCAATGTGGTTTCTGGTTTTGCCCTTGCCGTTGGTGGTGTACTACTTGGTGCCTGCATATCGCACTAAGCAAATGGCGATCAAAGTGCCGTTTTTTAGTCAGCTGGTGGAAGCGATTGGCGAGACGCCATCAGAAGGTGCAAGCCAGTTGACCCCGAGTTGGTGGCAACGAGCAACGTTAATTCTCTCATGGCTTTTGGTGGTGTGTGCGATGGCAAAACCCACCGTGTTAGGCGAGCCTCAAGTTCGCGAGAGTTTAGGTCGCGATGTGATGGTGGTGGTGGATCTTTCGGGCTCCATGGCCGAGCCAGATTTCACCTCACGTACAGGCGAAAAAATTTCTCGTCTTGATGCGGCAAAAGAAGTGCTGTCGGAGTTTGTTCAGTCTCGTAAAGGTGACCGATTAGGCTTGGTGCTTTTTGGTGATGCTGCTTTCGTGCAAACGCCATTTACCGCAGACCAAAAAGTGTGGCTCGAACTGCTTAACCAAACCGATGTGGCAATGGCAGGGCAGAGTACCCATCTTGGTGATGCGATTGGCTTAGCGATTAAAGTTTTTGAGCAAAGCGATAAGTCGCGTGGTGCTTTAGAACAAGACCAAAACCGTGAAAAAGTCGCGATTGTATTAACCGATGGTAACGACACGGGCAGTTTTGTTGAACCGATTGATGCGGCGAAAGTGGCGAAAGCCAAAGGCGTGAGAGTACACGTCATTGCGATGGGCGATCCGGAAACGATAGGTGAAACCGCGTTGGATATGGAGACGATTCATCGCATTGCGAAAGAATCCGGCGGTGAAGCGTTTAAAGCACTCAACCGTGATGAACTATCGGCTGCCTACGACGAAATTGGCAAACTGGAACCTCAACTTTACGAAAGCACTACATACCGCCCAAAACAAAGCCTTCATCATTACTTGATGGCGTTAGTGGTCATCATGCATTTGCTCGCGTTCAGCGTCGCAACACTCAAAAGAAAGGCTGTTACACGATCATCATTAGGAGAGAGCGATGTTTGATTCTCTTAGTTGGACGCAATTCTTTACGCAGTTTCATTTTATTCGACCACTGTGGTTACTGGCTTTGGTACCCATGTTTTTCTTGGTGTGGTTACGCTGGCGAGAAGAAAGCAAGCCAAGCTGGAAGGATATTCTGCCCGAACATTTACGCAATGCTTTGACGATAGGTGAGCGAGGCTGGCGTAAGCAACTGCCGCTTAAGCTCTTGATGCTGATTGTGTTCATCGCCATTGTGATTTGTGCAGGCCCAACATGGCAACGAGAATCTTCTCCCTTTGGCGAAGATAAAGCCTCTATGCTTGTGGTGCTTGATAACAGCGACTCGATGCTGCAAAAAGATCTCCCACCAAGCCGCCTTGAGCGTTCCAAACAGAAAATACGCGATTTGCTAGCCGCGCGAAAAGGCGGAAAAACGGGTTTAGTCGTGTTCGCGGGCAGTGCTCATGTCGCGATGCCTATAACTCAAGACAGCAAAGTATTTGACCCGTTTTTGGCGGCCATTACGCCAGAAATTATGCCCGTGCAAGGTAAGCTTGCCGAAAAAGCCTTGCCGTTAATTGACCAACAATTGCAAGGTCAACCAGGCTCTACCGTTCTGTTGGTGAGTGATGGCGTTAATCCTGCCACGATTGAGCAATACCAAGCGTATTTCTCGGGCAAACCTTATCAACTGTTAATTCTTGCGACAGGGAACGCTGACATTGTGAGTAACAACCCAATGGATTTGGATTCTCTACAAAAACTGGCCAGCCAGACCAACGGTCGATTAATGGAAGTGACCGTCGATAACAGTGATATCGAGCAACTGAACCGATACGTTGAGCGCAATATGCAGCTTAATGGCGAATCTTCAATGCCTTGGAAAGACATGGGTTATCAACTTCTGTTTCCAATCGCGTTGATCATGATGCTGTGGTTTAGAAAAGGGTGGTTAGTGCAATGGTGTGTGATTGCGATGGTGAGCGGTACACTGTTGATGCCGACCAGTGCAATGGCGGAGAACATTTCTGTTAAAGCCGAGCAGCCACAAGTTGTGCAAAAAGTGACGACCTTCGACAAGGTGGCGCAATGGTGGTGGGATTTGTGGCTGACGCCAGACCAACAAGGACAGCGTTTGTTCAACCAACAAGCGTATTTAGAAGCTGCAAAACACTTTGTCGATCCATTACGCAAAGGCACGGCGTACTACTACGCTAGCGAGTTTGAGCTCGCGCACAGTGCGTTTTTGGAAATGCAAAACGACCCGTCCGAAGAGGTTCGAGATTACGGTCTTTATAATGCGGCGAGTGCATTGGCGCGTCAGCGTGAATATTTGGCTGCACGTGACTTGTTAAAATCCCTAGCCAACAAGCCAACGTTGAGCGAGAGGCTAAGACCGGATGTTGAGCATAACTTGAAAGTGATTGGTGGTATTGTAGAGGACATCAACCGGATGAGTGAGAGTCAGGCAGGAACGGAGCAAGAAGCATCAACCGAGCTAGGCGATAACCCTCAAACCGCAGAAGGGGCGGATGAAAAAACGTCAGCGGAGTTGATGATTAAAGAAACGTTAAGTGCAGACGACATCTTAGGTAGCCAAGAATTAGCCGACAAATGGTTAAAGCGAGTCGAAGCGGATCCTAAATACTTCTTAAATGCGAAGTTTCAGATTCAATTGCGTTCAATAGAAACCGGAGAATCAACCTCTACTGCGAACGAAAATACAGAGGAGGCGGTGCAATGATGAAAAGCCACCGTTTTACGCACTTTGCTTTACCCTTGTGGTTAGTTATCTGTTTCGGCTTCCTCCTGAGCAGTAGTGTGTTGGCTCAAGATATTCGTGACGTTCAACGAAAGCATGGAGTTGAGTTACAAGCGTGGGTTGGTAAACAACCAATGGCTGGAGAGAAGAGGAAAACACCAAGTTTTAGCGTCAATGAGCAAGTTATTTTAACCATCGAAGTGGCAACGCCGCGTTGGTTTACGGGTGGTACGAGAATTGGCAATATTGAAATACCCAATGTTATCGCCAAACAGCGTAATCAACTAGCAACCAACTTTACTGAGCAAAAAGAGGGACAAACTTGGTCGCGTCAACGCTGGGAAGTGACTTTGTATCCTCAAGCTTCTGGTGATTTTGTGATTCCACCTGTCGCAGTGGGCGTTCAGGTGTCTGCGCCGGACGGCGAGAAGGTGTCAGGCACACTTTACACGCAGCCGATTAAGTTCAAAACCGTATTGCCATCGGGCCTGCTGAGTGGTGAGACACCTTGGTTTTCTGCAACAGATGTAGAGGTAAAGCAAGAGTGGGAAACCTCCACTGAGTCACTCAAAGTTGGGGATGCAATCACGCGTAAAATCACTATTTCAGCTCAAGATTCACTTTCTGTGTTGTTACCAGACTTGCTGAAAGGAGAATCAACAACCCGTTACCAAGCGTATCCTCAACCGCACCGTCTTACGGATACGCAAACTCGTGGTGATTACCAGTCAACACGCACAGAAGAGAGCGTGTATGTGATTCAACAAGGTGGTGAATTAACCCTGCCAGATTATGAGTTCCGTTGGTGGAACAGTAAGACTCAGCAAGTGGAAACGGTGGTGTTAGAGGGCAAAACATTTGCCGCGAAGCACACGTTGAAATCCTTCATCAAAACGTATTTTGCATGGATTGTTTCCACGCTTGTATTGTTGGGTTTTGTGACTGTTTCATTGGTAGCCATTAAACGTTACTACCGCAACAGACCGACACCAGCATGGTTGACGTTCCACCGTTTGTTAAAGGCTAAACGTTGGTCTGAAGCAAGGACCGTATTGTACAAACAATTGCGTTTAAATACGGCAGAGCTGGAAATGACCAAAGCCGATTCGAGTGAATCGTGGCAAAAAAGTGCGTCGCGAATGCAAAATGGTGAAAATAGCGCTCATTTAATGAAGTCGATGTGGCGCAAGATCCAGACCAAACAACAACGCTTTAAATTCCGTATTCCACGAGCGTTACCAGAACTGGACAAAGTCATTGGAAGAGATGGCAATGAATAAAACGGGGCGCTAATATAGCGCCTCGTTTTTATTAGAGAATAGAGTTCAAATGAGCCAAGAGTTTATGCGCCGCGCATTGGAAGTGTCCAAAAATGCGCTTCCTGAATGTCAACCCAACCCGCCGGTTGGCTGCGTGTTAGTGAAAGACAATCAAATCGTTTCTGAAGGTCATACTCAGGCGATTGGTGGCAATCACGCGGAAGTGGAAGCGCTGAATGCGTATCAAGGCTCGTTAGAATCGGTGACGGCATACGTTACGCTGGAACCGTGTTCGTTTGTTGGTCGCACGCCAGCTTGCGCGGTGACATTAGTCAAATCCGGCATAAGCAAAGTCGTCGTAGCCATATTGGACCCCGACCCGCGCAACAGTGGTGGAGGTATCGAGATTCTAAAACAAGCAGGTATAGAGGTAGAAACTGGTTTATGCGGCGAGGAAGTCAGCGAGTTTCTTACCCCTTACCTAGGCAAAGCCTAAGTCAAGCTTTACGTTGCACTACGGTGCCAGTTTATGTAGTGAATGAAGTGCGTCAAAATTGAGTTAAAACTCATTAAAACAAGCGATACCGCCCATTTATTGCACTTGGCTGCGTGAACGATCATGCTGTTAGATTAAAATAGAGAAAGTGACTTTTGAAAAATTTAATAGCATGAAACCGACCGACCTTAATCTTATTCCCATTTTCACTGCCATCTATGAAGAGCGTAACTTGTCTCGGGCGGCGGCTCGTTTAAACATCACCCAGCCTGCGGTGAGTAAAGCGCTAGCAAGGCTACGTGATATCTACGATGATCCATTGTTTCATCGTTGCGTTAAAGGTGTCGAGCCTACCTCGTTTGCGATGGATATTTATCCTGCTCTTCTTGCTTCAGTACAAAATTTCACTTCGACATTATCGGCCTCTAGTGAGTTTGACCCTAAAGTGTCGAATAGAGTGTTTTCTATTGCCTGTGTGTCCGTTGCAAGTTTTGAGTTGCTACCTCAAGTCATGAAACAAATCCGTGTGTCGGCGCCAAATGTTGCATTAGAAGTACATCCGCTTTTTACGGAAGATTTTGAAAGTGATCTGCGGTTACAACGATACGATTTGATCATTGATATCACACCAAGAGCAAGAACGGTGTTAAAACTGGAAACTGTACTTACGGAGCGTTTGGTGGTGGTATGTAGCGAAGCGCATCCACGCCTGAATGACGAGATTACGGCTGAACAATTTTTTGAAGAAGAACATGTAGTGGTTTCGCAGTGGCAGAGTCGTAAGAGCTTGTTAAACGCCGATGACATTGTCGACTTGGATAAGAGAAAGATTAAGTATCGAGCCTCGGGCGTACTAGAAATGCTCCCAATTATTTGTGGTAGTGAATACATTGGTTTAATGCCAGAGTCGATGATCAACTTGTTCAATAACACCTATCATGTTAAATCTTTATCAATGCCATTTGATGAACAAATGTATGAGCTTTGCACAATCTGGCATCCTAGTCGCACAAACGACAGCGCCCATCAGTGGTTGCGTTCACAGATTAAGCAAGCAGGAAAAGTCATCAACCAATAGGAAGTGCAATGAAAAAGACAATACGTGCCATCCTTAACGGAAAAAAAGCTGGGAATCCAGAGTTAAGAGATGCAATCATGAAAATGAGAGAAAAAGGCATCGACGTACAGGTGCGTGTGACGTGGGAATCTCAAGACATGACGCGGCTAGTGAAAGAAGCGGTTGATGAAGGCATTGAACGTATTGTTGTCGCTGGTGGCGATGGGACCGTCAATGAGGCGGCTTCTGCGATTATTCAAATTGACGAAGAAAAACGCCCTGAGTTAGCCATTATTCCCCTTGGTACCGCCAATGACTTTGCTACCGCTATTCAAGTACCTAATTCCATTAAGGCGTCTTTATCTCTTGCTGTTGAGGGGCAGTCCGCTTTGGTCGATTGCGTCAAAGCGAACGATCGCTGCTTTATTAACGTGGCAACAGCAGGGTTTGGCGCAGAAGTTACAGCAGAAACGCCTGTTGAACTCAAAAACTTTCTTGGCGGCGGAGCTTACACGCTAACTGGTGTTGTAAAAGCACTTGGCTTTAAACCATATGACGGAACAATAACGATTGAAGGTGGTGCGTATCAGGGAGAAATGTTGCTCGGTGCGTTTTGTAATGGGCGCCTTGCTGGAGGTGGGCAAGAGTTAGCTCCAAAAGCGATGATTAATGATGGGCTGATGGATCTAACATTGGTGCGCCCATTTTTACCTCATGAGCTGCCTAAAGTAATCGACGAGATCAATAACCCGAGTGAGAAAGGAGAGTTTGTGAAGTACACAAGAGCAAGCTGGTTGGAGATAGACTTCCCGAATCCATTGCCTCTTAATTTAGATGGAGAACCTTATCATTCGAGAACCATTAGATTTGATGTTCAGCCTAAGAGTATACGATTAGTCGTACCGCAAGATTGCCCTTGCTTGACTAGCTAAACGAGCGTTTTCCATGATTATTGCGTAACACAGCCACTAAAATGTGGCTGTGTTATTTGTGTTGAGGTATTAGTCAACTTCTTAACGTTTTTGAATGGTCTCAACGTCTATTTGCGTAGTTGTCCAATCTGCGTCAACCTCTCCTCGAATCATTACGGTATCTTTTGGTGTCACTTCTTGACCCATCCAATCTTCGTTGTCGATCTCTACTTCGATTTCACCAGTGTTGTCTTTGAACAAGTAAGTCTCGTTACCAAATGATTGAACAATATGCCCGGTTAGCACTACAGCGCTGTCGTCGGTTGCGTTGCGCGCCTCTTTCACCGTATTGATTGCACTGACTTCTGGGCCATTAAACGCGGCGAAAGCCGAGCTTGAAAGTAGGGCAAGCATGGATGTTAACAATACTCTTTTCATTATCCTCTCCTGATATTAGAAGTAATAAGTTGTGCCTACATTAAAGGATGCAGTGTTTGCGTAGCTGTCTAGTTGGTATTTAGCGTTTGCGCCAATGGTGAGCTTTGGCAACACTTGGTATTCCGCGCCCACAGAGAACATTGCGCCTAACTCGTTGCTTTTCTCCGAGCTATGGAAAAGCGTGTTGCTTATTTCCACATCGTCATTCGCGACAAGCTCATATTCTTGATGTTGAGCAACCTTGGCGTCGTATTGTGTGTAAGTTAAACCCGCTTTGAATTTTGTTGTCCATTTATCACTTAATGCATAGCTAAACACTGGTGCTAGCGAGACTTGTTTGGCTGTGATAGAGGCATCCCAATCCATTTCATGATGGTAATCTTTGCCATCAATTGTCTTGATACCAAGGTTCTTAGAACGGCCGTCATCAAGGTCAAACTGGCTGTAACCTAGCTCAATTGCCCAATTGTCATTAAACGAGTAACCGATAAAACCTGAGAAGATACCATCCTCAAGTTCTGGATTAAGTGTTACATTTTCAGATGAAAAGTGAGGTTCCAAGTCATGGTCAGTGGTACCTAGTCCATATTCCAGACCTACATAAGGAGCCGCAGATACCGAAACTGAGCAGGTAACGAGTAACGCAAGAATGGTTTTGTTCATTTTATTTTGCCTCTTCAAATCAACTTAGTGAGTAGAAGCGCATTTTGTGTGAAGAAGCGTGAAGCGATCGTGAAGAAACGAAAAAATGTTTAGAAAAAAGAGCAAGGGGCGATAACCGAGGGGCGGTTTGAGTGAACAAACACCAAGCTCTTTATATAGAGTAAGTTAAGTTGCTGCGACGTAACACACCGCAAACGGGACATTAAGGCGAGTAAACTCTTTGATCCAACGCCATTGGTTATCCTGGAGTTTATCGCCAGGGCCTTTCACTTCAATCCACTCGAACTCGTTTTCTTTGAAAGCAATCAGATCAGGCATCCCATTGCGGTAAAGCTTTAGGTCACTCAATTGTATTTTAAATAGCGCCACCAACATGCTAGTTGGGATTGTATCGAGTGCCGTTTCGAGTAGCTCTTTACTTATTAAATTCCAATGTACAAATGGATTACTGATGCCAAACTTCTCATCGTATTTTGTCAATAACATCTGGGTGTTGCCCGCTTCTAGTTCGGCAAAAGCGGTGTCTATCAAAGCTTGGCGCTTGGTAACAAAATCCGAGTGATATAAATCTAAAGGACGGTGTTGATAAGCGTTAATGAATGCCCCTTCAATAGGAGCAAAAATCGCATCCCAAAAAGTGAGACCAAGTAATGCATTAAGCAGTGCATTTTCGGCGTAAAATACAGTCCAGCCTAAGGACTCAAAATACGCTTTGCTGGCGAGTTCGACTCTCTGTTGAGATAAATCCAGTTCAAGGCGGTATTCCGTACAGGTTGGCTTCGTCACTCTTGGCACTTTCTCGCCTTGTTTTCGTTTTAACCGTTGCTCAAGTTTTTGTGCAACTTCGAGCTCAGATACATCGATCGGTGAGTTAAGCATATCTGTGACAATGTCACCAAATAAATCATCATGGTTTAATTTGTCATAGATACGTGCGCGTCGTTCTCGGCTCGGTGTGAGTTGAGTTTGGCCAAATAGAGACAGGGCGGTCTCTAGATCATTAAGCCGTTCGTAATCACGTGCTATGTCATTCAACATGTGCTCGCGTTTACGATCTACGTAACGGTGTTTAACGGGCTGAGGCATTGCCTCAATTAATAAGTCGAGATTGGCTTTGTCTTTTCGGTCAAATTGCCAGTACAGGTTGGCCAACTGGCTCAGTTCAATTAAGCGGTCTATTTGCTCACGTGAATCAAAGAAACGGCGCACTTTACTCAATTGATATTGCTCGAACTGATGCAAACCTAAGTCATCAAGCACAAACTGACTTAAGTCTTGATGGGTGTTGGCAAAAAACAGAGTGAGCAACACGTCGATCATATGAGCTGAATTGAGTTTGACGATCGTAAACTCAAGCTTCTCTGTACGATCAAATTCCGCATTACTCAAACGTTCGACAAGGGCGTCTTTCTTGAGTGATTTCGGCAGTTCGGGATAAAGCGTGGAGATTTCTGGCTTGGTCAGTAAATTAGCCGCTAACTCTTGATGAGAAAGGGGTGGGGAAAGGGCTACAAACTCATGCTGACTCAATTCTGCCAGTGCTTCATTGATAGAAGGTATTTCTTGATAACTCAGCTTATCACTTCGAAACCAACATCCCTTTCGGCTGTATAAACGCACCAAAAGGCACTGGGCGTGTTTGCTCAAAGAATCAAACGAGCAAAGCCATGCGTGTTCTTCCTTGGTCAGTAAATCGCTGTACCAAGTTATTGCGTGATGAGTCAGCTTGAAGAAGTTCTCTAGATAGTAGTCTGGTGCAAGTTCGATAGGGCTTTCCATAAACGACCGATAACAAAAAAGGCTTAACCCATAGGTTAAGCCTTTTCGCTATCAAATCAATTCGCAATTATGCGTTTTTTAGCTGTGCTACTTTCGCTTCAGACAATGGCTTAGTGATGAACGCAAGTACGATACATACTGCCATCATTGCAGAAGAAATTGTGTAAGCCAAGGTGTAGCCGTCGCCATTTGTCATCGAGAAACCAACAACCGCTGCGCCGATTGCACCACCAATACCCCATGCTGTGTAAAGTACGCCGTAGTTAGTGCCGTAGTTTTTCAGACCGTAGAACTCAGCCGTTAGAGTAGGGAATACCGCTAGAAGTGTACCGTAACCTACCGCTGCGATTGCTGTACCGATGATTAGTGTAAACTCAGAGTCGAACGTCGCGAACAGCACCATGTTTACGCCTTGTAGAACGAACGCGAGTAGAAGCGTACGAACACCGCCGATTTTATCTGCAAGCATACCCGCGGCAACACGACCGCCAGAGTTGAATACAGCAAGAATAGACGCTAGGTAAACCGCGTTTGGCAAGTTTGCTTGAACGCTTGCGATTGTCGTGATGTTACCAATGATCATTAGACCAACAGAAGCTGCAAACGCGTACATGATCCATAGAGAGTAGAACTGTGGCGTTTTCAACATTGCTTTCCAAGTTAAGTCATCTGACTTTTTCACCGCTTTAGGTGCTTGGCCTTCTTTTACTTTAGGCTCAGCAGGTGTGTAGTCTGCTGGTGGGTTGTTGATGGTTGCTGCAAGAGGAACTGCAATCGCTAGGATACCAACACCAAGAACCATAAAGCTAGTTTGAATGCCCATGCTGTCTATTAGCGCAGAAGTTACTGGCGCAAGGTAAATAGCCGCTAGACCGAAACCTGCCGCAATAATGCCGTTAACCATACCTTTCTTCGAAGCGTGGAACCACTTCATCGCAGAAGGTGATAGGCATGCGTAACCAAAACCGATACCTGCACCTGTGATCACACCGAATGTAATGTTCAACATTAGTGGAGAGTTCACAAAGCCAGACGCGATCATGCCCAGACCTGTAAGAACAGTACCTAGGATAAGGATCATTCGAGGGCCCATGCGGTCTTGAAGAATGCCTGCAATAAGAAGACAGATAGAGAAAGTGATGGTTGCAGTTGCGTAAGGTGCAGAAGCTTCTGCAGCACTCCAGCCTGATTCAGTTACCAGTGCCTTGTTGAATACACTCCAAGCATACAGGATGCCAAGACAAAGGTTGATACAGAACCCTGCTAACAGGATGCGCATAGCTTTATCAATCTTGCTCATTTTTATTCTCAGTTTTTCCTCTTATTGGCAATGCCGCAAAGAAGGTTGGTTTAAAGATGTTTTTTATCAAAATTAGTTTGCGTTTTTCAACGTTTAACGCAATGAGCGCGGATTATAACCAATAAATATGTGATTGGAATCTCTTTTTACGGTTACTGATAAAATAATTTGCAACATTAAAAGTGGATGTGAATTCATGGTTTTGTATGTAGTAAGAACGTTGTAAAAAAGTGATATTTTTTGTTCGCTAATAACGAATGATGAGTCAAGACAGAGAGGTTTTACGCTGTTGAGTGCACAGTTCACATTTCAAATAAAAAATTTCAAAATGTTTCCATGTTAACCATCTGTAACAAAAATGGCGAATTTATCATCTAACTGTCGTAAGTATCAGATGCAAAGGGTTTCTTAATTTTTAATTGTTAACCTTTTGTAATAATTGAAGCTGATTAGCTTTTATGTTCATTAAGTGAGCAAAAAAGTAACTTGTAATTGCTGATTTTAGGCGCAGAATATAGTGAAAAATGAGTTTTCATTTATGAAGGGATGCTTTTTAGATTTGTTGTGAGGTGACTTATGAAACTGTTCCTATTACTCATGGCTTCGGTATCCGCTGGTATCGCATCAGCAGACCACATCCATTCATTTATGTTGGGCTTATCTATTGCTTCTTTAGCGGTAGGTAGCTGTTATTTCTTCGCATTTCGCAGCTCGCGCTTTCCACAGCTTGCTTTATTCCTACTCATTTGCGGTATGCTTTCTAAGTTGACGATAACCGTAGTCGGTGTGATGTGGGGAATGTCCGCGGAATTAATCACGTCTCCAATCGTATTCGCACTTTCATATTTATTCTTTTCGCTTGCCGTTACCTACTTATGGTTTAGCTACAGAGAGAGCATCACTAAGATTCCTGACCGATTTAAGTCAGCGTAAATCAACACATTAGAATAAAAAAAACGCCAGCACATTTGCTGGCGTTTTTAATTAAACGTAATTTTGTTCGGATATTGCTTTTAGTTTGATCGTGGCAATACCGTTAGGCACTCATTGGAACAAGCACCATAGTACCAATAATCACCGTGATAAGGCCTGCTAGAACTGGAACGGATGTGCGTTTTACAACCTCAAACGGGCTGATGTTTGCCATACCTGATGTCGCAACGATTACGCCAGATACTGGTGAGATAGTACGGCCTAGGTTTGATGCTTGAAGCATCGGGATAATTAGGAACGCAGGGTTTAATCCCATTTTAGCAGCTAAAGATGGTGCTAACTCCACGAACGCATAGAAAGGCGCGTTACCCGAACCCGTTGCAATTGCTGCTGCAACTGTCAATGCAGTTAGAATAAGCATTAAAGCAACGCCGCCTGCACCAGCATTATCTGCTAGATGAAGTAGGTTATCGATAGCACCGATAGACATCAGACCTTGTGCAAAAACCCCAGCGGCAACCAAAAGCATCACAACGCCTTTGAACGCGTCAGCCATGCCTGCGTAGCAAGAATCTAAATCTTCTAGTGATTTCTTACCATCGAACTTATTTACAACATAATGGATCAGAGCTCCAAGGAAAATCGAACCAACCACAATAGTGTAGATGTCTAGACTAAGTCCTGGAATGGTACGACCGTTGAATAGGAAAACGCCGATGATAGGTAGAAATGGAAGAGCTGCATAAAACGCTGGTGCGTCAGCTTTGATCTCTGATGCATCAATTTTTTCCATTGGTGTATTTTCTTTCTTATCTAAGTATTTGTTCCAGAAGAACGCTGCCGCTGCCATGACGATGATTGCGCAAATAGAAACAGGCAACACAGTTTGTACCGCAAACACATCAAGCTCTAAACCAGACTTTTCTGCTGCGATAACAACATCACCAGAAGTAGGAGAAAGAATGATTGCCGCTGGAGAGGCACACACTGCAACGGCTGCTGGACGAGAAATGCCCATCGCGACCATCATAGGGAATAGTGTCGCCATTAATAGTACGCCAAGGCCTGTTGCAGAACTTACCGCAAGAGACATTAAACACGCCACAATGTAAGCCGCTACCAAAAGGACGTAAGGAGACTTGATGACAGAAAGCGGTTTAGAGAACTGTTTCACTACCACGTTGTTCGCGCCGATATGAGTCATGTATGACGCAAAACCACAAAGCAGCATGATTTGCATACCAAGACCGCCACCGCGGTATTGAAGCATGTATTTCACGTATTCAAGCGCATCTGTCACCATGTTACCAGTTGAGGTGATTTTTGACGGCAGCACGTCGTGCCCCAAAACGCCAGTCATAAGAAGTAAAGCAATACCAGCTGTCAGTAACACGCCCGCAGCTTTATAGCCTTTGACAATAAAGTAACCCACCGCAATGGTAACCACTAAGCCAATTAAGAGCTCTAACATAGGGATCTCCGAATGTTATGTAAAAAAGAAAGAAACTGTTTCAGTTTATGACAAGGAATTTACAGAATTCTTAGCTGTGGCACGAGACAAATATGGGGCTTGCATGATCTGAGACAAATAATAATTTAATAAATAATTTCGTTAGATTGTATTGTTGGAATTTGGTTTTCTAAGTGTTATGTGCTGGTTTGAAGCTATTTATAGGAAGGAAAATATGACTAGGAAAGTGAATGAATAAAGAGTGAATTGATTCACAATAGGAAAAAGACTTTACTCAGTAAGCAATTATTGGAAAACACTCTTCACAACAAAAAAGCTTCGCCGAAGCGAAGCTAAGTAATCGTAAGAATGAGGATAAACTATGCGTATCGACGAACCATAAGGTTCCAACTACGTTGCTGCCGTTCGAACTCTGCTTTAATTTGCTGGTACTTCATTTTCGTTACAGAACATTCGTATTTCTTTACCACACTGGCAGTTTTGGCACCGAGTACTTCTTTGCGCATCTCGTAGTATTCCTGCATGTGATGAACTAGAGTATCAAACTCGTGCTGTAGCTGATCGAGGATTGTTTGCGTGTTCGGTTTCGATTCTAGCTTTTCTCTTGCTTTCTTCAAAAGTTGACTCGCACGGGCTTTTTCAATTCTAAATGTAGGCGTTGTGCGCAACTTAGATGTGAGTCCTAGCCAAGAACATGACTTTATCAACCACTTCGTTGGGTCGTAATGCCACCAATACACGCCATTGCGATAGTCATTCTCGAAAATATGATGGAAATTATGGTAACCCTCTCCAAATGTGAAAAAGGCGAGTACACCATTATCGCGAGCAGTGTTTTTGTCTGTGAAAGTTTGCTTACCCCAAATATGTGCGAGGGAGTTAATGAAAAAAGTCGTATGGTGACTCATAAAGAGTCGAGCCGCACCAACGACCAATAACATCCCCCAGATATCACCGTAGATCAGTCCGAGCATGACTGGGAAACCAATATTAGTCAGTAGGGCAAGTGGAACATAATACTTATGCTGCCACATGACGATTTTATCGCGCTTTAGGTCACGGCAGTTTGTATATTCGTTTTCCTTTGATTTATTGTAATCACGTAACATCCACCCAATGTGAGAATACCAAAAACCCCGCTTGGCTGAGTACGGATCTTTATCGTTATTGTCGACATGTTTGTGATGCACACGATGATCAGAAGACCAATGTAATGCACTATTTTGCAAAGAAAATGCTCCTCCAATCGCAAAAATGGCGCGCAAAATAGGATGAGCTTCGTACGTTTTGTGGCTCCAGAGACGATGATAGCCTGCTGTAATAGAAAGGTTAGTAAAACTAAATGCAATCACTCCCCAAATTAGATGTTCCCAACCTAGTCCAAAATGATATGCATACCAAGGCATTACAATAAAAGTCAGAACAAAACTGGCAGAAAATATTAATGTATTCAACCAGATAACAGGTGGTTTGTTTTGAGTCACAGATGTATCCCTAACTTTGAGCTAACAACTGTTCGCCAGAATATCAGCGTACACATGTAAGTCAAATTAAAGTTAGACAAATGTGACTATTCCTTTGGGTGTAGATTAAGGAACTTGATGGGATATTTTGCTTTTAATTGAATAATGAGTAGTATTAAAAAGTGAGCTCTGGCTTAAGGTGTATAAAATCTGCCAAGAAACAAGTGTTATAAAGGTGGAATATACCGAGACTCTATAAAGAAGCAAAAATGTAAGAAAATAGGAATACGTAATGGATTTACGATTAGCGGAATATAAGGACTACGAGCGCATTGCGCATCTTCATGCGGATAGCTGGAAGCGTCATTACCGTGGCATTCTTAGTGATAACTATCTTGAGAAAGAAGCGATTGACGACAAACTACTGATTTGGCAAACCCGTTTGACCAACCCACCATTCAATCAGCACATTGTCTTGGCGGAGGAGGGAGGTTTGCTACTTGGCTTTGTTTGTGTGTTCGGCAACCATGATTTCGAGCGTGGAACCTTTATTGACGCATTGCATGTTGATGACAGTTACCGTGGTCGTGGGATTGGTAAGCAGCTATTACTTGCTGTCGCAGAATGGCAACAGCAGTACTTTAAAGACACAGGTCTTTATTTAGAAGTTGTGTCGCAAAACATTTCTGCGATTGAATTCTATCGCCACATTGGTGGACAAGAGGATCAAGAGCGAACTTGGCGCGCACCTGATGGCAAAGAGGTGTTAGAAAAAGTATTCCGTTGGAAGAACGCCCAGTCATTAGTTAGTGGGATTGAGGAAAACGTGATTTACTCCTAACCTAGCGTTCTAAAATATTAGATAAGAGCAGTCTCAACACTGCTCTTTTTTGTTTATGCACCCTAACGTTATGTTTTATTGCAAGCTTTCTAGAAGTTAACCCCCATGGCTTTTAGTTCGAGCTCACATTGCTGAGCATTTTCAAACTGAATAGCAGCCATGCCAACTGCTCGGGCACCTTCAACATTGTAAGGCATGTCATCAAGAAATACTGTCTCTTCGGGGTTAAGCTGATACTTTGAAAGTAGAGTTTGGTAGATCTCCGCTTGTGGTTTTAGTAATTGAACTTCAGAAGAGATGATTGCTCCATCAAACAGTGGCCAAAACTCATAGGTAGTACGAAGATGTTCCACAATTTCGTTGATGTTGTCTGTGAGCGCATATACGCCATATCCGGCTCTTTTTACTCGTTTTAACAGCTCTATACTGCCGTAAAGTAATATTTGAGTGTGTTTTACATAATAAAAGAAGCGGTCCATTTCTTCCGTCGTTACTTGGTGTTCACGTTGATAACGCTGTTTTGCTTCCCTTTCGGAGATCGTCCCTTTATTTAAATCTTTCCAGATTTGTGATGAAAATAGCATCTGAGCCATTTTCTCTGACTCTACGGAACCACCAAATGTTAAGCGAACGATTTCTACTGGAGACCAGCGTACCAATACATTACCTACATCAAAAATGACATTTTTTATCTGGAAAGAATTCATGACACACCCCAAGCCAATTGTTTGTCACCGCGCTATATGCGGTGAGTGCTGTTTTTAAATCGTTGGAAAGCCGTGCCAAAGGCGCGACTTAAGTTTCTAGAACAAAATGAGATTAACATCCAATTGGATACAGAGCGATTATCGCAAAATTACACTAAACTATATGCAACTTTGTTTATTTGGTTGTAAATCAAGTGCAGCTGTCTTAAAAGATTGAAACTAAAGATAAGTATTGCGAGCTGTTTACGTCATTTCGCGCTGCTTATAAATGATGATTAATATATAATTAGTTAATAATAAAATGATAAAAATGAATCAAAATCACATTGTTGTGCGTCAGGCGGAGTAAGCAAAACAGATTATATGGACTCGATACGTAAGGTTTATCAATATGCAGAACCAAACCTAACTCTCGTTGGCTGGATGGGGTTTCTTGGCTTTCCGCTGTACTACTTTGTCTGGGAGTTTGCC
This sequence comes from Vibrio sp. Vb1337, assembly GCF_033338715.1. Taxonomy (NCBI): domain Bacteria; kingdom Pseudomonadati; phylum Pseudomonadota; class Gammaproteobacteria; order Vibrionales; family Vibrionaceae; genus Vibrio; species Vibrio sp. Vb1337. The sequence goes on along the minus strand of NZ_JAWOTD010000005.1, from coordinate 259,254 downwards.
TTTCCACAGGCTTATGAAAATTTACCTCTTAGATTGTTTTGCTCGTTATTGTTTTTCGGCATCATTTTTAGAAACCGCTTATCATCGACTTGGAGAGATTATGTTCCTATTTACTACCAAGTGACGATAACGCTGTGCTTACCGTTTTTCTTTTTTTATATGTTACTGATGAATGACTGGTCCAATGTATGGGTTATGTCGTTTATGTCTGCAATTTTCTTACACATTTTACTGGTTCATGTTACTAGGGTCATGTTTGCTCAAACCTTTGCTGGGATAGGTTTAGCAACATTCTTCGCTTGGGTTGCAAAAGGGTTCCATCTTGACTTGACCATGGATTGGACTCATGTGCCAATCTTTCTGTTTATTTATGTCTTCGGTAATTTGTTCTATTTTCGTAACCAAGTTGAACATGAAGCGAAAGTCTCGCTGGCAAAATCATTCGGGGCAGGGATTGCACATGAAATGCGTAACCCGTTGAGTGGGCTTTGCACTTCAATAGATGTTATCCAGTCGATCTTGCCCAACATGAAAGAGGCAGGAAAAGAGCAGTACGTCATGAGTGTAGAGGATGTCACCTTATTACGTGAAGTGAGTCAGGATGCAATGAACATTATCCAATCGGGTAATGAAACCATCGATTTATTGCTAACTTCGATTGATGAAAATCGAGTTTCTCGTTCTAGCTTCAAAAAATATTCAGTTCACTCGGTCGTTGAACAGGCAATTGAAAGCTTCAGTTATAAACGTGCCACTGATCGATTTGCCATATCGCTGGATGCGAGAAGTGAGTTTGAGTTTCTAGGTAGTGATACGTTACTTAAATACGTTATGTATAACCTCTTCAAGAATGCCTTCCATCACCGTAAATCTGAAGATTTTCACATACATGTATCCATGATAAGTTCAGAACGCTTTAATCAAATTGTTGTAACCGATAATGGTGCTGGCATTGCTCCTGATGTTCTACGCAATATCTTTCAAGACTTTTACACCACTGGCAAATCAGGAAGTTATGGTTTGGGTCTACCGTTTTGTAAAAAAGTCATGCGTTCATTTGGGGGGAACATTGAGTGTCAATCTCAGTTAGGGGAGTGGTCTCAATTTACATTAACTTTCCCACTAACGACATCTGATACCGTTAATGAAATCAAAAACGATCTGACTAAACTCAAAACCATTCTAACGGTGACTAGCCAAGATATCTTGGTGTCTAAAGTAACAGATATTAGCCGTTTTATGGGCTTTGACTCGACGATTTTAGATGCCAACCAAGTACTCAAAAAGAAAGAGTACGAGTTCGAATTCGATCTGATTTTTATCGATCTTGAGAGCTTAGATCCAAGAGCAAACCAATTGGATAGATTAGAATCTCTCTTGTCTTTCACTGAAGCACGCATCGTTTATCTTTTTGAGCATCATCCGACTCAGAGAGCACGTAAGGCTGCATATGAACCTATTTGGATCGAAACGCAAGCCTGGTTATTGAATACTAAACCAACTATTGAGCGTCTCTTATATGATTCAAGCTATGTATCGACACCAACGGCCTCGGTGACGTTAGATAATTCAAATAAGCGCACAATTATGGTCGTGGATGATAATGAATCTTTGCGTAAATTCACGGCAATGTTACTTGAAAAGCAAGGCTTTGAAGTGATTCAGAAAGAAGACGGGCAGCAGGCTCTGGATACACTAGAGCAAGAAGATGTTGATCTCATTCTGATGGATATCGAAATGCCAATTATGGATGGTGTAGAAGCGTCTAGGCGAATTCGAAGCTCGGATAAAAACTATGCGTCGGTACCTATTATTGCACATACAGGGGATAGTTCACCTGTCACGTTGGACAAAATTGGGTCTTCGGGTATGTCTGACTTCATCGTAAAACCGGCGGATAAAAATCGCTTGTTCGATAAAATCGCAAACTGGATCTAATTATTCGCGACTTGTTTTCTTGAGGCGAGTTGCTCACAACGAATAACACGAATAAAGAGCTCAGCAAAACTGTTGAGCTCTTTAGTTTTATCTACACACTAACTTACACAAACTCTAAGTCAGGGTGTGCGAATGCTTGTTGGCAGACAGTGAGTACATGATCAACTTCAGCAGCTGTCATGTCGGCATTGACTGAAAAACGGATGATGTTTTTGTTCCTTCCAGTTGCAGGGCGGCAAAACACTGCGCCGTAAACATTTCGCTCTTCGAGAAAATCGCGGACTCGCTCAGTGTTTCTCTCGTTGCCGCATTCTAATGAGATAATTTGTGATTCACTGCGAATAGTAAATCCAATGCGTTTTAAACCAACGGCTAAAGACTTGGCTCTTTCAAACAGAATATCTCGCTTATCATCTGATTTTCTTATGACGTCTAGTGTTTTCTCTAGCCGAATGATCTCTTGCGGTAATACGGTAGAACTAAATATTGCAGGGTACGCCACAAACGGAAGCGTCTTCGCCAGTTTTTCTGGGCCTAAAATCGCGCCAGCACGATAAGCAAATGTCTTGGCAAGACTAACGGTAATAAAATCGACCTTATGAGTTAAGCCAAGACCCTGCAGTATCCCCGCACCTTGTGGACCGTGTGTACCTAAAGAGTGTGATTCATCTACAACCAGGCCGCAGTCAAACTCCTGTGCTATTTCGTAGATATCACGTAGAGGAGCGATGGTCCCGATAGTGCTGTAAACCGAATCCACAACAATGATCCCTGAACCGTGACGTGAAATCTGCTTTCTTAGGTGACTGGTGTTGTTATGCATGAACGGATGAATTTGTGCTCCGGCAATACGTGCGCCTTCCCACAAAGACATATGTGCAAAGAAATCAATGTACACAGGTATGTTCGGTGCACAAATAGTCTGCAATAAACCGACATTCGCAGCCCAACCAGATTGAGAAAGTAGACAACTAGGCATACCAACGAAACTGGCTAGTTGCGTTTCAAATACAGGTTTCGATTCATCGTCTTGTAAGAAAATCGCGGACATCACGACGTTGTCATCGTGCTGGGAAATCGCATCACGATGCGCGTTTTGAATCTCCTTATTATGAGACAGTGCAAGGTAATCATTGCTTTGCAGGACAACGGCATTACACGGTGGGCGTTTACCAAGAACAAGGTGTTTTTTGTTCTCATTCGGTTCGATTAGATCTTGAATATAAAAATCTAGGCGTTCCTCGATAAAGGAGGGAAGTGGTTTGCTTTGTATAGTTTCACTCATAATAAATCTCTTCTTCATATGGAAAAACGCCAGCGCTGACACTTATTCATATTGCGGATTTTGGGGAGAGTGTCACTAACCAGGTTGCATAAGTTTGCAGACCCTTGCAAACTCGACATTTGAGGGTTGGATGGTGGCTGTAACTCTATAGGGGCCCGGGGTCTAAACTAGTTTGTGCTTAAAGTTTATACGGCGATTTTGCGGTGTTTTTTCGTGCTTCATATCTGGGATTTTGGATGAGGAATATAAAGTTTGAAAAGTGAAAAAAATGGGCGCATTAGATAACAAAAAAGGCGCGAAAATCGCGCCTTGAAACATGAGTAGATAAGAGACAAGCTTATCGCTTATTACGTAAATAGCGCTTACGACGCTCTTCTTTACGCTTCGCTTTTTCTTCTTCTTTACGGGCGGTCTCAATCTCGACTTCAATCAGCTCTTGAGTGATCATTTCTGGGCGTTCTAATGTAATTTGGCCCAAAGTGCCTTGACGAAGTTCGTGCAATAAGATCTCTGATACTTTGTGCAAGTCAACACGTCCACCTGCACGTAGTGCACCGCGGCGACGACCAATTTCTTCCATGATCTCGATATCTGATTCTGGAAGCTCTTCAATTTGATAACGCTCTTTAAGCTTGTCTGCATAATGAGCTGCTAGGTATTCAATGGTATAGAATGCGACTTCGTCATATTCCATCGCTGTATCTTTTACCGCGCCGGTAGCCGCAAGGCGGAAGCCACTGTGTGGATTTTCCACTTTTGGCCATAAAATTCCTGGAGTATCAGATAATACGATGCCATTTTGCAGGTTGATACGTTGTTGACGACGTGTAACCGCGGGTTGGTTACCTGTTACAGCGATTGTTCGACCTGCGAGGGTGTTAATGATCGTCGACTTTCCAACGTTTGGGATGCCCATGATCATGGTGCGAATGTTTTTACCAATTTCTTCTCGGTGTGGGGCAAGTTTGCGGCAAAGCTCCATGATTCGATGCACTTCTTGTGGTTCAGAAGTCGTGATCGCCATTGCTTTTACATGTTGCTCTTGCTCCAAGTGCTCAATCCACAGTTGAGTTAATTCTGGATCGGCCAAATCACGTTTGTTCAAAACTTTAACGACAGGTTTGTCACCACGGATTTGAGAAATCAAAGGGTTTTCACTACTGAAAGGAATACGAGCATCCAGTACTTCGATGATCACATCCACTTGAGGGATTGCTTCTTCGATCTCTTTACGTGCTTTGTGCATGTGGCCAGGAAACCACTGGATTGAGTTATTAACCATTTGAATTTAATACCTTAATTTTTCTAATGCTCCAGCGGTTGTAAAAGTAGCAATGTGAGTCTTGAGTAATACAATACTAGAACGCATTTTCTAAAACTGTGTTTACTTCAAGCTGCTCGAAACCGCGGAGTTGAGCTTTCTTTCATGTTAATACGCCAGTTTATCATGGAATGATGATGAATCATTCAAGATGAAAGTAAAAAGCTATGGCGTGCAAACCTAAAAGCACACATCCCTTATGTATACCGACTCGCAGTGAATATCCGTCTGGGTGAGAGACCGAACGCAAACACTGTGTAGTCAAAGGTGGATTGTGTTGTCAGATTGTTCTGACGAATTTTGGTTTTTTGGTTTTATATCAAAGCTTTATTTTTATTTCGCTATTGAGCGAAGTTTGACTTTTATCTGACAAAAACTAGTCTGAGCTTCCATTCAGAGGAAGCAGTCATGCTCAGTATTCTTAGAAGTATTACGGTATCGTCCGTCGCCTTAATTTTTTTAGCGAGTTCTTTTTGCTCAACTGCCAAACAGAGTCCTAAACCGAAGGTCATCGTTGGTGTTATTGCGCAAGACGAAGCTAAAGACTCGTTTGACGGTAGCGTTGGTCCTTCGTACGGAATTAGTCTTGAGTATTTGTCTAACATTACTAAAGCTTTGGATTATGAGTTAGAACTTCGGACTTACAAGCATATTCCGTCTTTACTTGCGGATGTCGAAAGCAAGAAGATTGATGGTGCGGTTGGATTTAGTAAAACAGCAGCAAGAGAAAAGCGTTTCTTGTTTTCGATGCCTTTCTTTTCGAGCACTATCGCGGTTTGGTATCGGAATGCCACTTACCGAGATAGTGATGCGCGTGATCTTAAATGGGTGTGTGTTGAGGGCAGTGTGTATTGTGACAACCTCACTGAACGCGGTATCGATAAGATACATTACGTTAAAACACGTTTAGAGGCGTTTAATGAAGTTAAGCGAGGTAAAGCGAACGCGCTGATTTACACTTATGTTGGTATTACCCAATATTTGGATTTGAATGACATTGTAAAAGGGGTTGTCGATATTCCCAGTTGGTTGAAAAACGAAGAGGTGAGTTTTATCGCTTCGTTGGACAAACAGAGTCTGATCGATGACATCAACAAAATCCTTCAGTGGGAGCAAAATGGAAAAAACATTCGCTCCGTCGCCTCGAAAAATCCTTACCATATCAGTGATAAGTTATTGGTAGATTACCGACGTAATCATCAAAACAAACTAGTGATAACTTACAGCAGCAGTGACGAAGCTTATCCGTTTCTCTACCGAGATTCGCAAACGGGCGAGTTAGATGGCTTCTTTCCAGATTTTGTCGACTTATTGCAGTCTCGTACTGGCTTGAGCTTTAAGTATGTGAAGCCGACGTCGAGCCTTTCTAATGGATTAACGGCATTTGATGCCGATATAGTCCCCATCTCTTATGTGGGTGAGCTACCTAAGTCAGATTGGTTGTTCACTAAACCATTCATGCACAGTAATTACGTGGCTATCCAAACGGAGCAGAGCAAGCGCGATAAATCTGCACTGAAAGAAGCGGGTATTCTGCTCACTTTGAAAAAGCAAGGGTTAGTTCATTTGGGCACTTGGCAACAAGGCCAAGTTGATCATTATGATGATTTGAAAAAGCTGCTTACCGATTTGAAATCGGGCGTTTTGGATGTGGCTTACATTCCTGACGACATCGTTCACAACATGATTGCACAAGATCAAGTCGATGGCTTGGTGATCAATGCGGAGGACGTTTTGACGTTCTCTAATGCATTTGCGGTTGCAAACCACAATACACAACTTCAACACATGTTGAACAGCATCATCGAAACCATTGATTCTAACGAGATCGAAAAACTGCTGCGTTCTCACCGAAGCTTCAAACTGACTTATGGCTATGACGCGGAGCAGATCGCTACATTTGTTGTTGCTGGTTCATTCATATTCTGTCTCATGTTAATTGCGGCGTATTTCATCTTATCTCACATGCGACTTAAAGTGAGGTTAGCCGAATTTAATGCTGACAATGAGGAAGCGGAAAAGCAATGGCTGATGGACATCATCAAAGAGATCAATAGCTTGGTTTTTATCCATAGTGAAAATAACCATATAGAGATGAGCAATTGTGCCAACTACAACAGTAAACAGTGCCAACAATGTAAGTTGAAAAGTGATTCTGCGCACGCTCCTCTGGTGAATAATTTTGATGAACTAACCACTGTTATTGCTGGAAAGTGTATCTCAGAAGAGGTTGCCTCGTCGGGCTGTGAACTTGATATTAAACATGTATATCGAGAACGCAAAGTCATCGCTTCTCCTAGCGGTAAGAACAAGTTTGTACTGACTGTTATTCAAGATATTACCCAGCAAAAAGAACGTGAGCAGGCGTTAATCGATGCGCAAAAAGAAGCGCAAACCGCGGTACGTGCGCGCGAAAACTTTTTGGCAACCATGAGTCACGAATTAAGAACGCCATTGTCGGCAGCACACGGCATCCTCGATTTGCTAAATCGCCAAGTGACGGCAGATTCAAATCGCGAGTTAATTGCCCAAGCCATACGCTCGCTCAATCATTTGAATACGCTAGTAGACGAAGTACTGGATTATTCAAAGTTAGAGGCAGGGCACTTAACCGTCGCCCCAGTTAAGACCGACTTGCTTAAAACCTTGTGCGATGTGTTTCGAAGCTTTGAACCACGAGCGCTTGCGAAAGGTTTGGATTACAAAGTGACAATCAAACCATTTTCGAATGCTTTCATTGAAATCGACGCGCTGCGATTGGTGCAAATTACCACCAATCTGCTCTCCAATGCGGTGAAATTCACTGCCGAAGGAGAGGTTGGAATCAGTGTCATTCTTCATGAAAAGCAGCTTATTTTGAAAGTGGCGGATTCAGGTATCGGCATGACGGATGACCAACTCGAAGGCATTCTCAATCCTTTTGTTCAAGCGGATGACACTATTACGCGTAAATATGGCGGTACTGGATTGGGGCTAAGCATTGTTGACCGATTGATCGACTGCATGGGCGGCGTGCTCTACATCGATTCACAATTTGGCTTGGGCACGACGATTACTGTCAGACTGCCAATTGAGCATTGCGACTCTGAGCCAGACGTTTGTTTGAACTGGACGTATAGCGAGAGCTTACCACTTAATATTCGCCAGTGGTGTGACGCGTGGAAAATGCGTCCAGCGACGTTAAAAACAATGGTGGCGAACCTTCACCCTATACACGACAGCGATGCCAGTTTTAATGGCCTAATGCTGCGTGACGAACAAAGGGTACTTGGCAGTCTTACGCTAAGAGAGATTCAATATCCAGATACATTGTTCAATTTGCTCAGCCAAACGCAGCAAGAAACCAAGCTTAGTGACGTAAATCAAGAAGTGGTTTCTTGGGTTCTCGGCACGGTACTGGTCGTAGAAGATAATCCCATTAACCAAAGTGTGATAGCAATGCAGCTTCATGAACTTGGAATCGAACCTGTCATTGTGAATAACGGCCGCGAAGCATGGGAATACATCAACCAAGATGAAAACGTTGTGTTGCTGCTGACCGATTTTCATATGCCAGAAATGGATGGCTATGAGCTTGTTAGGCACGTGAAAAACTCCGAATTTAAAGCAATTCCAATCATCGGTGTGACAGCAGAAGATGCTCGTCTTGCCATTGAGCGCACACAGGATATCGGCATTGATGATGTGCTCTACAAGCCCTATGACCTTAATCAATTAAAAACCGTTTTGATTCCATTTATTGGCGAAAAAGAGAGGGGTAGGCTGCCCGGCTGGATTAAACGGTTCAAAGCACAGGACGCAAAAGAGATTGCGCGCGTGTTTAGTCAATCAATGTCTACAGATATAAAAAACTTAAACGCCGCATCGACTGAGCGAGACAAAAAACGGGTCATTCATGGCATCAAAGGAGCGGTTGGGGCGATAGGGGTAAGCATGCTGACTGAGCTTTGCATTGAGGCAGAACGAGTTACTGCTGCGGAGTTTGACAGGCGAACAGCGGAGCTAATTTTACGAATCGAGCAGGAGATCGAAAACATAAACTATTGGGTAGAGACAAATGAATACACAATTTAATGTGATGGTGATTGATGACCATCCGCTACAAACCACAATACTTACGCAAATATTGGATCGCTATTGCGCGCAAGTCATCCCTTTTAACTGTGTGGATGCCGCTATTCAGAGTGTGCAGGAACAATATTTTGACGTGATTTTTTGTGATATCCAAATGCCCGGAAAAGACGGCATCGATATGATGGAAATGCTCGATAAAGTCCAGTACCAGGGGCAAGTTGTACTGGTCAGTGCAATGGAATTGACCATTATTTCTGCGGTAAGAGCCATGTGCGAGGGATTTAGCTTTGAAGTATTAGGGAAGCTGCCCAAGCCATACGATGAAAATGAAGTCGTTGATTTGTTGGGTAAAATAAGAGATGAAAAAGCGAAACAAGTCAGCTTTGCTCAACCGATTGAAGTGGAAGATCAAGAATTCCTGTTTGCTCTGGCTGAAGGGCGCGTGAAAAATTATTACCAGCCTTTAGTCGATGTGCAAAGTGGGGAAGTGCTTGGGTATGAAGCGCTCGCGCGTTGGAATCATCCTATTTATGGTGTGTTACCCCCTCATTATTTTTTGCCAATTGTAGAGCGTTGCCGCCTTTCAGGAGAGTTGTTTCAAGCTGTATTGAGTAATGTTATCTATGACATGAAACACCGCGGATTGACGCAAAACGTATCCATCAATGTAGACCATGAAAATTTAGAAGATACGGCGTTCTCTCATTACTTTTTACAGCAATGTTTAGAGAGCGAGATTGACCCATCACAAATCACCATTGAAATTACAGAGCGAGATACATTTCAGACTAGCGCGTCCCTGTACAAGAATTTACTCAAGTTGAGGATGAACGGTGTCACTGTCTCAATAGATGATTTTGGCACGGGTTCATCAACGTTTGAAAAACTGGCTCAACTGCCATTCAACGAGTTAAAAATCGATCGTTCGTTTGTACAAGGTGTCGAATGCGACATCAAAAAACGCAACATCGTTGTTGCTATTTGCGCGTTAGCGAAAAGTTTGAATATACGACTGGTCGCGGAAGGTATTGAAGACAAAGTCACACTGCAAGCGATACGTGAGTATGGGATTGATCTTTGCCAAGGCTTTTACATTGATAAACCCATGCCACTAGAAGCCATAACCATACTAAATGAAAGATATGAATAAATTGAATTACTTGATCTTTGACGATCATCCTCTCGTTTGTGTTGCAATCAAGTCGTTGTTGGAAGAGTTAGGGAAAACAAATGGGGTATTTACTGCAACATCAGCGAAGATGGCATTACAAATATTGAAAAAGGAAGAAATCCAACTGTTGATCTTAGATGTGAACTTGGCAGATTGCGATGGGTTTGATTTCTACAAACGTATCAAATCCCATGGTTATGAAGGCAAAGTCATTTTCTTCTCCGCTGAAACTAGCCAAATGTACAGCCAAATGGCTTTTCGTTCTGGCGCTGATGGCTATGTGTGTAAATCGGAAAATCACGACATTCTTAAAGACGCGATAGAAGCGGTAGAGAAGGGGTATACCTTCTTCAAATTTAAGCAAGTTGTTAACAGTGTTCGAGAAATGCCACAACTTTCAAGCAGAGAAAGTGCAGTAATGAAGTATTTATTACAAGGAAAGTCCAATCGAGAAATCGCTTCAGTGCTATCAATAAGTGACAAAACAGTCAGCACATACAAACGTCGTCTATTGGATAAATTTAACGTAAAGAACATTGTTGAGCTAACAAGAGTGGCGGGGGCGTAAGACCGCATCATGACACTTAAAAGTATCGCGTTGTCCCTTTTTATCGCAACATTACTATTCGTCACTTCTGTCACAATGATTGGTGCGGTGTTAATTTCTTATGAAGTAAAGCAGTTCAACACTTACGCGAATAATTTAGCCAAAATAAAACAAAAAGTAATTCTCATGGGGCTATTGACGGAAGCGCAGCTCGAGCAATACAAAGGCATGAGCGTGAGTGAAGTAGAAGCGCAAACAGAGCTGAGCTTTCAAGATGCGATTTACTCCCTGTCACCTTATGAAAAACTTAATTACGTTGAAGCTGTTGCACGGAAATCGCTTCATCAGGCTGAAGCGTATTTATCAAATGCGTTCAATCGACAAAATGCCGTTATGTATTTTCGTTCTTATACTGGAAACAAACTCATCTTAGAGAGACCGATTGAAGCGTTAGAGGGAGTGAAAGCCACATTTGATGTTGATTGGTGTAAAAGTAATTATTCTTGTGTGTTAGCTGCGTGGAAAGAGCAACTGACGGACCGGGTATTGTTTTCCCTACCATTTAAAACGACATACTCCGATGACATGGCGATAAGCATCATGAGTCCGGTTTACTTTCAAGGTGAGTTAGTGGGGGAGTTCTCGGAACAATTGTACCTCTCGCCGCTTTACAATGATGGGAAAGCGGTAGATGTTCAAATAGCGAATGGGAACAAGCAAATGGTGATTTATTTCGCTGGCTACCCCTTTCCATCATTCGCGTACACCCAATCATATGTCGCAGACAACAACAATCTTATCGTTTACATGTACCCATTCAGTAAAATTGTATTGGATTACGTGTTCTTGTTTATCATCTTCTTTTTCGTAACCTTAGCGTATTACAACAAAGCTTATGAATCTAAAGAGAGCAAACTTCGCCTCGCGAAAGCACTGACGAACGTGACGAAAGATGATTTAACGGGATTGTTTAACCGCAGAGTCTTTCAAGATAGCGAATTCAAACGTCGTTTGGAAACCGCGCCATATTCCGTCATTGCAATAGATGGCGATAGGATCAAGAGAATCAATGACCATTACGGTCACCATGTAGGGGACGAAGTTATTGGGATTATTGCTGATGCTATGTCTAAAGTGTTTCGAAATAGTGATTATCTAGTTCGAACTGGTGGTGATGAGTTTGTTGCGATTCTGCCAGGTTGCAGTATCAGCCAATCTTCAATATTGGCGAAGAAGCTTCGTAGTGTCGTTAAAGATAACCGACTAAAGACCTTGGATATCGAAGTTAGTGTTAGTACTGGTATCGCGGCGAATGAATTACACGAAACCCTTCAGGACGTTATTGTACGTGCAGATGAAGATCTCTATGAGATGAAAAAACACAGACAAAAGTCCCATTAAGCAGCGCTAGTATTGACTCAATGTTAAGTTACGGAACATAACCATGACATAACTGTTTGATTAATTTGACCAAACAGAATGAGTGGTCTTTTATATTAGAGCAGTCAACAAATAGTGATTGCTCTATTTATTCTCGACCTTACATTTGGTGTCGCACGTGAACAAAGATCTCGACTTAAACTTACTTAAAATACTTGTCTTACTGGATAAGCACCGTCAGCTCAAGCCCGTTGCGAAAGCGATGGGGAAGAGCGAAGCGTCAATTAGCAAATACCTTGCCCGATTGCGACTCCAGCTAAACGATGAATTGTTTATTCGGCATCCTCACCACATGGAACCGACGGACTATTTAAAACGTCAATTACCTAAAATTTCCGATGCACTCGAGAAGCTTGAAACTTGTCTAATTAGAGATGAGTTTGAACCGGAAAATTACGAAAAAGACATCACCATTTGTTTGCCGCAAACCGCTCAATACTCATTTGGGCATTTACTTGCAATGGATTTAATGGCGCTGTTTCCCAAGGCGCACATTTCGATAGCAACGATTACAGAGTATACGATAGAAGAGATAATCCTAGGCAAAGTGGATGCGCAGTTACATTACTTCAACGAGGATGTTCCGAAATCTGTTTATCAGAAGTTCATCGGCTATGCGCCTGCTGTGGTAGTTGTCCCTGAAGAGCTGGGAATTGCCACCCTGGAAGAAGCGGCCAAACTTCCCTTTATCATGTTAGAGATTATCGGTTGGAAAGAGAAAGAGCAGCTCGTTAAGCGTGCAATGGAAAGCCACGGTATGGTCATCAACCGTATTGCGGCTCTAGACAACGTAAGCAGCGTATTGAAGCTAATTAAGCAAAAAAGCGCCGCAACCGTGTTACTTGAATATCAGGCGCCAATTGATGGATATAAATTTATAAGAGTGCCAGAGCATTTTTACCCAGATGGCTGGCCAAAAGTGGTTGTACAGGTGAAGCAAAGCTTAAGACATGATGCAATGCACCAGTTGTTAATCGGTGCTATTGCAAAATACATGAGCGCTTAGCGGCAAAACTCAATGTTTTCTGACTGAGGAATAGTATGCAGAAGTTCAATCAACGTGTCCGCATGGTACTTTTTCAGAATACGCGTTTTGTAGGTGCTGATTGTTTTAGCGCTGAGTGAAAGTTGTTCAGAAATCTTCTTATTTGAGTAGCCTTGTACAAGATAATGGAACACCATGGCTTCGCGATTTGAAAGTGTTACGTTACCTGACGATGGTGTGTGAGTCGACTTAAACATTGAGTAACCGCGTGAAACACTCACAATTGCGTCGATAATGGTCTCTCTTGTTTCATGCTTGCTTAAGAAGCCGTTTGCGCCCATTTCGTACGCTGCTTTAGAAAGACTCGAGTAGTCGCGTGAAGAAACAAATAACAGTCGGCCACGATATCCCGTCGCTAAAATGTTTTTGGCTAAACGCATACCATCGCGGTCGCCAAGCACTACGTCTAGAATAATCAAATCAATCTTTTGGCCTCGAACAAGATCCATCACTTCCGCACTGTCAGTGGTTTGAATCACTTCAGCTGCGTTGATTACAGATTCAACTAGAGAAGCAAGTGCTTCGCTATACAATGGTTGAGCGTCGATAATAAGAACATTATTCAAAGTTAACCTCACCTAATACATCAACTAGTGTGCTGTCAGGCGACAGCGCAATTGGATGAATAAGATTGTAGGAAAAACCTTGCTAAGAGGAAGGAAAATGACTCTTTCCAAAAGTGAAAATCAGTGTCTTGATTATGGGAATAGCGATGTCAGGTATTGAAATACCTAGTGATAGGATGATTGCTTAAAACTTACGCTGACAGAAAACTAACAAACTGAAAGTGTTCTTTCAGTGTTCTATGCCTTCAGATTTTCTTGCGATGCCTCTAGCGCTTCGATTTAAACCCGTGTTCACAAGCGCAGTTTTATACCATGCCACTTGAAGAGAGCTTGTTCTACACCAGGCATGAGCACGCTAGCCAACTTTGCACTGATATCTGTTGGATAGGTTTGGCTATTGACGCTGAACATCACTTCAAATTATTTCTAAACTTTTCATTGACTCGGCCGCTAAAAGTGGAGGTGTTAATTCGCACTTTGGCCACTCATAATGTCGCGTTCAAAAATGAGACAATTTTACATGGTTTGGTATGGAAATGTGCGTTAGCCGTCCTTTTGATGGTTTACAAATTTTGTTGTAACGACTAAAAAGGACTTTTGGATTTTTAGCCAGAGAATGGCTTCTCATGGCGTTTGCATCAAACTTTTTCTGATGCGTATTTTTGGTTGGATAATTGGCTTTATGAGTAACGTAACCAGCACCATTTTGACAGAAAGTGGTACCAATGAGCTTGAAATCATCGAGTTTCATTTAGAAAAAACATTGCCAGATGGCAGCACAAAAACTTGTTATTACGGCATTAACGTTGCGAAAGTACGAGAAGTGATTCGCGTGCCAGAAACAACCGATTATCCAAACGCACAACCTCATATGATTGGTGTGTTCTCATCCAGAGATGTACTGACGCCTTTAGTGGATTTAGCTGGTTGGTTAGGTGTACCAACACGACAAGATCTGGAGCGCAAGTTTGTAATCGTTACGGATTTCAACAAAATGACCAACGGCTTCTTAATTGACAGCATTTCGCGTATTCATCGCATCTCTTGGAATGATGTGGAATCACCAAGTCAGTTTTTGGAAGCGGGCGAACAAGATTGTGTAGTAGCCGTTGTCCGTAAAGAAGGCAACCTGATCATGATTCTCGACTTTGAAAAAATCATCGCAGACATCAACCCAGAATTGAGTATGGAAAAATACGATGTGAAAGGGGACAAGTCGGTGGATCTCAACCAGAGAATGGTCGGTAAGCGTAATGCTAAAACGATCATGGTGGTGGATGACTCAGCATTTATTCGCTCTTTGATCCAAGATACATTAGCTTCTTCAGGCTACAATGTGATCACATGTAAAGACGGTGGTGAGGCGCATGAGAAGTTGATGAGCTTGATCGAGGTTGCGAAAGAAGAAAACTTGCCAGTTAAAGAGCTATTAGATGCGGTGGTTACGGACGTAGAAATGCCTCGAATGGATGGTATGCACTTAGTGAAGAGACTACGAGATACCGAAGCGTTTCATGAAATGCCGATCATTATGTTCTCGTCATTGATGAGTGAGGATAACCGAGCGAAAGCACTATCTCTTGGCGCAAATGATACGATTACCAAGCCAGAGATTGGCCGCATGGTGAATATGATGGATAAATACGTGTTTAACTTTGCGTAAAAAACCGATCAGATGAAACAAATAAGGCTGCCGATTGGCAGCCTTATTTTTATTGAGGGCAGGGAAGAATCTCTAAGGTGTAACTCTCGTTTGGAGTCTGCGGCGGCCCATATAAAATTCCGCATTGAGTTAGGCTACTATTTTTATCATCTCTTGCTGAAATGACGACTTTAATGTTGTTAGTCTGAACAATTTTCCAGTCACTATCACCATGCTGATTCTCAAGTTCCGAGACTAATAGAGCTAAGCTTGTTTCATCTGCATCTGGGTAACCGTACCTAAATGTACAGTTAAGAGAGCCATTTAACTCACAGCTTGAGAAAGGCAGACTTTCTGGGCCCTTACCTGAACCTGCGTCGGTGTGTTTATTTGATATATATGGATAATGTTCCAACCCTGCAATCGCCATTTTCCCATAACCCACGCCTAATGCTGACGCAATAGCGCCTTTCATTCCTTCCAAACGTGCTTCACGTGCATCACTTTGAAGGTTTAAAAAGCGTGGCGCGGCAGTGACAGCAAGAATACCGAGCACGACAATAACTACGACTAACTCTATTAGAGTAAATCCCGTTTGTTTTTTCATATTATTTTCACAGCAAGTTAAAGGTAGAAAAACACTGACCGTACACTTGTTTATTGTGTAAATAAGTACGGTAATGATAAATCGATCAGTAGTATAAGGAGGTGAGTTGTAAAGTGCTATACCGACGCCGCACTAATTGACTGAATCCATTAAATGCAATGGAGAATTCATGGGTCTAATTCTGCTAGATTTTAAGAGGTCATTAATTCCGCTGAAGAAATGCTGCGTGAACAGGCGAGCATGAATCCTCTTCGATGTAAGCAAACATGTACATCAGCGGAATGAAATACAAAATGCAAATGAGGGCGAACCGCACAAATGGATTGTCTTTTTATTCACTTTGATGAATGCTACGCGGAATTCATATCGCAGTATGCCTGAGGTATTCATCATGCGAATGTGCTTTGGTTTTGTGTTTATTTTTCAAATATAAGAATAATCTAAATGGAATTCGATTCGATAAACTTCCTTGCAATAGGTTTGATATTTCTTGGCTCTTATGTCCAGACCGCAATCGGTTTTGGCTTGGCTATTGTTGCCGCACCTTTACTGATTCTTTGGGCGCCAGAATATGTTCCTGCGCCAATCTGTTTAGTCGCGTTATTTATTTCGTTGATGAATGCGATGAAGCACCGCAGTAGTGTTGAAATCGGCGGCTTAAAGATGGCGTTGATTGGGCGAGTGCCGGGATCAATTGCTGGTGGCTTGCTACTCTTTTTTGTATCTACACAAACTCTCACGCTTTGGATTGGTTTGTTGGTGCTGTTTGCAGTCGTGGTGAGTGTTTTACCGTTTCGGGTTGAGCCTACGCCTTCGCGTATGACATGTGCTGGTTTCTTTTCTGGGTTGTTTGGTACCAGTTCTGCGATTGGAGGCCCTCCGATGGCGTTATTGTTGCAGCATCAAGAAGCAAATCAGTTACGCGGCAACTTATCGGCTTTTTTTGTTTTCAGTTCGATTATTTCACTAATAGTACAAATCCCAGTGGGCTTCTTCACATTGCATCATTTGGTCATTACTATTCCTCTATTACCTGCTGCGGCGCTTGGTTACTGGCTAGCAATGAAAACTACCCAGTCGTTACCAAAAGAAAAGATTCGGTTTGGGGCACTTGTGTTGTGTTTTGTGAGTGGCTTTACTGCCGTCGTACAAGCGTTGAGCCAATAATGCCATCTGCATCATAAAGCCACTGCGGGATTGCATTCCTTTTTATGTAAGGCGGACTTGTTTACTTACGCCAAATTGGTCGTTTAGATGGGCGATAGTTTTATGAATAACACTCGTTATGGCACTTTTATGGCAGCATTCTCCTTTGTGATCTGGGGATTGCTACCAATTTATTATCGTTATTTACCAAATGCTTCTATGGATGAGTTGCTAGCATGGCGAATCATTGGGTCTGTACCTGTCGGGTTTCTAATTGTACTTGGGATAACCCGTCGAGGGCTGAATTGGAAAGAAATCTGGCTTGATAAAAAATCCTTGTGGTACACGTTTGTGGCGAGCAGTTTGATGTGTATTTCTTGGAGTGCGTTCACTTGGGCTTTGACCCATCATCGGGTCATCGATGCCAGCTTAGGCTTCTTTATTGGACCATTAGTATCTGTTGCGCTGGGCGTATTTATTCTTGGGGATAGGCTCTCAAAAGGCAAACTTATTGCAATAGTGTTGGCAACAATTGGTGTTATGTATCAAGTGATTCACTATGGTCAGCTACCCGTTATCGCACTAACGATGGGGTTGTTCTTTGCTTTGTATGGGCTGTACAAGAAGAAGATAAATTATGACTGGAGTACAACCTTGTTTGTTGAGGCGTTGTTACTGACTCCAGTTGCACTCGCCTATTTGCTCTATAAACAATGGGCAACTGGTGAACTGGCTTCGGGCACAGATACCACAACATTGCTTTTGTATTTTGGCAGTGCACCTATCACACTTTTACCACTCGTATTTTATTCTATCGCAATACGTATAACTAATTTATCAACCGTCGGTCTAATGCAATACATCGAGCCAAGCTTGCAGTTTGTGTTGGCAGTTATGTTTTTTGGCGAGTTGTTTGACGAAGTGAAAGCGGTGACCTTTGCATTTATTTGGGTAGGGCTGTTGTTCACAATTTTTGAAAGTATTATCAAAGGGCATCGGCGCAAAAAGCTGGTCAAACACCCCTTATAGTGGTTTCAATATTCTCACATATTAGCTTCTTTATTCTTATGCCCTCATTCGAGGGCATTTTTAATACCATAAAGCATTGGCTTTCGTTTTTTGCCCGAATAGAAATCATAACTTGAGATTATTTGACGCATTATCATAATGATACCGCTATAGTTATAGCCAAGTGACACGCTTATATAAGTGAAAACCAGATCAAGAAGGACGACATATGATCACAGCTCTGTATGCCAACATTCTCGCAATACTCATTATTTGGTTGGCTGTTCAAGTAATTAAGCAACGTCGCTTAAATCAAATTGCTTATGCAGATGGTGGGGTAGAGGCTCTACAAATTGCTCGTAGTGCCCAGAGTAATGCGACAGAATATATCCCCATCACCCTGATTTTAATGGCACTTTTAGAATTCAATAGTGCTTACCCAACATGGATACATCTCACCGGTATTATTTTTGTAATTGGTCGAGTTATTCATGCTAAAGGCATATTGAAAAAAGACTTGAAAAAGCGCATTAGAGGGATGCAGGTGACATTTCTGGTGATACTTTCATTGGTTGTGTTAAATATGATTTACCTGCCATACGATAAGTTATGGTAAGTCTGCGACGTTACATTCCACCACCATGGGTACTCGTTCTGATTGGATTAGTACTGAATATTGGCGCGATCATCGTTACTAGCTTAGTCCTTGATAAGTTGGGTAAACAGCACTCGCAGCTCGCAGAGCAAACAGCAGAAAACTTGTATTCCATCCAACTCGCATGGAACAGTGTGGAAACCCTAGAAAGGAAAAGAGAAGCTTTACTGCTGCATGTGCACATAAGTCAGAGCGTAGCGATGCCTTTAGAGCTAGAAGAGGTATTAGCAGGTCATTTATCTTCTTGGGTTCATAACGAGTCGGATGAAATAAAAATTGATCAACTTCCTCAACTAATGTCAAAGATAAATCAGGCACAAGCTTCGTATAGAGACCGCATCGATAATTACTACATTGAGAATGTAGAGCTCAATGAGGTAATGGCAAAGCAGGATGAAAAGATCGCTTGGTACAAGAATATCGGACTCTTCTTGCAAGTATTCGGACTTGCGTTAATCCTTGCACGCGACTTAGCTAGGAAGCAATAAAAGCAAGAGCTAAAGATCAGGTTTATTGCGAAATGCCAATGGTAGTTTGCAAATTGCAATTTATTCTGTGAGCAAACAGTAGCTATTGGTTAAGTTTTAATGAAAGTGATTAAATAACAACCTGTTTTTGTGCGCTGAAAAGTTGGCACGTCTCATGCTTTAGTATGAGTGACCCTTTCTAAGCCGAGGGTCACCTAGCCAACTGACGTTGTTAGTGAACCATCTTGTTCACAAATATATACAGCCAATCACGACTCCTTGTGGTTGGCTTTTTTTTATGCAGTCTAGAACTGTGCTTTAATCCAGATCATGCGATGGTCGGAAGATACATCCTTACCATCACCATACTTACCGATACGTGCATCGTTAAATAGTTTACGGCCTTCTTCATAAGACGCTGACCAGTACACACCAGAGTCTATTACATTCAAATTTGCTGAAGGCAAGGCATAGTCTACCCCTAAGCCAAACGTTGAAGTGATGCGATTCGGATATGGGTGAGTTGAACTGCGGTCAACAGCGTGTTCAGCTGCACCAAAGCTTGTTGGGTAAAGCTCACCATTCATCACGGTTTGATTAACCAATGGATCGTTGTGCAGCTCTTGCATTACAGAGCTAATACCGTCACCAGCCACTGGATCAAGGTTTTGATCACCCATCATTACGAATTTAGTGCCGTTCGTTAAGCCACCTGTTTTACCCGCATCGTCGTAAAAATAGTCTTTACCTTGAATGTAATGATGCCAAAACTCCACTTCTGCTGCGTTTTGCGCTTTGTTTTTACCGGTGTCGAATACTGGTGGAGTAGGATGAGACATCAACAAGTGTACAACTTCTTCGCCATTGCGAGTTGGAATGATGATTGGCGCGTCGACGTGATTTTTCGAAGATAGACGCACTTGATCCCATTCTTCCGCTGAGTACCATTCATCACCACACTTCATGCCGTCTGGAATCTTTTGCGAACCGTCACAGATAGTAATGGTTGGAATTTTCGCACCTTCCATATCTTTCCATTTAAATGCTTGGAATGTACGTGTGTTTGCCGTGTCAATTTTATACTTAGACATAAGGGCAAATGCATATTGACCATGGTACATGCCAAAGCCCCATGCATCACCTGGCATTTGACCTGCGGTTCCGTTGTTGTCGAGATCAAACTCACTCAACAACCCTGTATTGGTTGAATAAGATTCAGCATAAGGGTATTCAATAGGCTCAAGGTTTGCTTCACCGCCCGCGCCATCGATACTTTGCGCGACAGACAAGTAGTTCTTCTGGAATCCTTCAATGGCTGCTTTGTTTTCACCTGTTCCGTCGTTGTTGTATTCCGCCATCATAAGAACATCAGGACGATTCTTTTGAATGATTGCTGCAACGTTACGAATTTGAATGACTTTTTCCGCAGTGGTTTTGTCTTCGGCTGCGATTGAACCGTCTAAATAAGAGGTGACCAACGCAGTTTGCTGCGTTGGTTCAATTTGCATTTCATCTACCAAAGTTTCGAAGGTAGCGCGGTCAAAAGAGAGGTTGTAAGTCGCTATTTTTACTTCTTTAGGCTGAACATTGACGTATTCAGTATCGTCATTACATCCAGATAGTAGAGCGGCGCCAACAAGGACAGCGATAGAGGTTTTGATTGCTTTCATGGGTACGTCATACCTTATAATTAATTCGGCTGAATATTAAAGTCATCAGTCATTGTTTTAAGCGATATTAGTCACACAAATGTTTTCATATTTACATGTTCAATTAGTTTTTGTGTGATTTGTGCAATAAATGCAACACTTTCAACACCAGAAGGTTATATGTAAATTGTTAAAAAACGGTGTCGTTATTGATGCGAAATAGAGAGTCCGCCACCGTTAAAAAGAAAAGCGTAGAATTTAAGCGTGCATGAGATGTTTGAGTTGTATGCTTATCGCCGTGTTTTATTTTTTATGTTTAGATTTCCGTATATAATAAGCAGTCAATCAGAAGTGAGGACGACCTCACCGCTCTATCTTTTCTCGGGGACGACCCCATCTCGTTGGGAAATGTGACATGGCTTGGGGAATTCTCTTCATTGCGGGCTTGTGTGAAATCGCATGGGCTGTCGGTCTTAAATATTCACAAGGGTTTACCAAATTCGGTGCTTCGGCATTCACTATTGTCTTTATGTTATTGAGCTTTTGGTTGCTTGGCATTGCGTTAAGAACCTTGCCTTTAGGCATTGCTTATGGAGTATGGGTAGGGATTGGCGCAATAGGCACGGCAGTCGTGAGTATTTATCTGTTCAATGAGCCAGCAACACTTATCAAAGCCTTAAGCTTGCTAATGATTGTCGCTGGTATCGCAGGGTTAAAAATATCAGCTTAACGTTAGGCTAAACACAAAACAGCCAGAGTCACTCTGGCTGTTTTTCTAAATGTCGTGTTTACGGTTCTGGCGAGGTATATCAAGCGTTGCGCTTAATAAAAGGTAACCGTAAGTGATGACCAAACGCATTAATTAATGCGCCTGTAACAATCAGACCGCCACCGACGTACGTCCAAATGATCGGAACCTCGCCAAAGAAAATGATGCCCAACAACACAGAAAATACGATCTGGATATACGAATAAGCGGAGGCTTTACCCGCTTGTTGAGTTTGCATCGCTTTGGTTAACCCCAATTGTCCAATTTGGGTAAAGACACCAACTAGAACCAACATGAAAGTCAGATATAGATCGGGCATTACAAAATCGTCGCCAATCAGTAAGAGTGAAGCGGGGAGAGCAACCAACGGGAAATAGAAAATGATCACTGAGCTGTCTTCTGTCTGACTCAGTTTTCTGACAATGACGTAGGCAATTGAGCTACCAAATGCGCCTAAGATCGCAATCATGACGCTAAACATTGGTAAAGCGCTATCTGAGCCTTGCCCAGTTTCTGGGCTTACCATGATATAGATGCCGAGTAAGCATAACGCAATACAAAGGAAAGTTGACGGCTGGATGCGCTCTTTCAAGAAAAATACGGCGAGTAGTGCAGTAAATACCGGATGAATATATTGGAATATCGTCGCTTCTGCCAAAGGTAAGGTAGTCACTGAATAATATACACACATCAGAGCCATCGTACCCACAGCACCGCGTGCAAATAGTAATGGCTTATTATTGCCCCATACAGAAATTCGTTTTCGCTTTACATCGAAATAACTAATGATAAGTGAAACGAGCGCTCTTGCTGCAACGATTTCAAAAACGGGGATACCGTAGTTGCCGACGTGCTTTACTGTAGCCGACATCAGAGCAAAGCCGAACGCGGAAAGCACCATAAAGCGCACACCGATGGGAATCATAGTGTTGAATGAATTGGACATTTTACTGCTCATTTGTTGCGACAGATCTCACTTTAGCATACTTAGTTAGCGATTAAATCCTCTCAACTCAAACACTTCTGTCGACAAGATGAATAAACAGTAAAATACGTAGCAATTAATCTGCCTCTCTCAGCGTAACAATAAAAACTCGATATTTAAGGAGCTTACATGATCCCGATAAAAGCAACGCATGTTTCAGGCGTTGTCATTTCAAAAATTGATGGCATAGAAAAAATGCTGTTACTCAAACGCGTAAAAGGTGGCTATTGGTGCCATGTTGCAGGTGGTATCGAAGCGGGTGAAGCCGGGTGGCAAACCATTTTAAGAGAGTTAAAAGAAGAGACACTAATTGACCAAGTTGAGTTACATACTGCAGACTTTCTAGAGCAGTTCTACGAAGCAAAAAATAACCGTATCATGGTTATCCCATGTTTTGTGCTATTTTGTCCGCCTAACCAATCAGTTGTTCTTAACGAAGAGCATACAGAGTATCGCTGGTGTACGCTTGAAGAAGCTAAGCAGCTGGCTCCGTTTGCCAATCAGCATCACCTCTATGAACATGTATGGAAGCATTATGTAGATGTGGCATCACTAACGCCATTTACGCTGATCGATCAAAAGGGCTAAATGAACGGCAACGGCTTTGATTAGTTTTTATAGAGAGGTTTGTTCTCATAAAATGAAGCGTTAGGATTTGCGCTGAGCGTTCACAATAAAAAGGAATAACATCTATGGATGAAGTTACATGCCAAGAGACGTATCAAGGAAATCACTTACAGAAGCGTTTTTCCGTCTCGCAAAGGGTCTCAATTGAGCCCCTCAACACGAAACACGCGTCCGCTTTACTAGAGGTTGTGAACACTCACCGAGAGAGCCTTGAGGGCTATCTACCTTGGACGGATTCTGTCACGAATCATAGAGAGGCCGTGAACTACATTTCCCTGCGAGTGAACAGTAACGCGCTGGATTCCCACTGGTGTGCAATTTATTTTGATGAGCAGCTTACGGGTGTTATTGGCATTAAAGGTGTGGATTTACATACACGTGTTACTGAAATTGGCTACTGGCTTGCCAATAATGGGCGAGGCCATCGTGTGATTGATCAAGTACTCGCAGTATTGATCCCTTTTTTGAAGCAGAAAGGGCACGCACAATTCATTCAGTTCCATTGTATGGAAGATAACATCGCTAGCATCAATATTGCTGAGCGTGCAGGCGCCACATTAAAAGAATACGTTGATCATGAGTTTGATATGCTTGACCGCTCTCAACGACTAGGCATTTATGAACTACGTTTGATGTAGTATCCACCCCAGAGATATTTTAATCAGAGTTCGAACTCTAACTTCACGAGCGCTACAATAGTAACATTGTTGCGCTCGTGTTAACTTGGAGCGTCATTGGTAGAAACTAGGCTAGGAGAAGCATCATGAACGCAATCACAGAGGTTGAAGTAGATAACTTGTTACAGCAAAGCCTCGAACGCTTAAAAGCGGCATATGCAGCCGAGCCTTATCCTAGTTTGGATGAACGTAAACAGCGCCTCGTTTTGTTAAAAAAATCGCTGCTTGAGAACAAACAAGCTTTGGTTGAAGCGTTAAGTGACGATTTTGGCTATCGTTCAGAATTTGATACCGCCATGACCGACGTTTTGCCAACGGTCTCGCATATTAATTATACCCTCAAACGACTAAAAAAATGGTGCAAACCCAGCAAGCGCGAATCCGGCTTATTGCTCGCACCTTCTAAAGTCACCGTTCAGTATCAACCGTTAGGTGTCGTCGGGATCATTTCACCGTGGAACTTTCCTGTGATTTTGAGCCTTGCGCCTTTAGTGACAGCATTGGCTGCTGGCAACCGCGTGATGATGAAGCTCAGCGAATTTACGCCAAAAACCAATAAAGTCATCGTCGATATTTGCCGTGGGTTGTCTGAGTATGTCGAAGTTTTTGAGGGTGAAGCAGACGTCGCACAAGCATTCAGCCAACTGCCATTCGATCACCTTTTGTTCACGGGTTCTACGAGTGTTGGTCGCGCAGTGGCAAAAGCGGCAGCGGAAAACCTTACCCCGGTGACGTTAGAGTTGGGTGGAAAGTCCCCGGTGATCATTGCAAAAGATGCAGACATGAAGAAAGCCGTTGATGCTATCTTGTTTGGTAAATGCATTAATGCAGGCCAGATTTGTGTCGCGCCTGACTACGCGTTTGTACCGCAAGAACGTGTCGAAGAGTTCATTTCGTTATTCTTAAAACGTTTTGAAAAGCTCTATTTAAAATCCAACAAGAATCAAAAGCTGACCCATATTGTCAACCAACGACAATATGCTCGTTTGACTGCGCTACTTGAGGATGCAAAAGCGCAAGGTGCTAACCTTCACACTGTTGAAGCGTCGCCCCAAGAGGAACGACTTCTGTATCCTCATTTGGTCACGGATGTGTCGCCGAATATGCGAATCATGCAAGAGGAGATCTTCGGGCCATTTCTACCTGTTAAGCCCTACAATGCCGTTGATGAAGCGATTGACTACATTAATCAGCGCCAAAGACCACTTGCGCTGTATGTTATGTCGGACGACAAATCGACCATCAAACATATTGTACGCAACACCCACAGTGGTGGCGTCGGCGTTAATGATACGGTTTTACATGTTGGCGCTGAAGATGCGCCTTTTGGTGGCGTTGGTGAATCGGGTATTGGGCATTATCACGGAGAGGAAGGATTCAGAACTTTTAGTCATGCGAAAACCATTCTTCACACACCGAAATGGTTGCCAAGAACGAGCGTATTAATGCGCCGTAGGGCTATGGCGATAAAAGCGATCCAAAAGATCTTTGTTCGATAATAATTATGATTTGATTGATAAAAAACCGCCCGAATAGGCGGTTTTTTGTTTCTATATGCTCTGAAACGCTGAGCACCAAAGTCCGAGAAACTTCCATCGCGTGCTACCAACAAAACAAAGAAAGGCTCTTGTTGAAAGAGCCTTGTTCAGGAAGTGTCGAGAGATCTTGGCAAGTTTAATGCAGAACTTCACTGCTGAATCTTAGATATCTACAGTCGTTCATCAGTTCTTTAAACGCCTTTCGGTCCAGCTTAATCAGAGTTTCATGATCGCCAGCTTCAAGGTAGACATGTTCCAAGTTTGCTAGTCTTTCATCGCAAACTGTCGACATGTGGTAAGGGCTACCAATCGGTGGAATAGCGCCGTGTTCACAATCGGTGAAGAGTCGGTAAACCATACGCTCTTTCACCAAGTGGAAGGTGGCATTAAATTCGTCGTTTAATCTCGACAAACTGATTTTGTTGTTGGCAGGTAAGACCGCCATCATATGACGCCCTTCATGATCCTCTAGAATCACACCTTTTGCGATATTCATTAAAGGCACACCTGCTGCAACACCACTTTGTAGCGAGCTATGACTGTGGCTGTGATTCACGGTTTGAAAGTGAATGTTATGCTCAGTCAAATATTCATCTAATCGGGTTGCAATCGTCATATAGCCTCCACGTGTATGAGACCCATAAAAAGTATAGGTTAGTCGGGCGACAATCGCGCATTTTACTCGGCGACACTGACGCTCTTTACGCTCCTGTTCTACGCTTATTGCAAGCCAGCGAGAAAGCATGGTTAACAATAATAAATAGGGGGCAACATGAGCAAGCCAATCATCGCTGATAACAAGCCGATCAAAGTAGAGTTGAAAGCTGGGCAAGAATATTACTTCTGCCGATGTGGGCGTTCTAAAAAACAACCTTACTGCGATGGGTCTCATTCGGGAACCGGCTTAAAGCCAATGAGCTTTAGTGCGGAAAAAGACGAAGATGCCTATCTCTGCCAATGTAAGCATACCGCCAATGCTCCTTTTTGTGATGGTACACACAAGCGATTTACCGCAGAGCAAGTCGGTAAAGAGGGACCGGAACAAAAGCGAGAGAAAAGAGACAAACCAACGGCGTCTGCTACTCAAGAAGAACCAACCCTCGAGTTTATCCACCAATTAGCGAGAGAAGGACTCTCTAAACTCGGTCATCATGGTCCGATGGCTGCAATGGGGGTTCCTAGGCATTTGCTACCACATTGGGATGCTATACAAATTATGGTGGCGCAAATGGCGACACAACCGTTGTTGGAAGACGTTCCTGTGTCTACCGAGTTGATTGTGGGACCAAACGCGCGTAAGCCGCTCAGACTCGCCATTCCTTTGTTGGTGTCGGACATGAGTTTTGGCGCACTTTCTGAAGAGGCGAAAATTGCACTAGCAAAAGGTGCAGAGTTGGCAGGGACTGGGATTTGCTCTGGTGAGGGTGGCATGTTACCGGAAGAACAAGCCGCTAATTCACGGTATTTCTATGAGCTTGCTAGTGCTCAATTTGGCTACGACGAATCTAAGCTTCTTAATGTTCAGGCGTTTCACTTTAAAGGTGGGCAAGGAGCAAAAACGGGCACGGGTGGTCATCTGCCTGCAAATAAAAATGTAGGTAAGATCTCTCAGGTGAGAGGCATCCCCGAAGGACAACCAGCGATATCACCACCAACGTTCAAAGATCTTCACACTACTCACGATTTCAGAAAGTTTGCTGACAGAGTTCGTGGCATCACAGGCGGTATTCCAATTGGATTTAAACTCAGTGCCAACCATATTGAGCAAGACATTCAGTTTGCGCTTGATGCTGGGGCTGATTACATCATCTTAGATGGTCGCGGTGGTGGCACGGGTGCGGCGCCAACTATGTTCCGTGATCATATTAGTGTGCCCACCATTCCTGCATTAGCTCGTGCACGTAAGTATTTAGATGAAAAAGGTGCAAGTGACCGCGTCACATTAATCATCACCGGTGGGTTGCGAGTTCCTACGGATTTTGTCAAAGCGTTGGCACTTGGAGCAGACGGAGTAGCGATAGCAAACAGTGCGATGCAATCGATCGGTTGTGTCGCGGCTCGCATCTGCAACACCAATAATTGCCCGGCAGGCATTGCGACACAAAATGCCGATTTGAGGCAGCGTCTCGACGTTGAAAAGTCATCCCAGCAACTGAAAAATTTCTTCGAATCTTCGGTTGAGCTCATGAAAGTCATGGCGAGGGCGTGTGGTCATCACGCTCTGAATGAATTTAGTCATCATGATTTAGCGACCTGGGATCACAACATGGCGAGGCTGTCTGGGATTAAGTATTCAGGTATGGACTTAAACTGATCTCTATCCATATTTTCTGCATATAGGTACATGTTTGATAACAATTATTTATTCGCTGAAATGTTTGAAATTTTGACTTGGCGTTAACTAAAAAAACAGTGTATGAACTACGCTGTTTGAGGTGGATATTCGATTTATTGAATAACAAAGAGTGGTTACCACAACCACGACACGAAGGAGCATTATATGAGCAAAGCAAACGGCGGTTCGGTAGGTAAATGTCCAGTTATGCATGGTGGGCAAACATCTACAGATAAGTCGGTGATGGATTGGTGGCCGAATGCCTTGAACTTAGACATCCTGCATCAACACGACTCCAAAACCAACCCATTTGGTCAGGACTTTAATTACAAAGAAGAACTGAAAAAGCTAGATGTCGAAGCACTTAAAAAAGATTTAAAAGATTTAATGACTGATAGCCAAGACTGGTGGCCTGCCGACTGGGGACACTACGGTGGTTTAATGATCCGAATGGCATGGCATGCAGCGGGCAGTTATCGTATTGCGGATGGCCGTGGCGGTGCTGCTACAGGCAACCAACGCTTTGCTCCTCTCAACTCTTGGCCAGATAACGCCAACCTGGATAAGGCTCGACGCCTTTTATGGCCAATCAAGAAAAAATATGGCAACAAACTAAGTTGGGCAGACCTGATTGTCCTTGCCGGTAACATGGCGTACGAATCCATGGGTTTTAAGACCTTTGGCTTTGCGTTTGGACGAGAGGACATATGGCACCCAGAAAAAGACACTTACTGGGGTTCTGAGCAAGAATGGTTAGCCACAAGTGACGCTGATAACAGCCGCTACTCTGGTGAGCGAGATTTAGAAAACCCGCTTGCTGCGGTAATGATGGGTCTTATCTATGTGAACCCTGAAGGGGTAGACGGTAACCCAGATCCTCTCAAAACAGCACATGACATGCGAGTGACCTTTGCGCGAATGGCAATGAACGATGAAGAAACCGTCGCGCTCACAGCTGGTGGTCACACGGTGGGTAAGTGTCATGGTAATGGTGATGCCGCAAACCTTGGCCCAGAGCCCGAAGCAGCAGACGTTCATGAGCAAGGTCTTGGCTGGATTAATCACAAAACACGTGGTATTGGCCGTGACACGGTAACGAGTGGTATTGAAGGTGCTTGGACAACACACCCTACACAATGGGATTACGGATACTTCCACCTACTATTTAAGTATGACTGGGAACTGAAAAAGAGCCCAGCTGGCGCATGGCAATGGGAGCCAATCGACATTGAAGAACAAGACAAGCCTGTCGATGTTGAAGACGGTTCTAAGCGCTACAATCCAATCATGACCGACGCCGATATGGCGCTCAAAATGGACCCTGAATATCGTAAGATTGCAGAAAAGTTCCAAAATGACCCTGCGTACTTTGATGACGTTTTTGCTCGTGCCTGGTTTAAGTTGACACACCGCGATCTAGGACCAAAATCATGTTATTTCGGCCCTGATGTGCCAAGCGAAGATCTTATTTGGCAAGACCCAACGCCCGCAGGTAAGACAGACTACGATGTTGATTTAGTAAAAACAAAAATCGAAGCAAGTGGCCTATCCATTAGTGAGTTAGTAAGTACGGCGTGGGATAGTGCGCGTACTTACCGTGGCTCTGACCGCCGAGGCGGTGCAAATGGCGCGAGAATTCGCTTGGCTCCGCAAAAAGATTGGCAAGGGAACGAACCTGAACGTCTAAGTCGTGTTCTTGCTGTGCTAGAAAAAATAGCAGCAGAAGAGGGCTGTAGTGTTGCAGATGCTATCGTGCTTGCTGGTAACGTAGGTATTGAACTGGCTGCGCGTGCCGCAGGTCATGATGTTTCCGTACCATTCGCGCCAGGCCGAGGTGATGCCACCCAAGAGATGACGGATGTTGAATCATTCGAAGTACTTGAGCCTGTTGCTGACGGTTTCCGGAATTGGTTGAAGAAAGACTACGCGGTTAAGCCAGAAGAGCTTTTGTTAGATCGTGCTCAGCTTATGGGGCTAACGGCGCCAGAAATGACGGTACTTATCGGTGGTATGCGCGTTCTAGGCAGTAACTACGGCGGTGGAAAAGAGGGCGTATTTACTGACCGAGTAGGCACTTTGTCGAATGATTTCTTCGTGAACCTTACTGACATGGCATATACGTGGAAGCCAGTGAGTGCTAATCAGTACGAAATCCGTGATCGTAAAACCGACGCTGTGAAGTGGACGGCAACCCGTGTGGATCTTGTCTTTGGTTCAAACTCGATCCTGCGTTCGTATGCGGAAGTGTATGCGCAAGATGATAATCAGGAAAAATTCATCCATGACTTCATCGCCGCATGGACGAAAGTCATGAACGCGGATCGTTTTGACTTGCAATAAGTGAAACGATGTTCATCGATAGATGCGTAAACAAAGTTGATGAATAAGTAAGAGAGGCGGGCGAAAAGCTCGCCTTTTTCTTTACTATCTTTTTACTTTGATTGTTACTTTGATTGAAAATTAAGCTCATTTGAACCATAATAACTGGACCATATGAACCATAGGAGCTTGATATGGCAACTGCAGCATTAAAAAGCTTCAAACCGAAACAACCTCATAAAGCCAATTTCTGGTTTATGTTGGGTATTGAAGACGCTGAAACAGGTCGCACTGATGCGGTTCACAAAGGCTTTGAGCCAAAGGTGTATCGCAATATTGTTGAGCGTGTGAAGCTTTCTCAGAGTGAGTTTCAAAACGTCACATTGATACCTGTTAGCACGATCAAGCGTCGTCTAAAAAACGATGAACGCTTCAATACGCAAGAAAGTGATGCAATCTATCGATTAGCGATGTTATTGAAACTCGCGACAGAACTGTTTGACGACGAAGAGCGCGCGTTAAAATGGATGAGAGAGAATGTGTATGGCTTAGGTGGAAAACGTCCACTTGATATGGTCTCGACCACGGTGGATTTTGAAATCGTAAAAGATTTGATCGGCCGTTTAGAGCACGGGGTATTCTCGTAATATGAAGCTCTATCGTCTCACACAAAAGAAATTCGCTGACACGCCATTCAGCCCCGTTGGCGCAAAGTTGTTTGGAGGGCGATGGAATTCAAAAGGAACCGAAGTCCTCTACTTCTCTGAATCGGAATCCCTTTGCTCGTTGGAAGTATTTGTTCACGTAAACAACGATCCTGCTATCACCAAACTTTACGATTTATATCGTATTGAAATGCCAGAATACCTCATCGCCACCTTAGATGAAGAAGATCTCCCTGTGACGTGGCGAGCAATACCGGCGAGCGAGTCTACGCAGTACATTGGTGATCAGTTTCTCAATGATCCTCATCCAGAGTTTGCCGCGCTGCAAGTGCCTTCAACGATTTCACCTCGTGATAAAAACTACGTGGTGAATCCAAATCATCCCAAAATGAAAGAGATCATCAAGAAAGCCGAAAAGCTCGATTTCGCGTTTGATCCGCGCATTTTCAAATAGACGCGCTGGCTTTGTCTTGCTTTAAAGCATTCAGCGCTTACCTGAGATAAGCGCTGAAGCATAAAAGTTTATTCCCTTGGTTAATGTCGGTCGTAAGTGAACTGTTGCGCTTCATTTGTACTGTTGTGGTAATGCCCAAGCACCAACTCAGCACCTTTGTAAGATAAATGGCTGTCATCCGTATACATCGCATTGTTTGCTCCAACTCTCATTCGACATACGCCATTTCTGCAAATGGCATCGGTCAAGTCGACAAACTCAACGTGCTCAAATTGCTCAAAGTAGTTCACTAACTTCGCCACGTTTTGAGGGTGATGTTGTTTGGGAGAAAAGTCACAGGCAGACTCTTCTGTCTCGCCAAACAAACGCGCTTTCCAAAGGCATTCTCCTACCGCAAACGGTGCAGAAGGGGTTGGACCGAAAACGACCACTTCCTTTCCTTTCAGTTCATTCAATAATTTGGTTAATGATGCTTCATAATCGGCTTGTGAAAGCTCTTTATTGAAATTAGAAGAGATAACCACACGACGAATGGAAGGGGTACTTAGGATGGTATCGACAGCCTCATTGAAGAACTGTCGGCAAGAAATTGAGCCAGCAGCTTCTAGGATGTCGACATAACCGACCGCACAGGAGTCTTGAGTAAGTTGCACCACGCCAGTTGGTGTTACTTCAGATAGACGCTTCACGTAAACCATGCTGTGACTATTGCCTAACACAGCGATGGCGGGCTGCGGCGCAGACGAGCACACATCGTTAACGTTGGTGTTGCCGTTGCAATCTAAACCATAACCGTTGTTAACGCGCATGGCCTCGAAAAATGCGCTTCTTTCTGGAAAACCACCGTTTTGATGACCGATAACGCCGAGCGTTAGCAAGGGCAACGTCAACAACACAATAACCGCGGACACAGTGCGCATGCTCATGGCTTTTCGGCTACGGAACGGCTTTTCAATAAAGCGCCAAGTGAAGTAAGACAATACAAAAAGAGCGATAACGTAAAGCGGGATATTGACGTCTTGTGTTGTGTCCAACACGTAGCGGTAAAAGACAAATAATGGAATGTGCCACAAGTATAAGCTGTAGCTGATTAATCCGACGAACACGACCCATTTTAGGCTCAGTAATCTACCGCAGACATTGTCTTTAGAGGCAAACAAAATCACCAACGCGCTACCGATGACCGGCACCAGCAGCGTAATGCCCGCGCCATCTTGCGATTTTTCAAACAAAAGCGCGGAAGCCAATATCAAAACGATGCCAATGGTTGCTAGAGTATCGTTAGATTGAACTTGGACTTTTCTCATCACTAATGCGAGTAATGAACCGGTTGCCAGCTCCCAAGCGCGAGAGAAGATCATGTAAAAAGCGAAATCAGGATCGTTGCTCGCGTAGACAATAGTCATCAAACTCAGCACAAATACCGTGATAAAAAAAGTCAAGTAAAACGCGTTTTTGCC
Source organism: Vibrio sp. Vb1337 (assembly GCF_033338715.1). NCBI lineage: Bacteria > Pseudomonadati > Pseudomonadota > Gammaproteobacteria > Vibrionales > Vibrionaceae > Vibrio > Vibrio sp. Vb1337. The sequence goes on along the minus strand of NZ_JAWOTD010000005.1, from coordinate 226,864 downwards.
ACGAGCGAGTAGCATGAGTAGCAAAGGAATGACAATGTAGTATTGTTCTTCAACGCCCAAGCTCCATGTGTGGAACAGCGGGTTGGCTTGATCTTCTAAACCGAAGTAATTGTGGCCTTTCAAATACAGAAGAATGTTGGATGAAGAGAGAATGGAAGACACTGCGAACTGACCAACGTCTTTGTGTGCTTGCGGCAAAAATAGCCACCAAGACATCAAATAGCTGACGGCGATCACCACCAGTAAGAGGGGGAGTATGCGACGAATGCGTCGCTCATAAAAATCACCAAGGCTGAACTTCTGGTTTTCTAAGTCGTTAATCACGATGGTGGTGATCAAATAGCCGCTGATCACAAAAAACACGTCGACGCCAATAAAGCCACCAGCGAATTGCTCAACTCCTGCATGAAACAAAATCACCAACGTGACAGCAATCGCCCTTAATCCGTCTACTTCTGCTCTGTAAGTCATATCGTGTTGCTCCAACATTCCGTTTAATGAAGTAGAGCAAAATATGAACCAGAAATAATGTTTATTTAAATCAGTGTCTTAAAGTAATTGTCAAAATGAAAATGCTAGGTGGGTTAACGAATTCCCAAATTGAATTTCAATATGGAAAACCCATAAAGAATGATCTTAAGAAGCGCTAAATCAAAGAACGTAAAGCGCGAGGCACTTAGACTTCATTGAAAATGATTACGCTAAAGAAACGATGACAGAGAATACGATTCAGGAAAAAATTGCCAGCTTTACTTGTATCGAAGAGGCTTTGGATTACTTCGACATCGAGTTTGATAGCCGATTTATAGAAAACAACCGAACCGAGTTGGTTAAGAGGTTTAACGGCTACTTAATCCTCACTAAACCGGATGATTGGTTTTCAGGTCGTCGTGCTTTAAAGAATGCTTACTGTAAAGTACAACGCCGTTTGCTCAGTAAAACGACGCGCTCTGCGTGCCGAGGTTGTACATCTTGTCAAAGACGTTAATTCTGGTGGCTTGCCTAAAAAGAACCCTGCATCTTGGCGTCACAGGGGGAAGAGCAAGGTTCTTTTGGGTTAGCTATTGGTTTGTCGCGAGTTGCGAATCAGCTTTACGTAGATGAATTAACCCGCGTGGTACGCAGGGTAGTCCACTAAGCCTTTTTCACCGCCGCCGAACAATGTGGCAGGGTCATGTTCTGCCAGTGGATAGCCATGCTTGATGCGGCTTGGTAAGTCGGGGTTTGCAACAAACGGACGGCCAAAGCCAATCATGTCAGCTAAACCACTTTCAATCGCGTGTTGCGCCTTTTCTGCGTTGTAACGACCGGCATAGATCAGTGTGCCTTTGTACGCCTCACGAACTGCGGTTTTAAAGTTGTGCGGAGTGTCTGGCGCGTCGTCCCAATCTACTTCTGCAATGTGAATGTAAACCACATTGAGTTTATCAAGCAGCGCTGCAGCGGCGGTGTAGGTTTCGACTGGCGTACTATCAACGGTGCCATTTAACGAAGTGAATGGCGCAAGACGAACACCAACACGCTCAGCGCCAATGGCTTGCGTCATCGCTTCTATCACTTCACCAAGAAAACGCAGACGGTTTTCAATAGAGCCACCGTATTCATCGGTGCGGTTATTCGCTTCAGAATCGATAAACTGGTTAACCAAGTAGCCATTCGCTGCATGAAGCTCGATACCATCGAATCCGGCTTCTATCGCGTTTAGTGCGGCTTGGCGGTACTCTTCAATAACGTTCTTGATGTCTTGTTTGGTCATTTCACGTGGCTCAACCACGTCGACAAAGCCCGGTTCGTCTGTGCCGTTATCGACAAATACTTTCACGTTTTCTGCTTTTAGCGCAGAAGAAGAAATAGGTTGCTCACCGCCAATGTTATCAGGGTGAGTCACACGACCAACGTGCCACAATTGCGCGAAGATAGTGCCGCCTTTCTCGTGCACTGCATCAGTTACTTTTTTCCAGCCAGCAATTTGCTCTGGGCTGTAAATGCCTGGTGTCCATGCATAGCCTTGACCCATTGGCGAAATTTGTGTGCCTTCAGCAACGATTAGGCCCGCTTCAGCACGTTGAGCATAGTAGGTCGCCATCATGTCGTTAGCGATATTACCTGGTTGAGAAGCACGAGAACGCGTCATCGGAGGCATAACGATACGGTTTTTTAATGAGAGAGAGCCAAGTTGAATGGGTTGAAATAATGCGTCTGTCATAGGAAACCTCGTTATTTTTGAGTTTGGATGAGTTCGATTTGGTAACCATCGGGATCTTTAATGAACGCGATGTGAGTTTCTCCGCCTTTCATTGGACCTGGCTCGCGAGTAACGTTGCCACCAAGCGCTTTAATTTTTTCGCAAGCGGCGTAAATATCTTCAGACCCCAGTGCCATGTGTCCGAATGCGTTACCCAAGTCGTAACTGTCGGTATCCCAGTTATAAGTTAGCTCGATGGTCGCGCCATCTGGTTGATCAGGGTTACCAACAAACACCAGTGAGTAACGGTATTCTTGGTTTTCAAAACGATCCAAAACACTCATTCCCAGAACTTTTGTATAAAATTCGATAGATTTGTCTAGGTCAGCTACACGGATCATCGTGTGGAGAAACTTCATAAGTCGCCTTTTCATAACGTTGCGTAATCACTATGCAAACCATATCGCCACTCTAAATAAACTGGAAATTATCGTTAATTATTAAAATGATTATTTAGTGTTATGAAAAGCGAGGTTGCTGGCCCTGCAACATGCAAACAAAGATTACTCGCCGTTTCTTTTTAATTGTTGGCATATGCTAATTACTCTTTTGAGAAACCGAGTAACTATCATGTCTACAAACAGCTATTGTCATTACACTCACGAATCTCATCATCAATGTGCGGTTTGTTCTTCAATTAATGTGAATCCGAACTCTTTGGCCGTGAACTACCAATACCTAGCCGATGGTTCTGTTGTCGGAGAGTTTCACGTTTTACCGCGTCATCAAGGTTACACAGACCTGTTGCATGGTGGTATTGCCAGTTCGCTTCTCGATGGTGCAATGACGCATTGTTTGTTATCTAGAGACATTCAAGCCCTTACGGCGCAGTTGGATGTGCGCTACCATGCACCTATTCAGTTAGATGATCGAGTCACGATTACTGCACACTGTGAAGGTGAACGACGCGGTATATATCAACTGGTGGCTCAATTGCGGGTCGAAAGCGAAGTTAGAGTGACGGCTAAAGGGAAGTTTATTCGTCCTAAAAAGGCATAAATAAAAACGTGTTCTACGGAGAGGCAATGAAGAAATTTGATGAGCTGTATGCAATTGCGACGAGAAAATCTCAATATGACCAAACCAACACTTGGTTTAAAGGCGTAGAGACTTATCTGGAGGCCATTGGCAAAGAAGTTGATGAAGTCCGCGAAGAGATTCGTGAGGATCGCCTTTGTCATTTGGAAGACGAGTTAGGCGATGTGTTGTGGAACTATCTTAACGTATTAAAAGCGCTGGAAAGAGAAAAGGGCATAGATCCTGAGAAAGTACTCGAAAGAGCCTGCAACAAATACGATCAGCGTGTATCTGCGATTGAGTCGGGACGCAGTTGGGATGAGATAAAACAGCAGCAGAAACAAGCCTTGAACGCAGAGCATGAAGCCGCGCAGTTAGAAGATGTAAAGAGCCAATAACTGCGCTTGGTATTGAAAGGGTTGGTTAATAGGGAATACCTAGTCAGCCCTTGGAACTGTTGACCAACAGTAGGTCACAAGGTGGTTGATCAAGTAACGTGTCTACAGTGCTGCCAGACCAAAATTGAGATGACATGCTTCGTTTACATGCCCCCATAATCAAAATCGCTGCTTGTGATTGCTTAACTGCTTTTGGTAACGCCGTTTCAGGGTTTCCTTCCGGTAATAGTAATGGAACTCGCGTTAACTTTTGCGCACTAATAAAATCTGTAATGCCTGCTTTTTGATTGCTTAATATCTCTGCACGATAGCGAGAGAGGTATGGTGCGACGTATCGGCAGTAAACGAGCGTCATTTTCCCGCTTAAGGTTTGTTCTAATTTTGAGCCTCGCGAGACGATGGCTTTATCTACTATCGACTTTTCATCCCCTCGATGAAGTGGGTCGATTGCACAAAGCATGTTGGCGTGAGAAGGCCATGACCGCTCACTCAGTAGCAACAAGTCGCAATCTTGTTGTGCTAGTTCTGTGAGCATCGTTTGAATCTCGTGTTTGTTAAAGTGTCCCACGAGCAGTAAGTCAGTGTGGTCAACAAGTCGTTTCGCAACTTGCTCAACCCAATGGCTCCCTTTGAAATGCTCGTAAGAGAGCGTTGGTGTTTCAAGCTCTTCTTCTTCACAAAGTTCGACAATTAATGCGTTGAACTTTAAGGTCCAAGCTTCAAACTCAGCTTGTCTTTTTTCTATATGGTCAGAGTTGAAACTGAGAAAATGAGCGAATGCGTGATCTTCACTTCGGCGATGGTCTTCCACTAAAACCACAATAGGCTGAGCCAACGCTGTCGAAAATTGAATCACTTTACGAAGCACCTTACGACTTGGTAAGGCGGCCTGCTGAGTCAGAAAAAATACAGGTGCCATTGATTACTCCATTATCAAACAAGGCGAATGAGCCTGACACACATTCAAGTCTATACCATGAACTGATGCAGAGGCGTTTTGTTTCTGCGAGCGAAATATAAATTCCGCAATTAAGTCAACTATCGCCTAGAATTTTAACATCAAGAATTCATGCCTTCGGATAGCACATATCGTCAATGTGGCGAATGTGGTAGTGAAAGCTATAGGTAAAAGTAATGATAGATTCCAACCAATTGCAAATTAACCGCAAAGTGCCACATTTGCTTGCTGAGATCATTAAAGCGATAGAATCGACCGAAGACTTGAGCTTTTTGAAAGACTATCAAGAAGCACAGATTGCGAACATTTTGGAATCGGTCAACATTGCTTACCGTAAGCGTGTCATAGAAGCAGTGCCGCCTGAGAAGTATTGGACGGTATTAAATTTGCTCCGATACGACACCGCCAAGCACATTCATCAATCACTCAATAAAGACTTACAACATGAACGCTTGGCGTACATAACGGATTCAGAACTGATCATCTTTGCGGACTTTCTACCGACCGAATTTGTAGATGAATACCTTATTGATCAAAGTGAAGAGTCTGTCGCGCATATCCAACAAGCATTGTCGTATGAAGACAACAAAGTTGGACGTTATGCCGAGCCTCACTTTCTGGTCGCAAACCCTAAAAACAGCGTAGGAGGCATCAAAACCGAGCTGCTAAAACGTGGGCAAAGTCCAGTGCGGTTGATTATTGTGCGTGATGCAAGTGGTGTGATTGGTACGATAGAGCCGCAAACCCTGTTGCTGCACGAAAATCATATCAAACTTACCGACTTGACCGTAGTTACGCCAATTCTAGAAGATATTCAAACGATTCAAAGCGTCAGCAAACAAGTCTCGATTGATGGTGGAGCACATTGGTTTCCTATCATGGCTGGTGGCAAAATTATGGGCGTCTTGTCGATGGCGACCATCGCGATTACGTTGCGCGAACTCAGCCTACAAGCTGTAGTGGCAGAAAACGTACGAAGCGAAGAAGATTTGTTCACACCATTAAGCGTGGCGACAAGGTTAAGAGCACTTTGGCTAGTGATTAACTTGCTGACCGCTTTTGTTGCCTCTGCCATCATTGGTATTTTTGATAATGTGGTCGAGCAAGTCGTTGCGCTTGCTATCTTAATGCCTGTTGTGGCGAGTATGGGCGGCATCGCAGGTAGCCAAACCTTAGCGGTGGCCATTCGGGGTATCGCATTGAACCACTTGCACCAAAGTAACTTGAAGCTATTGGTGAATAAGGAATTAAAAATCGCCACCATTAATGGTTTAATTATGGGATTGGTGATCGCGGGTGTCGTTTACATGGTGTTTGACTCTTGGCCATTGGCACTTATTATTTGCTGTGCCATTTTCCTCAATAGTTTGGCGGCCGCGGCATCGGGTACGTTGATACCATTCACGTTGAAGAAGTTTAACATTGACCCCGCCGTGGCTGGCTCGGTAGTATTGACGACCGTTACCGACGTCGTCGGTTTCTTTGCGTTCTTAGGCTTAGGTGCCATTTTCTTGATATAGATATCCAATTGACGCGTTAACCAGCAGGACCAATCGCACCATTTCCCAACCCAGTATTTTGGGCGAGCTTGTTTCGCTCAGCATTCCTCCGTTTTCCATAACCGATGAACACGTCGTTTCGGTTCTTACTTTGTATATCTCTTCACTGCCCAGTTCTATTCCCCAAATTTCCCACTACCGATCTCGCTAACGCTGGCGTGCCAAATGCCAATTTCAAACGCCAGATGATGCCCATTTTCTTGGCTGTACACGCATTACTTCACTCAAACAAAAAATAAGGAAAAGATTTTGAATAAACTTATCGTATTCTCTGGTGGTCCCGGTGCAGGGAAAACTTCGGTAATCGAACAGCTAAAAACACAAGGTTTTATCTGCGCGCCAGAAACCGGCCGTCAAATAATACAAACGCAGGTTGCCAATCACGGTTCAGCATTACCTTGGAATGACAAACAAGCTTTTCGAGACGAAATGATGAAGGCAGAAGTGAGCAATTACCGAGCTTTCAATGTCCACCAAGGGAATGTGTTTTTTGATCGCAGTATTGTGGACGTATATGGCTACAGTAAGTTGGAACAACTGCCAATCTCGCATGAGCTCATCACGCATTGCCAGACGCTTCGTTATCATTCTCAAGTATTCATTTTTCCACCGTGGACGTCGATATTCAGCAACGACGAAGAGCGAAAGCAAGATTTTTCTGAAGCGGTGGCTACGTATCAACAGATGGTCAACGCTTATCACAAATTTGGTTATCAATTGATCGAAGTGCCCAAAATGTCAGTCGAAGACAGAGTAGCGTTTATTCTCGGCTCAGTCATCGAACAAGGCTGAAAGATGATTGATGCAAACAAATGCGTAAGGCGATTGTGAGCACGACAACAATATGCGTAAAGGGAGTTATTTATACTGGATAAAATTCAATAACTTAATTGAGTGTTATGTCTTTTAAATATCTTACCTTATTGCTCGCAACGACGAGCATGAGCAGCTTTGCTGATGTAGGCCTGCCTTCGGGGGATGATTGGTTAAACCATGTGACGAATGGCCTAGCCCCATATTGGATGATGGAAAGCGCGCATGGACAACCTGCGGGGAATTTTCCGACTTTTCGTTGTGATAACGGTGTCATTCTCGACCCACAAAAGCCGTGTGGAGAATTAAACAAAGGGTGGATTAGCCCGCACTTCGATCGCGAATACACCCGCATGAAATCGCGCCAAACTTACGCTTATGGCGTGCTTTTTCATCTTACGGGTGACAAGCAAGCATTAGAGCTGGCAAAGAAAGGGGCTTATTACCTGATTGATCATCTACAAGATGAGAAAAACGGCGGCTTTGTGAGCTTTACGCGTAGTGGGAAACCGGGGATGGAGTGGCAACAACGAACTTCTCAAGACCAAGCTTACGCCTTGGTGGGTTTGGCGATGTACTACTACTTGACTCAAGATCCAAAGGTCGAACAAGCGCTCATCGACCAGCAAGCGTTTATATTTAAACAATACCGACGAAGCGATGATCGCGGTCTGGCTTGGGTTTTGAAAGACGGTGATGGGGAAAGTGCGAAGCAGCAAGAGCTAGTCGCTCAACTTGACCAGATCAATGGCTATCTGTTGTTAACGGCGCCACTTTTACCAGCGCCAGCGCAAGCCAAGTGGAAGCAAGATCTGCAATGGCTGACGAAAGTGATGCTAGATAACTACCATTCCGTCAAAGAGCAGCGCTTTTATGGCGCGATACACCACAAAGCGGTAATGATGCCAGATGCGAAACACAATGATTTTGGACACACCATCAAAGCGTATTGGATGACGTATCTCACTGGTCAGTTGTTGGAAAATTCCAATTGGACAGAGTTTGGTTTCAAAGGAATGAAACACACGCTTAAGCAAGCGCAATATCAGCAAAACTTTGAGCAAGTCAAAGCACTTTTCTCACCAGAATGGCAGAGTAAATGGGCACAAGAGAGCATTCCTGCTTGGCAATCAAGACCATACAAGCACTATAGCTCGTCTTGGGAATGGGCAGAACTCGATCAAGCGGCGATGACAGTTTCTCTTGTCGATGGTTCGATGAAAGAAACGCTTCAATACACGTTACCCACTTTTATGGACGTATGGGTGGATCATCAATATGGAGGAGTCGGTCTGAGTCCTAAATCAACCAAAGCGTTCCATTGGGGAAATGGTTACCACCAGTTTGAACATGCGTTGGTCGGGTATTTGTACGCGCAACAAATGGCAAAACAGCCCGCCAAGCTTTACTACGCGCGACCAGCAGAGAATAAAATGCCACTTAATCCGTATTACTTTAGCGCAGACGTAAAATCGTTGTCGTCACAAAGTGATGGAGTCGCCACCGCGACATTCACCAATATTCGACCTTAGGTTGGTCGATGGTGATGTGTTAGTTAAAGTCCGCGTAAAAGCCAATAAAGTCCTCCGATAGCAAGGATGACTATTAGCTATCTAGGTCTGTCACTAGATAAGCTTCAAGCAGTAATTGTGTAGGTAATGACCCCTGGGCGCTTATAAAAAGCCGTCAGAACCACTGGTTTTGACGGCTTTTTATTTTATGACAGGTAGAGGATTCAATTTTCAGCGCGATAGGTCCATGAAAACTTAAGTGAGATTCCAATCACGTCGCATAGTCTCACTAGTGTCATTGGAAATAAATGAATTGTTTCTGATACATAGAACGTATTAACATGGTTGCACTGGGCCCATATGAGTAAACTTATTGAATATACAATTTGAGAGAGAGGGTTTAGTTTTAAAAAATAACAGTTAGTTGGAATCTAGGTTAAATGAAAATAAAACTATTTAAAAAGCTACAAGTTGTATTTCTTGTGGTGTTGTTTCTCTAGGTTGTCCAAGCGGAAGCATGATCTAAAACGCTTATTTTATTCAAATAAATGGAAGGAAATGAAAGTGGAATTAAAAAATAACTATTCAGAATCAGAAATAAACCAGCCACCATCGGTACTTCTTGTTACGTCTCTGTTGTGTCTGGCGTCCGTTTGTTGGGCTGCATTGCTGTTGGCCATTGAATATATTGTTGGGATAGAAATGAGTGGTACAGGCTTTCTTAGCACGTTAATCCCAGCCATGAGTGTTGGTTATTACTTCGGCTACAAGACTGGAGATGTAATGCCATCAAAAACAAGATGGTATGCTGTTTTACTGTGGACTTTAGCAAGTTTGGTAGTGTTCTCTCTTATCTTAATGTCGTTAGATATTTCTCCGTTTTATTTATTATCTGAGCTCGGTGGGGTAAGTATTTTTATTGCTATCATAATGCTAATAACGATTGGCATCGCCTACTTAATTTTAAAAAGTGGTGAGAAAATGGCGATTAGAGTATTACTCAAAGCCAAGGAAAGTCAGTAGATAAAATACAACAAACGATTCAATTAGGATCATGACAAGACGTCAGCCATAATGTGCTGGCGTTTTAGTTTCCTGTTTGTAGGATTTTTATCTAAAAGGCAAACCCATTTATTGTGTTGTAGTTTGAGTTAATGGTTTATACCTTGTGCGCAAGATAGCTTAGCAGGTTTATGTATCGAGAAACGTGTGTATAATTCGCCACGAATTACGATTTATAGATATGAAAGGTAAGTATGGCAGTCCTCGAAATTCTCTCCATTCCAGACCCAAGGCTTAAAGTAAAAGCAGAAAAAGTCACTGATGTATCGACAGTACAAACGCTGATAGACGATATGCTAGAAACACTTTACGCAACGGGCAATGGTATCGGTTTAGCTTCAACCCAAGTAGGCAGAAAAGAGGCGGTTGTTGTCATCGATATCTCTGACGAACGCAATGATCCTTTAATCTTGGTTAACCCAGAAGTGGTGAGCGGAGAAAACAAAGCACTTGGTCAAGAAGGGTGCCTATCTGTTCCTGAGTACTACGCAGATGTAGAGCGTTACACGTCAGTTGTTGTTTCTGCACTAGACCGTGATGGCAACCCGATTACAATCGAGAGCGATGAGTTCTTGGCGATTGTGATGCAGCACGAAATTGATCACCTATCTGGTAACTTGTTCATTGATTACCTTTCACCGTTAAAGCAAAAAATGGCGATGAAAAAAGTGAAGAAGTACGTAAAATCGCAAGCTAAGTAATATGAAAGGAAGTAACTCACAACCGCGAGTTACTTCCTTGTAAATCAAGAATAGGACGGTAGGGAGAGCGGTTTATCTCTGCTTTTGGGGGACATAACGCTTTACGACCTTCATAAGCCTTTGAAATGAAGAACAGTCCATATGTGACTCATGAGGGCAGGTGGCAACATGGTTTAGGCTGTCTCGCACCGCTTTCAAACGTTTTATTTGCTCATCAATCTCAAGTGCCTTTTTCGTTAGTAAGTCACGATCGATATATGGCTTTGAAACTTCTGATTGATTCAACATTTCTGCCATTTCGTTAAGCGATATTCCAGCGATACGCCCCAAACTAATTAAATTGAGTGTATTGAGTACCTCTGGTGAATATTGGCGTCTCAATCCATTCCTTCCTATCGAGCGAATTAACCCCAGCTGTTCGTAGTACCTGAGCGTTGAAGTCGGCAATCCTGATTTTCTAACCACTTCTGCAATATCCATATTATTCCCCATTGACTTCAAGTTGGCTTTAAGTTGTAGCATGCAACTAAGACCTTAACAAATCAAAAACTTGAGGAGAGAAAAATGCTGCTTTTAATGGGATTGCAAGCGGTGCTAATAGGGATTGGTGCCACTTTGATAATGGATTTATGGGCATGGTTACAAAGGAGAGTGTTTGGTATTCCTTCATTAAACTATGCGTTGGTTGCGCGCTGGGTTTTGTACATGCCCCAAGGAAAGCTTATGCATGCGCCAATTATGGCGTCAGAGGCGATGCCGGGAGAAAAGTCACTTGGCTGGTTTTTGCATTATGCCATCGGCGTTACTTTCGCTTTGGCTCACGTTACTGTTTTTGGTCATCATTGGTTGGTAGAGCCCAGTCTAATGCCCAGCTTAATTACAGGCGTGGTAACGTTGATCTTCCCATTTTTGGTCATTCAACCTTGTCTAGGATTTGGTTTTGCTGCGAGTAAAACCCCAACACCTTGGAAAGCCCGTTTTCTTAGCACATTGGCGCATTTGGGTTATGGTTTGGGTTTATTCATAGCCGGGTTTGCAATCAAAGTTACGAGCCAGTATTTTGCATAGATAACATGAGCATCATGCAAACGAGTGGTTTTTATCTATGATGCTCAACTCTTGGTTGTTTTTTGCGCTTTGATCATAGTTGACCGATATGTCTAAAGTCTGTTGCATTTATCCAAGACGTAAAGTCGGCGGACATTTAACATTGCCTTAACGTCAGAATGGCAAGCGGTTTACCAAGAAAAACTAAAATTATCTGGTTTGACATAAAGAATATTAAGGGTTTCAGATGGCTTCAAAAGTGGCAGGGATATCAATACTGAGTTTATTGGCAGCGCCAGTTGCGATGGGAGAAACAGCCAGTGCTTATGATTTATGTTTGCTAGACAAAATAAAGCAAAGCAAAGGTGAAGAAACCATAAAGAGCATTCGCGCGCAGTGTGAGCTTGACACAGTAACCAGCACAGTGCCCGCAGATCCAGAAATTGAAGAGCCTGAAGAACTTCAGGAAAGTTTGGTCGACAAGCGTTTGGAATCAGAACGAGAAAACGCGTTCGAACCGTTTAGCCTAGTCGCGCATCGCGTTAACTATATTCTTCCGTTTACATACAGTGATCGTGTAAATAAACGCGCGTATGCCGACACCAAATACGGCGATGAACTGCGTAAGGAAGAGGCGGAGTTCCAAATCAGTTTTAAAGTACCAATGAACTATGATGACTTGTTGTTTGATGGCGATGGTCTGTTTTTTGGAATGACTCTTAAATCATTTTGGCAGGTATACACGGGTGCAGCATCTCGTCCATTCCGTGAAACCAATTATCGTCCAGAGCTTTTTTACTACACCCCAACAGACTGGAAACCACTTGATGGTTCGACTTGGTTAGGTTTTGGTATTGAACATGAGTCTAACGGTCAGAGACAGGAGCTATCGCGCAGTTGGAACCGTGTCTATGCCAACTTAACCTTTGCAAAAGACAATTTTGCGGTTTCTATCCAGCCTTGGTGGCGTATACCTGAAGATGAAAAGACATCGCCTAATGATCCCAAAGGTGATGATAACCCGGATATCGAAGACTATATGGGACACTTTGAGCTATCGAGTGCTTACAAGTGGAATGGTTACGAGTTTACCTTTTTAGGTCGCCAGAACTTTCAAACACATAAGGGTTTTGCAGAACTGGGTGTGTCATTTCCGATTTGGGGCAAAGTTCAGGGGTACGCACAATACTCAGCGGGTTATGGTAAGAGCTTGATCGACTATGATCATAATCAGCAGCGGATTGGTGTTGGTATTGCAATCAACGGTGTTTTGTAGTTTTTCGTAGATGGATAGAAATTAACACTGGCAATTGAAATTTCAATATTTAGAATGCGAGGCTGAAATTGATTTCTAACCTAGAGTGATTTTATGCTTCGTGATTACACCTTCGATTGTCTTGTAACTATGCCTCGCCATGAGCTGGAAGAGTTTAGTGCTCGTATGATCAGTAAAATGGTGCCAGAAGACGTGATGAATGAGCTGTTCACTTTTGATCAAGAAGAAGTGGATAGTGAAGACCGCATGTTGTCTGCACGTCTTGATGCAATGCTACGCATGACAGCAATCGCACTGAGTGAAATTCAACAAGCGTTTGATGACTCAGACAACGCAAAGCAAAATAGCGAGCGAATGACGCGATTGGTGCTTTGGCATTTCTACGCGATCTCATTCCGTTTGGAAGAGGCCATCACGCTAGAAACACACTGTGCTCTAGTGGAAAAACTAATCGAAAATGCACCTTCGGATGTTTTTGCGTGGGTAAAAACATTGACGGAGCTGCTGCACACTTACGCTGAAATCAACGCGAAAGAGAATCCTCAAGACTAAACACCTGTCGTTTATCGTTCAGTAAATTAGAAACAAGGCGAGCCATTGGGTTCGCCTTGTTTTTTCGCGTCAGATAAACCTTCGGGTTTGAAATACCAAACAAGCCTAGACTCAGATTTGTTCGTTCACTAGCGAACGGCGTGATTCCTTCTTACACTAAATCAAGGTGTTTGTTGCTAAACAAGCAAATGCATGACTAAGTCGTGTATTGTTTTCCACTTAAATGCGGATAATTTATGTCGAAGAACCTTCTGGTTTTTAAATTGGAACCGACTATTGAGCGTGTACGCTTTCCAGCTGAGCTTCATCTATCTAAAGGAAGTGAACGATGGATCCGTTAACGCAAGGTTTATTGGGTGCAGCTTTGCCACTGGCGGTGAGCAACAAGCGAAACCTTGCAGTTGTTGGCGTGTTGGGCGTGGTCTCTGGGATGGCTCCGGATTTAGATGTGCTAATCCGTTCTTCAACTGATCCTTTGCTGTATTTGGAATACCATCGCCAATTTACTCACTCGCTCTTGTTTATCCCGTTTGGTAGTTTCATTTGTGCTTTGTTGTTGTATCCATTGTTCGCAAAAAAGCGAGGACTAAGCTTCCGGCAGAGTTGGTTTTACTGCGCGCTTGGTTATAGTACCCATGCGTTATTAGACGCATGCACCAGTTATGGAACACAGCTTCTATGGCCGATAAGCAACACGCGTTATGCTTGGAACACTATTTCGGTAATCGACCCCGCGTTCACACTCCCTATTTTAATATTGCTTTTGTTTGTTGCACTGAAGCGAAGCCCAAACTATGCCCGCATTGCATTTTTATGGTGCCTGGCTTACCTAAGTCTTGGAATGATCCAGCGAGATAGAGCAGAAGTAGCTGGTTGGGAAATCGTCAAAGAGCGACAACACAACGCTATACAATTAAAAGCCAAACCAAGTTTCAGCAATCTTTTGGTTTGGAAACTAATTTATGAAACGGAAGAGAGCTACTATGTAGATGCCGTAAGGGTGGGGCGTTCAATAAAAATTTACCCTGGCGAATCAACTCCAAAGTTAAATATAAAAGAGCAATTTCCGTGGCTAAACCCGCAATCGCAACAAGCAAGAGACATCGAACGTTTCCGTTGGTTTTCAAACGGTTTTGTAGCGACGGATCCGAATAATGAAATGCGAATTGTTGATATGCGTTATTCCATCGTACCAAACCAAATTAATGCGTTATGGGGCATCAATCTATCCCCAAAAGCCAGCGCAGACGCGCACGTTGAATACACTGCTCATCGAGGAAGTACTGCAGAAGATCGCCAAGTTTTTTTCAACATGCTTACGGATTTTGAGTGATGGTTTTACTTTGGATGTCGATGCGGTTTCGTAATAACTATTACGCAGACTGAAAGTCCTTTACTAGGGTCGGCTTGCTAGCGAAGAAAATCTTGCCAAACAGGGACTTGTACTTCCAGCCAAGAGACAAAAGCCGTTTAGCTAAATTCTTGTTTTCAATGATTGCAACCTCAACACCTTGGTAGTGGTAAGGATTGCTTTTGATGTAGTCGATAAATGCAGTAAGCACGCCTTGCCCGCGAACGGAGGGTGCAAAGTTGACTGCTACAATAGAAAAGCGTTGGCTACCTGATGGGCAACGGACTAAACAGTGCCCAAGAGGATGAGTAATAGTCTCAGAAAATTCAGGAAAAGGGCGAGACTCAAGCTCTTGAGAAAGCGCATCGTATCGCTGACATAGATAAGAAAATAGTTGTTTCGCTTCGCTGTTCATATCGGTGCCGCTTTTGTGTTGCTTGGTTTAAAGGCATTGATGTCTCAAACATTGTAACCATAGATAGCAACACAAAACGCGGTAAACTTTTTCAGCAATGATTTCCTATTTTTGAAACCTAGATTGTTACAAATGAAGTTGAATGGTTTTTATATGGTGGTTGTGAACGGTGTTTCTAGTTGAAGGAAGAATACGCTGGTTACTGGATTCTTACTGGAATTCCTTTGTTAAAAGGCGAGCTGCTTGGTTTAATGCCGCTCGTTTAACTGCGAGTGGCATCTTTTGTATTTCGTCACCTTGTACAGCGACGATGGGATATGATGTGGGATCTTCTATCCTAGCTTTTCATGGTCTAAATTATCTCATTAACCACTCAGAGCGCTGCTATTAGATTCCTAGTCTCGCAAGGGCTCGCTGGACTGACACAAAAACATCGTTAAACTCCTGTTATTAAATTATTTGGTCCGCCTTTGCTTATTTTTGAGCGCTTAACTAGGCGTTACTCCAAGTGCTTAAATTGCAATGCCACAAGTCGCTGATACAACTCACAGCTTTGCATTAATGATTGGTGGTTACCAACATCGACTAATTCGCCATTGTCGAGCACCGCAATTTTATCCGCATGTTGGATAGTCGAAAGACGATGAGCAATGATCAGCGTTGTGCGTCCTTTCATTAGAGCTTCAAGTGCTTTCTGAACGTGATGTTCACTTTCACTATCAAGGGCGCTGGTAGCTTCGTCTAGCAGTAAGATTTTTGGATCTTTTAGAATCGCGCGAGCAATCGCAATGCGCTGCTTTTGTCCGCCTGATAGCCTAACGCCGCGCTCCCCTAAAAAGCTGTGATAGCCTTCGGGAAGCTTCTCAATAAACTCATGGGCATGGGCTTTTTTCGCGGCTTCGATAACTTGTTCATCCGTCGCTTCAGGATTACCGTAGCGAATATTATGGAAAACATCATGGCTAAACAGCGCTGGTTGTTGTGGTACGAGCGCCATTTGACGTCGAAGCTCGTTTGGATCGAACTGTCGAATATCTTCACCACCAAACAACACTTGCCCTTTTTGCGGATCATAAAAGCGTTGCAGCAGTTCGAATAGTGTTGTTTTACCTGCACCAGAAGGGCCGACCAACGCCAACACTTTTCCTTGTTCAGCAGTTAGATTTAACTCTTTGATAGCTGGTTGATTTGGGCGAGAAGGGTAGTTGAAACTCACTGAATTAAAGTTAACCTCAGCAGGCATGTCGGCACGGACAGGCAAATGGTTGCTTGGCGCTTTAATATCACTGGCTACTTGAAGGATCTCAATCAGCCGTTCGGTAGCACCTGCGGCTCTCTGCAATTCACCCATGACTTCGGAAATGGTTGCAGTCGATGAGGCAACCATAATGGCATAAAACACAAATGCGGCTAGGTCACCCGCAGACATTTTTCCGTGAATCACATCGCTGCCGCCTACCCAAAGCATGCCTGCAATCGCGCTGAACACAATCACAATAACGCCTGATATCAGGATCGCTCGCTGCTTTACTCTCTGTCTGCCTACTTCATAAGCTTTTTCCACCTCGACAGCGAAAGCCGCTCGTTCATGCGACTCTGAGCTAAAACTTTGCACGGTTTTAATATGCTCTATCGCTTCTCCAGCGTAGCTTCCGACATCGGCCATTGAGTCCTGACTTTGGCGAGAGAGCGCACGCACGCGTCGTCCATAAAACAAAATCGGAACCAGAACCAAAGGCACAGAAGCAAGCACAATCAGCGTGAGCTTAACGTTAGTGGCAAACAACATTATGATGGCCCCAAAGCACATCAAAGCGCTACGCATCGCCATCGAGAACGATGAACCAATAATGCTTTGCAGCAATGTGGTATCGGTAGTCAAGCGCGACATAATGTCGCCACTACTGTTGGTCTCAAAATAGCTCGGATGCAGCGTAATCACATGGTTAAACACCGCAAGGCGAATATCCGCACTAACGCGCTCACCTACGGAAGAGACAAGGTAAAAGCGAAAGAAAGTCCCAATGGCAATACACAATGTGACACCGACAATAAACTGAATCGCATTGGTAAGCTCTTGCAATGATTGCTGAGCAAAGCCTTGATCGATAAGAATGCGCACGCCGTAGCCGACGGATAGCGTTAGGCTGGCTGTTGCGATTAGGGCAACTAAGGCAGCAGCAACACGCCATTTATAAGGTGAAACAAAGGTGTTGAGTTTAAGAAGAATGCTGAGATTTTTGTTATTTTTTCTGCTCATGAGTGACTCACAAAGCGTTTTAGGTACCTGGCATAGTAAGCCAGTTTGGTTGGTGAGACCAGCGAACTGCCGCGTTCGGATTAGGAAGTTGAGGAGTTTGATAGAGTAAACATTACTCTATCTGTTTACTTTTAAGTAATCACTTAAGTCACATTGACTACTTACGGAATCCCCATGGGATTGAAATTCAAACTTTCTGATGGGGTTGGTGGCTTCGCAGTTTAAATTAGACATATTTACTCTTTCCTTCATACCGATGACATGATGCCTGAAAATTCCTTTCCAAATAACAACCTTTTGATTGGCAACGGTTGTGGTCACTTCTACACTGCATATTGTTTGAAATAGGCCATCGAAAATACTTAGAACTTTGTTCCTTTTTCTGAAAACAGGATCAAACTTGAATTCCCCATTTGTATTCGTGGTGAAGCTACGTTCGAAAGAACGATTTGCTGACCGAATGTTAAGTACTACATTTGCATTCTTTATGGGAGTATCGTTCTTCGTAATACGTCCTTTTATGCTTGGTGTAAACTCTTGAGCTTCCTTACCAAAAAATAAAAAGCCAACAGCAAAAACAGAAATCAGTACGAGTATGAGTAAAGCTGCAAACTGTTCTAAGAACAGAAAAACATTGTTGATCATAGCTTACAAATCAGTAGTCAGTGAATACACCTCGAATTGTTGCGTATTGTCTCGAGTGACTATAGCGAGTATCTAAATCGGTGAGACATAATTCACGATTTTTTTAGAAGTTTTGGAGGATAGAGTGACCCAAGCGATCTTTGTTTTGAATAAGAAGCACTGCGATATTGACAGATATAACCAATATCGCATGTATATCGAAAATCACTTAAACGTCTAAGAGACTAGAATCAGCTTTTAGTTCGGAGGGTGTTACGCACGGCTTTTGGCGAGTAGCAGGTCGACTTTTCCTTTGGCTGTTTTACTGACCGTTTGCATCAACTGAAAACTTGGTTTTTCGACGCCTGAGTTTTCTATCCCTTCGACCATTAAGAGCCAAAGCTTGGCTGTCATTTGCGCATCGGCTAGTGCACGGTGGAAAACGCCGTCGTTGTCGATATTTTTATAGCGAACAAGTTCACTTAACTTATGTGATGGGGCATCTTGAATGAGCCGTCTTGCCACCAGTAAGGTGCAAGCAAACTCACCCGAATAACCACAGTTGATTCGTTCAAGCTCTGCATCTAAAAATCGTTTATCGAAGGACGCGTTGTGAGCGATAAGGTTCTCGCCAGCAATGAACTCACTAAATGACGCCATTACCTCTTCGCAGCTTGGTGCCGATCGCAACATATTGTTGGTAATGCCGGTGTAGTTCTCAATGAAAGAACTCACTCTGAAACCGGGATTCATGAGTTGCTGAAAACTATCGACAACCTCGCCATTGACTAACTTTACTGCACCAATTTCTATTGCGCGATCACCTAAAGTAGGAGAGAGACCTGTGGTTTCAAAGTCGAGTACGACCACAGAGTTTGCTTGAGGCATAAAATTTCCAGCTGAGTAATATTGCGCAAGAGTATTATCGAAAGCGACAGAAAAAGAAAGGCGAACACAATGGTGAATATCTGTCTATCTTTACTCCACAAAGTCAGTATTCGTCGTCCACTGTTTATGGACAGGTACGTTCTGGCTTACCCATCGCGGCTTGTGCGGTAGCCTTATATTTCAAATGTTTTTCGGCTTTTCGATTCATTTCAATTAAGCATTAACTTTCGATACAACATACTGATTATAAATTGATTTTATAAATCAACTTCGGCATCATTCACGGCTTGATTTTGAGGATGAATATCATCACAGCAAAAAATTAGAACAATTTATAATGCGAGGCTAGGGAACGATGGAAACAATAAAAAATCACTATTTAGATATACCTGAAGAAAGAAAATTGCGTATTTTTCGTGAGGAAGATGAAGATTTTTACAACTTCTGGGAAGAAATGCTTGATGAAAAACAATCTTTTTATCAGCAACCTCTCAAAAGAATGAAAGGCGACGCTTGGTATTCGCTTGATTCATTCTTCACTGCTTCAAAATACGGACAACATCAGGCCTCGCCAGCTTATATAAAAAGAGCGCTTGAGTTACTGAATAACGTGTACTTGCTGGCCAATCATTCAGACAAAGTGGTTGAATTCTCCGTTGGGCACCGACATTTTTCGGAAGTAGGTAACCGTTCTATTGCAGGGGGAACGATGGATGCTTGGTTGGATGAAATCTGTTTAGCGATGGCCGCGAGAGATTGGCGCTGCGTAGAGCTGATGACCATCATGGATGAGTCGTTAGTGCGTTTAAAAGATCCATTCGATGTTGCGCTAGTCGAGTTCGTTAACGGTGTATTTAGCAATTCATCAGCGTTACCAGAGTTATTGCAAACTGTGATGGAGAAATCCTCCCCGCAATACTTAGAATCAACCAGAGTGCCATATGTACACTCTTTGTTTATTCCATTTGTGAATGTGTTTGTTGCCATTATCGATGGCGATGAGGCACATTATCAAGAGGCACTGAGGGATGCGTTAGAGGCGCATTACCAGTTCTACATAAATGAAGATGTTCGCTATTCGCCAAAAGGAAATGTTTCTCTGAAACTGATTGGTCTTGCTGCATTGGCATACGATAAGTATGGCTGGACAATTCCAGAAACCGCATATTTGCCAAAGTGGCTCGTTTACGGTGAGCATGATCTCTGTTCTAAATAAATCATTAGTAGAACACCTTATGTAGTGTCTGCGGCAATGCCGTTCGATGAAAGGTTGGCGCAGCTGCGGGCTCTGTTTGAGCGAACAAAACAAATCTACAAGATCATTGATGAGTTCCCATCTTTGGCGGTAAGACCAACCCAGCCTCAAGCAAATATGTTGCACCTTATCCTGCCATTTAGCTGCGAAGAGTTGAAAGAACTCCAACACACGTTTGCCACGGAAAAGGGCATTTGGTTTGGTAACCCGCAAGTCACGGCACATCCAAATCAATCGATTGTTGAATGGTATATTGGTGACTACCTGCTCAATCTTGGTGATGACGAATTAAGGTCGTTTTTCAATCAGTTACTCGGTAAGAAGGCATAAACTTATCAATATGCGAGCTTACTAACACGCCATACGCGACACTTCATGTATTCTTAATTGAAGCGAAGAAGAGGATTTATAAATGTCAAAAAGCTCCAAGCTTCACAATGAAGACAAACTGGTTAAGAAGGCACTAGAGATTGGTGGGAAGATGGCGAAGCTACAAGGCTTTGACCTTCCTCAGTCACCACAACCTCTAAGAGTAAAAGCGATTTACCTATTCTTGGTTGATGCTAAACAGATCACGCCACTACCGGAAAGCAAGCTAGACGGCGCAAGCATCAAACACCGACTGGCAGTATGGATACACAGTGCGTTGCCAGACAACGACCCTCTAAAGTAGAAAACCTCAACAAGTCACACAGGTTATTAATTAGCAAGGCGAGCCAAATGGTTCGCCTTGTTTGATCTTGGCGAGTGCACCGAGGTCTTTTGGCGTGGCGGTATCATTGATTTACAAAACAGAATCAAAAGGACTAAAGATAAATCCCGAGAAGCGCTACAATGCAGGTGTTGCGAGAGTGCAACCAAGATTACTCATTTACAGAAGCCTTGAAGTAACCATACATGTCTAAAGATTTCGAATTCACTACAGAATACATACTCGACAAGCCTTTCTTTGCTGAGTGTTATGATCAAACTAGCCAGCCAACGAAGTTCCCACAAGCGTACCTAAAAGGGATGCTGTTTCTTATCTTTGGTGTGGTTTTATTGGAGTTTGAACTGCTACCTAACGGTTATGTCGGTTGGTTCTTTATCGTATTGAGTGTGATTGAAGCGTGCAGCGTTTACTTCAAAAGAACTTGGTGGCTGTGGCGTCAAACCATCAGCTCAAGCCGCGGCAGTAAAGTGGTGTTTGAAGTGAATGCAGATGGCGTACGCTACAAAAGCGGTAAAGTTGACCGCAGCCTCGCTTGGAATGATATCGACCAATTCGAACAAACTGATTTGGGCTTTATCCTTCACCTTGGTAAACAACGCCAATACATCAGCAAATCTTGCTTAAATGAAGAAGCGATCGCGTTTATGGTAGAGCGGCACGCGGCATCAAAAGCGAGCTAACCAACTCACATCAAGCTGGAATGAGCGATCGAAAAAGTAGGTGATATATGATCGAACATTGTAACAAGTATATGGTCGATTCTGAATCAATTGGGTTTGATGTAGAAAGCTAATAAGGTTTAGAGGTTTCTCTTTCGGACATACTGCTTCGGTGTCATGCGCGCAATCTGCTTACACTCTCTAGTCATGTGTGCTTGATCGGAAAAACCTTGCTCTAGCGCCAACTCCGATAAAGTAAGATCGGGTTGCGCTCGGAGTTGCTCTAAAGTGTGCTTAACTCGTTTAATGCGTTGGTAATGTTTAGGAGTAATCCCCAACCATTTCTGAAAATTGCGCTCTCTCTGGCGCTGACTGATGGTCCCTGTAGGTTGGTCAATAATGTGGCCGACATACCGCGGTTCATATTCGTCAATCAGTGTTTGAACCCAGCGATATAACGTAGAAATCCTTGCATATGGCGAACGCGCTGTTTGCAGAGACTCAAATGTTGCTAGCGCAGAAGAAGCCAAAGGGTGGTCGTCTTGAATCCGCAATAGCTGTTCTAGACGTTTACCAAATAGTTGATAACTAACAGCAGGATGAAAGCGTACGCCAGTCATCACCGCACCTGGCGGTAGGCAGACCTGATGTGCCAGAATGCTTATAGGTAGTAGGACAACCCCTGGCGTTTGCCACTCACCATCCATTTGTACTTCATTCTGTAAAATGAATACCACACCTGTACCAGCATCACTGAGTAATTGTTTACGTACGGTTTGCGTCGTATCAGGTTTGACGGATGCTGACCAAATGGCTTGAACATAGCCAGCTAAAGCCTTTTGAGGTTTTAAAATATCAAATTCTAAGTTCAAATGAATCATCCTATTTAACCTCAACTTAAATGAGAAAGTGATACACATGTACTTTTCATCCTATTAAGTTGAGGTATAAGCAGTGGCTTACAAGTAAGAACCGTCAAATAGAATTATCGAGGTTTATAGACTCCAACCTTTGGCTTAAATGCCTTAACTATTCGGTTCCAACTATTGATCGCGTTGATTGCAATTGTTAGGTTGACCATAGCTTCTTCTCCGAAGGTATTCAAGGTCAGCTGATAGGTATCATCATCTACTGGTAGGCCAGCAGTTAGTAATTCAGCCCAACCTAGTGCAACGTGTTCTGCATCGCTGTAGAATGGCATATCTTTCCATGCACTAAGCCCCCATATGCGTTCCGGCTTTTCACCTAACTTAAGCGCATCTTTACTATGCATGTCGATACAAAATGCACATTGATTGATTTGCGATATGCGTAACTTAACCAGTTCCCATATGATCATGTTCATAGTTTCTGATTGGCTAAATTGTTCATGGAAGTAAGCTTCCTGAGCGTATAGGATTTCTATTGCTTTTGGCGCTACTTCAATATAGTTGAGTCGTTTTTTCATGGTCATTCTCCTTTGTTTTTTACATAGTAAAAAACGCTCTTAGCAAAAGATTGAAGATTTTCGACATGCACTCAATAAAGTTAGATAAAAGAGTGAACGACGAAAGCGAAAAAATGTACCTATTGGAAACCAAGAAAACTTATGCCAATTAACAAAGTATTGCTCTAAATAATGCGACTTAAGGTTGGCGTCTATTTTTACTCCACCACCTTCCGTAAACGAGCAAAAGGTGCTGAGTTACCTATATACACACCAGCCGCAACGATAAAGACGCCTAAAACATTTTCCCATTGAGCCTGCTCACCAGAAATGAACGAAATCAGTAGAGTGAATACCGGCATAATATTAAATAATGGAGACATTTTATCTGGACCAAGAACGATAGCACCTTTCATCCAAAAGTAATAAGCGATCAAAGTGCCAAACAGGCTCATGTACGCTATTAGTGATAGGTCTTTAAATGTTATGGCATTTAAGCTACGGCTAAAGTCGCCGTGGTACATCGCTATAGCGACCATTTGAATGGCACCAATACTTAACACCCAACGTAACTGCTGAGTTACTGGGATATGAGATGTTAAACGCTTCGCTAGAATTGTGTATAAACACCCACTAATTAAAGCAAATAACATGTATAGATCACCAATATTACTATTGCTGCTAATAGAATGAATATTTCCCCCTGTAATGACGATTACCACTCCACAAAAACTGATTAGTGCACCTAAAATAGTTTTAACCGAAATGGAAGTTTTGAGAATAAAGCCCGACAACAAGATAGTGACAAGTGGTAGATTTGCCTGAACAACCGCTGCGTTAACTGGGGTAGTAAAGCTCATTGCAGAGAAAATAGAGAAGTTTTGGATAGTTACCCCCACGGTTGCTATAACAAACAACGACAACATACTTTTTCGTGTGAGCTTGGCTCCATATGGAGAGCGTTTAGTACCTCTTATCAACAAGAGTATTAAAGCTGCAACGGAAAACCGTAACGTCGCTGAATCCAAAGGAGAGACATCGCTATTAATAGCCTTTATTACGTTAAAATTACTAGACCAAAAAAAGATAGCGACAACAACACCGCACCAAATTGATAAATGCTTAGACATAGATCTTCCTGATAAAAATTAACTTGACGCGATAATGCTATATATTTCATATTTGATTTTTAATAGCCAAATTTAAGAGGGTTAATCCCAAATATGGAACGTCACTCTTTGGATGACCTTTTGTTATTCGTTTCTGTTGCTCGTTATCAAAGCCTAACACAAGCATCTGAGCGTCTTAATGTCCCGTTAGCCACGCTAAGCCGGAAGTTAAAAAGGCTGGAAACAAACTTAAATTGCAGACTATTTAACCGCAGTGCACACCACTTTGCGTTAACAACTGATGGCGAAAAATATTATCAACTCTGTGAGCCATTACTTCTTAGCTTAAATAATGTGACATCGAGAATTGCGACTGAGCGTCAGTCTTTAAGCGGAACGATAAAACTATCAGCGCCAATTAACATGACACAGATGTGGTTAAAGCGGTGCGTTTATGAATTTGCAGAGCAACATCCGAAGATATGTATCGATTTAGATGTACAGAATGAAAAAATCAATCTTGTATCTAACCGTGTCGATGTTAGTTTTCGTCTTGGTGATCTTATTGAACAAGACTGGATTGCTCAGAAATTATGGTCGATTCCATTTGCGCTTTGTGCATCACGAAGCTATTTAGAACAACACCAACCGATTACCCATCCAGAACAACTTGTTCATCATCGCCTAATTACGGTAAACAACGACAGCCAATGGAAATTAGTTAATCAAATCACCAATGAAACATTTGATCATCCGCTAAAGTTTCAATTCACTTCAAATGATGTACTACTAGTTAGAGACGCCGTCATCCATGGTTTAGGAATTGCGTGGATTCCAACCTATTACTTTCATGAGCTAAATCATGATCAACATAACCTGCTGCCTTTGTTGCCGGAATGGCAATGCTCGGGTAAAGAAGTATTCATTATGTATCGAGACCGCGATAAAAGGCCTGCAAGAGTTGATGCATTTATTGAACATGTCTTAAATTGGAAAAATCGCATTCAAATGTTTGCTTGAAAGAGGTTTATCACATTGTGCTGTGCCGGTAACCTCAAGTGAAGCTTCATGACTCTGCTTCAATTGAGTTCATTTATTTAACCTCTAAAAGAATCATGAATACATAGGCAGTTAATGGGATTCGAGTTTACAAGTGATTCGGTCAGCTAAAACTCAAGCTAAGTAGAAAGTATTTGCAGTTGTATTTGCCTCTGAAAATCGTTTAGAGCTTTCTCATCCGCGAAGTTCTATAAGAAATTATTAAGGATATATTTGTGTGCGATTTCGTGAAAAAAATTATTGTAGGTTTACTTTTCAGTGCTTCGTCTTTTGCTTCCTTAAGTCAATATGTTCCAGCAATGAATGATAAGAACGGTTATGTAGAACCATTTCAGATGTTTGATAATGTCTATTATGTAGGAGACAAGTGGGTCTCATCATATGCCATTGCTACAGAAGACGGACTTGTTATCATTGATACGCTTGACTTCCCTTACTCTGAGTGGATACCTATCAACCTAGAGAAGCTAGGGCTAAAAGATAAGCCAATAACGCACATATTGGTAACTCATGGGCATTCTGACCACGTTGGGGGCGCCCAGTTACTTCAAGAGAAGTATGGTTCCAAAGTCGTGATGACCAAAAGCGCTCATGAACTATCTATACAGCAATCAAACAAAAGCGAAGGTGAGAACAAGTTCCTTCCTCCAAATTTAGACATAGAGATAAAAAGCGATAGCTCCATGGTTATTGGTGGACATGAGTTTAAGTTCTATCTCACACCTGGCCACACGGAAGGTGATTATTCCTTAGACTTCGCTGTTGAAGATAATGGCGAACAATATCGTGCTTTTATCGTTGGTGGGCATAGCGTAAGTAGCAATGATCCAGAAGTTATTGGCCAGTTCCTGACTAGCATGGAGAAAATTAGAAAAATTTCACTACAGGCACCTATTGTGAACGTTAACCTTTCGAACCATCCACATAAAAATTTCCTTTTTGAAAATAGGAAGAAGCTCGGCACAAGCGGTAACCCGTTTATCAGTGAGGCAAACTTCTTCATGTTCCTTAAGCAACAAGAAGATTTAGCTAAGGGAAAACTAGAAGAACTATAATACCATGGTATACGAGCAGCCTTCGTTATTAGGTTAGAGGTTTACTCTTGAGTTATAGCTAAGGCTTTAATAAGTTGCTCAATCAAGATTCGACACTGGTGGCAGCTATATTGTTTGTCGGTTCTAGTGACAAAGGCGCTGTGCGTAAACATTCGTATTGTGTGCCTTAAACCTTTGCAAGGCGTTACGTGCTTTCTGGAAAAGTCTCAAAATAGCGTACAATTAGCGTTTTGACACAGCGGAAATCATCATGGCCAAAACTGTTCAGCAGCAAATCGGAAACATTGCTCTAGTCGTTGAAAATTACGACGATGCTATCGAGTTCTATACTCAAAAACTTCAATTCACTCTGGTTGAAGATACCAACCTAGGTGGTGGTAAACGCTGGGTTCAAGTTTCTCCTCCAAACTCCAATGGTACAAACCTACTTTTAGCTCAAGCGAGTACACCGGAGCAAACGCATGCAGTAGGAAATCAAACAGGTGGTCGTGTTTTCCTGTTTCTGCAAACTAATGATTTTTGGCGTGACTACGAGTTGATGAAGAAAAATGGTGTTGTATTTAATGAAGAGCCTCGTGTGGAAGAATACGGGACAGTGGTGGTGTTCCAAGATCTCTATGGTAATAAATGGGACTTACTGCAACTGAACTAGAAACTACATAGCACCTGCATAGCATAGTGTTCATGAGGAGTTTCCAACAAGCCTTTAAGGCTCTGAGATATTAGTGCTAATTCAAAGGTTCTCAGAAGTTACTGTATTTCTAAATCACTTTTGTGCAAACAATAACTAGCCATCATTCCTTCTCGATGTATCAACAAGTGTTAGGGCGGCACACCAAAAACAAAAAGGCGAACCAAACGGTTCGCCTTTGTCGATTTAGAGACTACAAAAATTAATCTTCGTAGTTATCGATGCTTGGGCATGAACAGATTAGGTTACGGTCACCGTATACGTTATCTACGCGATTTACCGTTGGCCAGTACTTCCAAGATTTGGTCGCTTTAGACGGGAAGCAGCCAATCTCACGAGAGTAAGGGCGGTCCCAATCTTCAGCTGAAAGATCAACTTGTGTGTGTGGCGCGTTAACAAGTGGGTTGTTATCCAGTGGCCATTCACCGTTTTTCACTTTCTCCATTTCTTCGCGGATAGCGATCATCGCATCACAGAAGCGGTCCAGCTCTTCTAGATCTTCCGATTCCGTTGGCTCAACCATTAGCGTGCCCGCTACAGGGAACGACATAGTTGGTGCGTGGAAACCGTAGTCCATTAGACGTTTCGCGATGTCTTCTTCGCTGATACCTGTTTCTTCTTTCAGCGGACGAATGTCGATAATACATTCGTGCGCTACGCGGCCATTTTTGCCACGGTAAAGAACAGGGTAGTGTTGGCGAAGTGTTTCCATCACGTAGTTTGCGTTCAGAATTGCTACTTTTGTAGCATCTGTTAGGCCAGCTTCGCCCATCATTGCGATGTAAGCCCAAGAGATAGGTAGGATAGAAGCGCTACCCATATCTGCTGCTGATACTGCGAAATCTGCGCCTTCTACACCGTCTTCAATATGCCCTGGTAGGAAAGGAGCTAGGTGAGATTTCACACCGATAGGACCCATACCCGGACCGCCACCACCGTGCGGGATGCAGAAGGTTTTGTGTAGGTTTAGGTGAGAAACGTCTGAACCGATGAAGCCTGGTGATGTTAGACCAACCTGCGCGTTCATGTTAGCGCCGTCTAGGTAAACCTGACCACCAGCGGCATGAACCATTTCACACACTTCTTTCACTTTCTCTTCGTAAACGCCGTGCGTAGAAGGGTAAGTGATCATAATGCTTGATAGGTTGTCTTTGTGTTTCTCGATTTTCGCTGCTAGGTCGTCGATGTCGATGTTGCCTTCTTCATCACACTTAACCACAACCACTTTCATTGACACCATAGATGCTGTCGCAGGGTTAGTACCGTGCGCAGAGCTTGGGATCAAACATACGTTGCGGTGACCTTCGCCACGGCTTTCGTGGTAGCGTTGAATCGCGATAAGACCTGCGTACTCACCCGATGCACCAGAGTTTGGTTGTAGTGAGAATGCGTCATAGCCAGTGATTTCACATAGCTTTTCTTTAAGATCTTTTGCGAGTGCTGCGTAACCAGCTGCTTGTTCTGCTGGTGCGAACGGGTGGATCGAACCAAACTCAGGCCAAGTTACTGGAATCATCTCTGCTGCTGCGTTCAGCTTCATCGTACAGCTGCCCAGTGGGATCATGCCGTGCGTGAGTGAGAAGTCTTTGTTCTCTAGCTGTTTTAGGTAACGCATCATCTGTGTTTCGCTGTGGTGCGTGTTAAACACAGGGTGTGTTAGATATTCTGTTGTGCGGCGCAATGCTTCTGGAATGGCTGCAAACTCGTTGCCTGCGATTTCAGTTGATAGTGCTGCGACTTCTTCTTTCACACCGAATACTGCGAATAGGGCTTCTACATCTGCCACGGTTGTGGTTTCGTCGAAGCTCACACCTAGCTGAGTACCCAACTTACGTAGGTTGATGTCTGCGGCTAGTGCTTTCGCGTATAGGTCTTCAGTTTGTGCACCTGTGTTGATAGTGATGGTGTCGAAGAAGCTGTTGTGAGCAAGCTCGAAGCCGCCTTTAGTTAGGCCAGCGGCTAGGATGGCTGTCATGTGGTGCGTACGACGAGCAATCGTGCGTAGACCTTCTGCGCCGTGGTAAACCGCGTAGAAAGACGCCATGTTCGCTAGCAGTGCTTGAGCAGTACAGATGTTTGATGTCGCTTTTTCACGACGGATGTGCTGTTCACGCGTTTGCATTGCCATACGAAGTGCTTGGTTACCGTTGGTATCGATAGAAACACCGATAACGCGACCAGGCATTGTACGCTTGTGCTTATCACGCGTTGCCATGAAAGCAGCGTGTGGACCGCCGTAACCCATCGGCACGCCAAAACGTTGTGCTGAACCGATTGCTACGTCTGCGCCCATTTCACCTGCAGGTTTAAGTAGGGTAGAAGCAAGAAGGTCCGTTGCTACAGTCACTAGTGTTTTGTTTGCTTGCGCTTTAGCGATGATGTCCGTTAGGTCACGAACTTCACCTGTTGTACTTGGGTATTGAACTAGTGCGCCGAACACGTCTTGCTCTGGTAGTGATTCTAAAGAACCAACCAAGACTTCAAAGCCGATGAATTTCGCACGAGTTTTTACCACTTCGATGGTTTGTGGGTGAACGTCGTCAGCAACGAAGAATACGTTGCTCTTGCTTTTACCCGCACGCTTACAAAGTGTCATCGCTTCTGCGGCTGCCGTTGCTTCATCAAGCAATGACGCGTTCGCGATTTCCATACCAGTAAGATCCATCACCATTTGTTGGTAGTTTAGAAGTGCTTCTAAACGACCTTGTGAGATCTCTGGTTGGTAAGGGGTGTAAGCAGTGTACCAGCCCGGGTTTTCCATCACGTTGCGTAGAATCACGTTCGGCGTGAAGGTGTTGTAGTAACCCTGACCAATGAATGTACGTTTAACTTGGTTCTGATCGGCGAACTTACGCATTGCTGCCAGCATGTCTGCTTCGCTTTTCGCTTCTGCCAAGCTCATTGGTTGCTCTAAGCGAATTTGTGCTGGTACGGTTTCGTCGATAAGCGAATCTAGGCTAACTGCGTTGATCGCTTCCAACATTTTCTGTTGGTCAGGTTTGTTTGGTCCATTGTGGCGAGCAACGAACTCGTTTTGTGTGCTGAGGCTTTGAAGTAATTCAGTCATTGTCCTTTACCTACTCCTTGGTTCGGGTAACGGATTTGCGTTACTGATAAATTAAATTATACGTCCGAACCTAGAAAAAAAGCTGTTCTCTAAACAGGCTAGGGAACAGCTTTCGTCACATCCTAATTACTCTTCTTCGATAGAGTTTAGGTATTCGTCTGCGTCTTTCAGGTTATCTAGTTCAGATACATCAGACATCTTCACTTTTACGATCCAGCCACCTTCGTACGGCTCTTCGTTAATTAGCTCTGGGCTGTCTTCTAGTTCTTCATTGATTTCTACGATTTCACCAGTGATTGGTGCGTAGATGTCTGACGCTGCTTTTACAGATTCAACGAGAGAGAAGCTTTCACCTGCTTCAACTTCGTCTTCTACGTCTGGTAGGTCAACGAATACCACGTCACCTAGCATTTCTTGTGCATGCTCAGAAATACCAATTGTTACTGTGCCGTCACCGTTGTCACGTACCCACTCGTGGCTATCTGCAAACTTCAGTGTTTTGTCCATTGCTTAATCTCCGCATAACTTGTCAGGAATTATTATGATTTCAAAAAAATCGTTTACTGGTATAGAGGAAAGCGACTGCAAAGTTCTTTTACTTCTTTGCGAACGCGTTTTTCAACTTCTGCGTCACCTTCAGGGTTGTTCACTAAACCGTCCAGTACGTCACCAATCCAATTACCGATGAGTTTGAATTCTTCAGCGCCAAAGCCGCGGCTTGTACCCGCAGGCGTTCCTAAACGGATGCCCGATGTAATCATAGGCTTCTCTGTATCGAATGGGATGCCATTTTTGTTACATGTGATCCCAGCACGCTCTAGAGCTTCTTCTGCTTTATTGCCTTTCAACCCTTTCGGACGAAGGTCAACCAGCATTAGGTGCGTGTCTGTGCCACCAGTTACGATGTCGCAACCGCGAGTTTGCAATACTTCCGCTAGGACTTTTGCGTTATTGATCACCGAATCAATATAAGTTTTAAATTCAGGGCCAAGCGCTTCACCAAATGCGACCGCTTTGGCTGCGATAACGTGCATCAGTGGGCCACCTTGTAGGCCAGGGAATACGGCTGAGTTGATTTTCTTAATGATGTCTTCGTGGTTAGTAAGAATCATACCGCCGCGAGGGCCACGCAATGTTTTGTGTGTTGTAGTCGTAACAACGTGTGCGTGTGGCAGTGGGCTAGGGTGTGCGCCTGTTGCGATAAGACCAGCGATGTGCGCCATGTCGACCATAAGAATTGCATTTACTTCGTCTGCGATTTCACGGAATTTTGCAAAGTCGATAGTACGTGGAATGGCGCTACCACCTGCGATGATCATTTTAGGTTGGTGCTCAAGTGCTAGCTCACGAACATCTTCGTAGTTGATTTCTAGTGTTTCGCGATCAACACCGTATTGAACTGCATTAAACCATTTACCGGAAAGTGCAGGGCGTGCACCGTGAGTCAGGTGACCACCTGCGTCTAAAGACATACCAAGAATGGTGTCACCAGGTTGAAGCAGTGCCAGTTTTACTGCGCCGTTTGCTTGTGCGCCTGAGTGTGGTTGAACGTTTGCGTATTCACAATTGAAAAGTTTTTTTGCGCGTTCGATAGCAATGGCTTCCACTGTATCTACGTGCTCACAACCACCATAGTAACGACGACCTGGGTAACCTTCAGCGTATTTGTTTGTTAGGCATGTGCCTTGAGCTTGCATTACCGCTTTAGAAACAATGTTCTCAGAAGCGATAAGTTCGATTTGTTCGTTTTGGCGAGCGGATTCCGCTTGAATTCCAGCAAAGACAGCATCATCTGTCGCAGAGAGGTTGGTAGAGAAAAAGTTTTCCAAGCTGTGGTTAGGGTAACTCTTATTCATGGTAGTTGACCTTCCAAATCTGAAAATGAACCCGCAATAGATGAGTTATGATTTGCGGTTGTGGTTCATTTGTCCTCAAAAACAGCTGAACTGCGTAGCAGAACAGAGTGAACATCCGGCCCTAAATTTGGGCAAAAACTCCGTTGGATTGCGTGTTTCCTTTACCAATCTCTTACGGAAATATGCATCTCTACATCTAACAAGTTGGTAACATAGCGCCTGTGACGGGAACAATCAACCAAAAATTTCCTATAGGAAACAAGATTTCAAAATTTGTTAACAAGAGCACGGTTTAATTCACTTGGTGGACTTCTATCCACTATGTGCTTCATGCACAATGCGAGTAAGACAAAAAATATGGATATCTATAGAGGGATTTATGGCAGAAAGTATTTACGATGAATACCCATCGATGACGTTGGCAAAAGAGCAACATGACCAAAATATTGAGCCGTTAAAACTGGGCCAGCGTATTAAGGATATCCGCTCGAAACTCGGTATCACATTAGAAGAGGCCAGTCAGCGAACCGGGCTTGCTCGATCTACACTGAGCAAAATAGAAAATGAGCAGATCTCCCCGACGTTTCAAGCGATGCAAAAATTGGCACTAGGCTTACAAATTGACATGCCACAACTCTTTGAGCCACCTAGAAAAAAGGTAGCGACAGGGCGCAGGGATGTTACCAAGAAGAATGAAGGTAAACCACACCCAACACAAACCTATGAACATGAACTGCTCGCGACACAACTTTCCAATAAGAAAATGATGCCGTTTAAGAGCCAAATTCGAGCTCGTAGTTTTGATGAATATAAAGACTGGGTTCGTCATGACGGCGAAGAATTTTTACTTATCTTATCTGGCGAGGTTATGTTCTATTCTGAGTTTTACGAACCTGTTGTTTTAAGCGAGGGAGACAGCGTTTATTACGATGCAAATATGGGACATATGTTGACCAGTGTTAGCGAGGAAGATGCGCTCATTTTGTGGGTGACAGCCAAATAGTGATAAATACTTGTAAATTTCCTATAGTGAAAGCAAACGATTGCTGTTGGTGGTCGTTATGATGAAAAAGCGCTTTTTTGATGAGAACTTGCTCATTAAAGCGCTTTTTTTGTACGATTTGTTGTGATTAAAATGTTAAGAGTCACACTTTTGCAAGTCGATCTACGTCTTGTTCGTGCAAAATAGAATGAGCCATGTTTATTATTGGAAACACATCGAATGCCGATAGCATTCTCGGGTCTATCTAAATGGAGACGAAAATGACTCAAGAACTACTGAAAACACCACTACACGCACTTCACGTTGAAGTTGGTGCCAAAATGGTCCCGTTCGCGGGTTACGATATGCCTGTTCAGTATCCTCTAGGCGTAAAGAAGGAACACTTACATACTCGTGATGCGGCAGGTCTGTTTGATGTTTCTCACATGGGACAGCTTCGCCTAATTGGTGACGGTGCAGCTGCGTTCCTAGAAACATTAGTCCCAGTGGATATTGTGGATCTTGAGTCTGGTAAACAGCGTTACGCTTTTTTCACTAATGAAGAGGGCGGCATCATGGACGACTTGATGGTGGCTAACCTAGGCGATCATCTGTTTGTGGTTGTGAACGCAGCATGTAAAGCGCAAGATATCGCACACCTACAAGCGCATTTACCATCTGGTGTTGAGCTAGAAATTATCGAAGACCGAGCTCTACTTGCAATCCAAGGCCCTAAAGCGGCGGCTGTATTGGTGCGTTTTGCACCAGAAGTTTCTGAAATGCTGTTCATGGATATTCGTAAAGTCGATATTTTAGGCGCCGAGTGCATTGTTTCTCGTAGTGGTTATACAGGCGAAGACGGTTACGAAATCTCGGTTCCTGCTGACAAAGCGGAAGAGCTAGCACGTAAACTGACTGCGGAAGATGAAGTTGAATGGATTGGCCTTGGTGCTCGTGATTCACTTCGTCTTGAGTGTGGCCTTTGTCTATACGGTCATGACCTAGACACAACAACAACACCCGTTGAAGCGAGCTTGCTATGGGGTATCCAAAAAGTTCGTCGTATTGGTGGTGAACGTGAAGGTGGTTTCCCTGGCGCAGACATTATTCTTAAGCAGATTGAGACTAAAGATGTGGCGCGTAAGCGTGTGGGGCTAGTAGGTCAAACCAAAGCGCCAGTGCGTGAAGGTGTTGAACTGTTTGATGCTGACGGCGTTAAAATTGGCGTTGTAACCAGCGGTACGGCGGGCCCGAATGCAGGTAAGCCAGTCTCAATGGGGTATGTTCGTGCGGATTTGGCGGCGATTGGTACTGAAGTGTTCGCTGAAGTGCGTGGCAAAATGCTACCAATGACAGTTGAAAAAATGCCGTTCGTACCACAACGCTACTACCGTGGTTAAAACGAATTGAAACAAAAATGCCGAGCTTTGTAGCTCGGCATTTTTATGTCTTCTTTTCGCTTGTTTGCTTTTAGTTTACTGCTTCATCAATAGTACAGCACATATCAATAACGATATCTTCAAGCTTTTCCGGATGAATCATCTCTTCTTTTGGGATCCCAAATTGAGAGGCCATAATGGTATTAAACAATTCCCAATGCTTGATCAGCAGTTTTTCGCGATTATCTGCAATATCCGGCCATGTTTCTTGCATCATTGGCGCGAGACTGACAGCACCATGTGCGAAGATCAACATTTGCCACTTTGATTCCCACTGATCAAATTGTGCATTAGGGTTTTCGCTGTTGTACTGCTCGAAAATTCCGGTAAATATTGCAGCGAACTCATCTTTTGACTTTAAGAAATACTGCAGTAGAGCACCGTCATCGCCTTGTCGAATGGCATCGGCGATCATCTGTACTGGATGAGGATTGACGAGAGCAAATGCTAGCATGCGAACCATAAACAGATAAATTTTTCTATTCGAAGGTGTGTTCTCCGGCATTTCATTGATGAGTTCAGCCATATAGCACTGCATGAACTCGTCCATTGCATCGCTAACCGCTTGCCAGATTTTCTCTTTGCTGCCGAAGTGGTGACGGATCAAACTATGTGAAACACCAGCCTTTTCACTGATATTGCGCAGCGAGACACGCTCGTAACCAAGTTCACAAAACATATCTGCTGCCACTTTAAGGATCAGACACTTAGTTTGTTCTGCTGCTTCAGCACTTCTACGCCCCTGCTTTCTTTCATTCATAGTTCGAATTTTCCCGAATATTAATCACGCGCTTACTTTTACCAGAAACCGAACGCTTTGACTAATTAATTTGCTATCCACCTGGAAAATATGTTGATCAATTTCAAATTCTGCTTATACTGCACGGCTGTGTAATATATAAAACCTACGGAGAAAGCGGGTGCGAAAACAATATTTAAAGCGCACTTTAGTTGGCGCAGTGGTGACATTAAGTCTTTCTGGGATGCTAACTGGGTGTAATAAAGCCATTTCTGAGCCGTCTGAACCTTTAATCAAACCTGTAAAATTACTGGCGGTGAAAGACCTAGAACTTGAAGACTCGCACGCCTTTTTAGCGCGTATTGATGCAACACATCGCGCGCAGCTTTCTTTTCAGGTTGGTGGAGAGGTTGATGAATTACGTGTACGCATGGGCCAAAAGGTCCAAAAAGGTGAAGTGCTTGCAACGTTAGACCCTAAAGATCTTCAGCTTGCGTTAGATGCCGCTCAAGCGCAGTACGCGTTAGCGAAAACACAATGGGACCGCGCGAAAAACCTTTACGGAAAAAAACTCATTAGTACTGATGAGTACGATCAGAAAGAAACTCAATATAAAGCGGCATTGGCGAACTACGAACAAGCTAAAACCGATTTGAGCTATACCAAAATTCACGCACCGTTTGATGGCATTGTGTCATATACCTATGTCAACCCGTTTCAAGTAGTAGCAGAGAAGCAGGAGATCTTGAATCTCATTGATAACACGACGTTGGATGTATCTTTCACCTTGCCTGTAAGTTATGCGGAATCTGTATCACTTGAGTCACTGCAAAACTCCGATATGTGGGTGACGATGGATAGCGAGCCAGGAAAACGTATTCCTGGGCAATTTAAAGAAATTTCGACGCAGCCAAACATCGATACCAATAGCTATGAGGCGATCGTGACCATCACTCGACCAGAAGATCGCAATTTGCTGACAGGTATGACAGGGCAGGTACACATTGCTAAACAACATGTATCGGACGCGATGACGTTACCTCAGTCTGCTTGGGTCAACAAAAATGGGACGCAAGGTGAAGTTTGGGTAATGGACAGAAGCACGCAGCAGGTCAATAAAGTCACTGTCTCACTTGACGCAGCAGGTGGTGTGAAAGCCGGGCTTGATAACAATGATTACGTTGTTATTGCTGGTGTTGAGAGACTGGTTGAAGGACAAGTGGTGAAAGCTTGGGTTCGTGAGGGAGGCATTTAATGAAACGTTCTCTACTTACGATCTCTGCGATTGCACTTGCAGTTTTAACAGGGTGCAAAAATGAAAACCAAGCTATCGTCGAGCAGCCACTTTTTGTGTCGACTATCTCGGTGGATGCACCAGTACAAAGTCAACATCGCGCGTTCAAAGGCATAGTAGTGCCTGCAGAGCAAACGCCAATGGCATTTCGCCGCGCTGGGGAAGTTCAGCACGTATTGGTTAAAGCGGGTGACGTTGTTAAGCAGGGGCAAATGATCGCAAAGCTAGATGATAGCAAAGAGAAGCAAGCCGTGAATGACGCAGAAGCACAATACACACTTGCAATTCGTCAGCTTAAACGCGGTGAAGACTTGCATGCACGTCAAATGATTTCAAAAGCGGAACTTGATGAGCTAACCGCCAATAAAGAGCTAGCTGAGGCTACTTTCTATAACGCGACCAATCAATTGAATTACACCCGTTTATTCGCCCCTTTCGCCGGTAAAGTATCTGATGTTTTCAAAGAACGTTTTGAGCGTGTGGCAATTGGTGAACCCGTGTTAAACCTATACCAAAACGATTTGGTTTACGTGCGTATTGAGCTTTCCGACAATGTTTTAGCGATGGTAGACCCAAACTCAGACAGCATGAGCTACAAGCCTAGAGCAACCTTTTCCGGCATCGATGGCAGATTTGCTTTGGACTATTTAGAGCACACAAGTGAACCCAACGCTGAAACTCAAACCTACGAAATGTACTTGACGATGCCACAGCCAAAAACAGAGATATTGCCGGGAACCAGCGTAAGCGTTTTGGTCGATATGGTGAAGGCGGGCATTACCTCTATTGATGGTTACAGTGTTCCTGTCACGGCGCTTCAAGCAGGCAGTGAAGGGAATGAGTTCTTTGTGTGGAAAAAAGAAGGTGACATTGTCACACGAGTGCCTGTCATGATTTCTCAAGTGAATGGCAATGGAGCCATTGTGTCGTCAGGTGTTAGCCAGGGCGATATTCTGATTAATTCAAATCTGCGTAAATTACGCGAAGGTAAACATGTGGATGTTGTGGAGAATAACCAATAATGAACATTGCTGAGTATTCAATAAAAAACAAAGTCATCAGCTGGTTGTTCATTATTATCCTTGCTGTTGGTGGTTTAACGTCATTTTTGGAGCTTGGACGATTAGAAGACCCGGCATTTACGATCAAAGATGCCATGATCATCTCAACATACCCTGGCGCGACGTCAAAAGAAGTTGAAGAAGAGCTGACGTATCCTCTAGAAAAAGAGATTCGAAAACTCCCTTATATCGACAAAATTACCTCTACGTCTTCTAATGGTATGTCTCAAATAACGGTGAGCATGGAAATGGACTATGGTCCTGATGAACTGCCGCAAATTTGGGATGAAATGCGCCGTAAAATTAATGATTTACGACCATCATTGCCTCAAGGTGTTCAGTCTTTACAGATCATTGATGATTTCGGTGACGTTTATGGCGTGATGTTAATGCTCACTGGTGACGATTACGACTATGTAGAGCTGAAACGTTATGCGGATTACCTGACCCGTGAAATCGAGCTTGTTGATGGTGTTGGTAAGGTAGACATCACGGGCGATCAGCAAGAAATGCTATTCGTTGAGATCTCACTTGATCGCCTTGCTGCACTGAACTTAGACATGAATGTGGTTTCGAGCTTGTTGAACCAGCAAAACAATGTGGTTTCAGCAGGTGAAGTGATGGTCAATGGCGAAAGCCTTGTTATTCGCCCAAGCGGCACCTTAAACACAGTAGAAGCACTAGAAAATCTGATCATTCATGGCCGTGACACAGGAAATCTAATTCGTCTAAAAGACGTAGCAACGATTTCTCGCGGTATTCAAGAGAAGCCAAGCAACGTCGTACTCTTTAACGGTCAAAAAGCGATTAATATCGGTATCTCGTTTGCATCGGGTGTGAATGTGGTTGAGGTTGGTGAACGTTTGGATGCGGAGCTCGCGAGCCTTGAGTCTATCAAGCCTGCTGGCATCGATATGAACTACTTTTACAACCAAGCCAATGAGGTGGATGAATCTGTTAAAGCGTTTGTAATTAGTCTAGCGGAGGCAGTGGCGATCGTAATCATTGTGTTGCTGTTTACTATGGGTTTACGCAGTGGTGTCATCATTGGAGTTGTGTTGTTATTGACGGTATTTGGTACCTTCATTTTGATGAATTACAACAACATCGAACTGCATCGTATTTCTCTTGGCGCGTTAATTATTGCCTTGGGTATGCTGGTTGATAACGCGATTGTTGTCGTGGAAGGCATATTGGTTGGCCTAAAGAAAGGGCGTACCAAAGTTCAAGCGGCTGTCGATATTGTAAAGCAAACACAATGGCCTTTGCTGGGCGCAACTGTTATTGCAATTACGGCTTTTGCACCTATCGGTTTGTCGCAAGATGCGACAGGTGAGTTCATGGGCTCTCTATTCTGGGTGCTGTGTTTCTCACTATTTTTAAGCTGGATTACCGCCATTACACTGACGCCTTTCCTTGCCGATCTTTTGTTGAAAGAGGAAAACAAAGAGCAGGGTACTAGCGAAGATGATCCTTATAAAGGCTGGTTGTTTGTCGTATTTGGGGCATCGCTGAAATTTGCATTGCGATTCCGCTGGCTTACCGTTGCTGGCATGGTGGCGCTATTAGTGGGTGCTGTCGTGGCATTTGGTAATGTAAAACAGCAGTTCTTCCCACCATCGAATACGCCGATGTTCTACGTGGATATGTGGATGCCAGAGGGTACTGACATTCGTGAAACGATCAAAAAAGCTGAAGAGGTCGAAAGCTACATTCGTCAGCAAGATGATATTGACTTTGTTTCTGCTTCGATTGGGCAGGGCCTACAGCGTTTTGCTTTAACCTATCAACCAGAAAAAAGTTACGAAGCGTACGCTCAGTTCCAAGTTCGCGCGACTGATCGTGAGAAAATGTTTGGTTTGCTGCATAAGTTAGATGCGAATCTTGCGAAAACATTTGATGCGCCTACGTTCCAGTTTAAATTGATGGAATTTGGTCCATCACCAGCGTCTAAGATCGAAGCGCGTATTACTGGCCCTGATCCACAAGTTTTACGTGACTTGGCGGTGCAAGTTGAAGACATCCTTCATACCGATCCTGGTGCCCGAAACATTCGTCACGATTGGCGAGAACGCACCAAGGAACTTGTACCCGTTTTCAATGAGTCTAAAGCTCGTCGCTTAGGTATTTCGAAAGAAGATCTTTCAAGCACACTGCAAATGGCATTTGGTGGTAGCACCTTAGGTTACTTGCGTGATGGTACACATACGTTGCCAATTATGACACGCCTTCCTGAAGAAGAACGCGTAGATTTTGAATCACTACAAAACGTGACCATTTGGAGTCCTTCGTTGCAAACGTATATTCCGGTTGATCAAGTGATTGATGGCGTTCAACTGGATTGGAGTGAGCCGCTAATTCAGCGTCGTGACCGTAAGCGTACGTTAACCGTTCTCGCGGACCATGATGTGTTGAGTGACGACACGGCAGCAAGCTTATTTGCTCGTGTACAGCCTAAAGTGATGGCATTGCATGTTCCAGAAGGATACGAAATCACATGGGGTGGTGAGTACGAATCATCCAAAGATGCACAAGAAGGCCTATTCGGTTCATTGCCGATGGGTTACTTGTTGATGTTCATCATTACTATTTTATTGTTTAACTCAATCAAAAAGCCGTTGGTCATTTGGTTCACCGTTCCGTTAGCGATCATTGGCGTTGCTTTTGGTTTGCTTACCACGAACATGCCGTTCAGTTTTACAGCATTCCTTGGTTTGTTAAGCCTAAGTGGCATGATTTTGAAAAACGGTATTGTGTTGCTTGACCAAATTAACCTTGAGTTGGAGTCTGGTAAAGATCCTTACCTCGCGATTGTTGATAGTGCGATAAGCCGCGTTCGTCCGGTAAGTATGGCGGCACTAACAACTATCTTGGGGATGATTCCACTGGTCTTCGACGCCTTCTTTGGCTCGATGGCAATAACGATTATGGCAGGTCTTGGTTTTGCTACTGTACTGACACTGATAGTGGTGCCAGTGATGTTTGCAATTCTGTTTAGGGTAAAACCGACCACTGCATAGGGACTCCTGGCTATTTGCCAGCTTCCTGTCTAGCCCTGAAGGTTTTCTTCAGGGCTTTTTTGATCTTACTAATACATACCAAACCATTCATTTGCTTGATTTTAATGATTTTCTTACGATTACAATGCAAATCATGCGTATACTGATGTAACGACACATCAAAGATTGAGATTACATGAATAAGCGCATATTAAACGGACTCTTCTTCGTTGGTTCTTTCACTTTGGTTGGCTGCACCGCGACGGATAGCATGCCGACAGAAACCAAACAACCTGCCCCTAAAATTAACAGTGTTAGTGCTGAAGTCATTTCCAGTTGGATTGATAGTAAGGTTTTAGCCCCTGAAGGGTTGTCGCTCGAGCAAGACAATCTACGTTATCTATCGGGTAGCGCCGACCTAAACAGCGACGGAAAGGCAGAACACATAGTGTTGCTTCAAGATCGCTATTTCTGTGGTAGTGGTGGCTGCTCTGCATATATGTTTGATAATGAGGGAAACGTTATTAATCGAATGTCGGTAACTCGCACGCCTATTGTACTAGCCGATAGTTACAGTAATGGTTGGCAGGACTTTATCGTTTGGAGTAATGGCTCATATCGACTCATGAGTTACAACGGTGAGTCTTATCCAAGTAACCCGTCACTAGAGCCAAAGGTGGATCGAGACGCTAACCAGCAGGCGGCAATCGCAAATGTAATGGCGACAGAGCTTTATCAGCAAGACGGCTATGACATTCTGCCCGCAGAGTCAAAAACCTTGTGGACGCCAGCTAACGTTTACCACTTTACCTTCAAGCACTACGGTGACCCGCATAGCGCTTATCAAGCAACGGTGGATATGAGCAGTGGGGAAGTAGACATTGTAGCCGTTCCGGCTGCGGAATAAAAAACACCTCCCTTAACCGGAATTAAAGGGAGGTGCTAAATGCCAAATTCGAGGGTGGCATTGTTAACCGGAGTCGCTCTAATTAAGCTGCGACTTCTTGCTTCGCTTCTGCTTTGCTTTTTAAGAATGCGTAAGTAAAGCCAGTTACCGCTGTACCCGCTGCAATAGCCACTAAATACATTAATACTGGTG
This sequence comes from Vibrio sp. Vb1337, assembly GCF_033338715.1. NCBI lineage: Bacteria > Pseudomonadati > Pseudomonadota > Gammaproteobacteria > Vibrionales > Vibrionaceae > Vibrio > Vibrio sp. Vb1337. The sequence goes on along the minus strand of NZ_JAWOTD010000005.1, from coordinate 185,685 downwards.
AAATTGCGTTAGGAATTAGCAGCACGAATAGACCGCCGTGTGGTGCCATTAATTTCGCACCGAATAGCATCGATAGGGCACCAGTAAGCGCGCCACCTGCCATACAAGATGGAATCACGCGCATTGGATCTTTCGCAGCAAATGGAATTGCGCCTTCAGAGATGAAACACAGGCCCAAGACAAATGATGCTTTACCAGCCTCACGTTCATTTTGTTCAAATTTGTTCTTCGCAATGAAGGTCGCTAAACCCATACCTAGCGCAGGAACCATACCTGCGGCCATGATTGCCGCCATTGGTGCGTAAGTTTGTGAAGCCAGAAGGCCAACACCAAATGCGTAAGCGGCTTTGTTGACAGGGCCTCCTAGGTCGAAACACATCATTGCGCCAAGGATAATACCCAGTAGTACTGCACTGTCAGAACCCATGTTGTTTAGGAAGTCAGTCAGGCCGTTCATGATGCCTGAAACTGGGCCGCCTACGATGTAGATCATGACAAGGCCAGTGAACAATGTTGCTACAAATGGAATGATCAGAATTGGTTTAAGCGCTTCCATCGATTGTGGGAGTTTTACTTTGTCCGCAAGGAGCTTCGCTGCATAACCGGCAATGAAGCCAGCTGCGATACCACCTAGGAAACCAGCACCCGTTGAACTTGCTAGCATACCGCCAACAAGACCAGGAGCCAGACCCGGACGGTCAGCAATTGAGAACGCGATGTAACCAGCAAGTACAGGAATCATCAATGCGAATGCAGAGCCACCACCAATGTTCATCAAGGCTGCTGCTAGTGTGCCTTCTTCTTTAAATGCTTCAATACCGAACACGAAAGATAGAGCGATGATCAAACCACCTGCAACGACGACAGGAAGCATGTGCGAAACACCCGTCATTAGGTGTTTGTAAGCGCCTTTTTTCTCTTCGGTGGAAGATGAAGAGTTAGCTGAACCAGAATGTTGATACACCGTGGCTTGCTCGAATGCTTTGTCCATCTCTTCGGCTGTTTTCTTCAGAGCTGGACCAGTTTTCGTGCGGTACATCTTTTTGCCGTTAAAGCGATCAAGTGGCACTTCAATATCCGCAGCAATGATCACCAGATCGGCGTCTGCAATTTCTTGCTCAGTCAGTTGGTTTTTAGCGCCAACTGAACCACGAGTTTCCACCTTGATTTGATGGCCACGACGCTTGCCTTCTTCTTCTAAAGCTTCTGCCGCCATAAAGGTATGCGCAACGCCAGTAGGGCAAGCGGTGATTGCAACAATTTTCTTCGCTGCTGATGTTGTATCTGCAGTGATAGGGGCTGCAAGTGTGGTTGCTTTTTCAAGTAAAGTGGCGTTTTCAACCGCTTGCTGGAGAAACGCAGTTGCGTCTTTTGCTATTTCGCTAATTTCCGCTTGGTAAACCTTTTTTCCTACAAAACGAGAAGTGTCGACGCTAGTATTTGCCGCAATGACAATGACTTCGGCTTGTTCAACGTCAGCTTCCGTCAATAGTGTTGGTTCAACCACACTTGATTGACATTCTATTTTGGCATTCCAGTTTAATTTTGCGGCGGCTTGTTCTAGTAATCCTGCCGCAAGGATGCTATTTGCTACACCGCTCGGACAGGCAGTAATAATGGCAATATTCATACGATAACCTTCTGTTCCTTAGTTTTGTTCTAAGTTTGTAATAGGGTAAAGCGCGCTAACTTCAGTTTGTCGCTTGATATTTTCCAGTTCTTCCTGACTGGTTAGCCCTACGCCAACTTGACTAACTGCCAAAGCAGAAAGTGCCGTAGCGAAGCGCAATAAATCGTTTTTAGGCATCAGTTGCATGTGGCCCCAACACAAGCCAGCGACCAGCGTATCGCCTGCGCCAACGGTGCTCACGACATGCATTCGAGGCGGTTTTGCACTAAGCCATTCGCCTTGGTTGAGCCACATAACACCGTCAGGTCCCATAGAAACCACGATGTTTTCTATGCCCTTGTCGCTCAGTGTTTGCGCAGCAGCTTGGCATTGTTCAGTCGTTTCTAGGTGTTCGCCAACAAAATCACCAAGTTCTTCATCGTTAGGTTTAATCAACCATGGGTGAGCATCAATACCTGACTTCAATGCGGCTTTGCTACTGTCGAACAACACCTTTTTGCCTTGTTGATGCAGTGCTTCTATCCATGCAGCGCATTGTTCAGCGGTTACGCCTCCAGGTAAGCTACCTGCAAGTACAAAGTAATCATGCGTCTCCGCTAGACGAAATAGTGTCTCCTCAAAGCGAGTAATTTCGTCGGCCGCTACTTGAACGCCAGGGAAGTTGATATCACTGACGTTGCCATTGGCCTCAACCAGCTTAACGTTGATACGAGTGGCACCCTCTACTTCCACAAATTCATTCTTAACGTTGATGTCATTAAAAAGCTGATGAAATAGCTCAGGGTTATCTTTACCGAGAAAGCCGGTAACCGTGACGTCTGCGCCTAAATCGCTCAATACTTTTGCTACGTTGACACCTTTACCAGCAGCGTGGAGATTGCTTTGCTGTACTAAGCTCACGGAACCAACGTTTAGTTCATTTACTGAACCTGTTAAATCCAATGCTGGGTTGAGCGTAATAGTGACAACCTTATTTGTTTTGTTTGTCATATCGGATCCTTAACCTTCACCAAGGCCAGAAGCGATTGCATTTCCGATAGACTCCAAGGCTTGCGGCGCATCAGGGCCTTCTGCTGTAAATTGAAGTTGGTGACCGTGCTTAACGCCCAGCGCGATGACTTTCATTAGGCTCTTCGCGTTTACTGCTTTTCCATCTCCGTCTAGGTTGGCAACACGTATAGTGGATTCAAACTTTTTCGCTTCTGCGACTAACATTGCCCCCGGACGAGCATGTAGGCCGTGAGAGTTTTTGATTTTAAATACAGCGGTATTGCCTTCTTCTGAAGATGCGGCTGTGACTTCTTCACCTTTGAACAAAGCAAGAATCTGTTCTACTGATGCATCTAAAAGCTTGCCGTGTTCATTGTTAAACACAATGTTAGAAAGCGTTTTTAGGATAGGTTGGTGAGCATTGTTACATGCCGCGAACGCGACAAGTGCACGCACTTTTTGACCTTCATATTCGCAGTCGTTTGCCGTCGAGACAAATGACACGCCTGTGCGAGTGACATGTTTGTCACTGCCAATTAACCACAGGCCGTTACCTAAGTGAGTTGGTTGTTTGGTAACGAGATCAGCAACGAATTCGTTATCAGCACATCCCGTATTTTTTAACAGGCCACCTGCAACAGCACTCATCTGTAGCATGTCGCTCGCAGGGAACATCAGTTGAATTAAAGAAGCGTCAAAGTCTGCTTCAAGCTGAACATCACCGTGCAGTAGGGCGATGATCTCGTCTTCGTTTTTTGCATTACGCAGACGCTCTTCTACGCCATCTGCGCCTAACACTTTGGTGAGCTGTTTAAGAATGCCAAGGTGCTCATCAGATTTAGCTGCGATACCGATAGCGACGAACACAGTATTGCCATCACCCCAGTCGACACCTTGTGGGAAGTGATGCACAGCAACACCCGTTGTTTTCACCATTGTACGAGTGTCGGTTGTACCGTGCGGTATGGCGATACCGTTCCCCAGAAACGTAGAGTTTTGGTTTTCACGGTTTAGCATGCCTTCAACGTAACCGCGTTCAACTAGGCCTTTATCAGTCAGGCTATGAGCAATACTCTTTATTGCTTCAAACTTATCTGTCGCTGATTGCGAGAGGGTAATGTCGTTCTTATTTAGCTTAAGCATGGTGCTTCTCCAGCCTTAAGGTATCAATTTAAAAATGTATTCTGTGTGAGAAGTTGAACGCCGCTTCTTCTGAGCGCTTATCACTCCTCAAACCTTTTATATTTCCAGCTAAATCGATTCAGCTTGTTGGTAAATTTTTTAAAAGACTCAGAAAAACTGTTTTAAAAACTGACGTTAACAAACGAGCCTTTGCCGCTGTCCTATAGCCTAGCTCACAAATTGGTTTGTTGCGTGTTCGGGTGATTTACGTCAATTTTTAAGTTTTGCTGAATCCTTTCAGCTTTTATACTGAATCGGTTCAGCTTATAATTCAACTTATCGAAAGATCGTTGATGTATTAATATGATCGCGCGCACAGAATAAGGTTTAGAATATGACACTGGATGAAATAGCCAAATTAGCGGGTGTTTCTAAGACAACTGCAAGCTATGTGATTAACGGAAAAGCGCAGAAATACCGCATCAGCGAGAAGACTCAGAAAAAGGTGATGGCCGTTGTAGAAGAGTACAATTATAAGCCAGATCATGCGGCGTCTTCCTTGCGGGCAGGTAATTCACGCTCATTTGGGCTTATCATCCCAGACTTAGAGAACACCAGTTATGCGCGTCTTGCAAAGCTGATAGAGCAAAACTCTCGGAAAGCGGGGTACCAAATTTTGATTGGCTGCTCTGATGATGATCCTGATACAGAGCAAAAGGTGGCGGAAGCATTAGTCAGTCGTCGTATTGATGCGTTGTTTGTGGCAAGTGGTATGCCCACTGCAAACGAGTATTATCTTAAGTTGCAAAATTCTGGTACGCCAGTTATCGCGCTAGACCGTCCAATGGATGATGAGCACTTTTGTTGTGTCATCAGCGAAGATTTTGATGCCGCACTTGAACTCACTCAGTCAGTACTGTCAGAGGATATTAAGTCCATTGGCTTAATCGGTGCATTGCAAGATCTTCAAGTCTCAAAAGAGCGTGAGCTTGGTTTTCTATCTGCTTCTCAACAAGGTGGTAAAACGGCAACAGTGGGTTATGGACAACACTTCTCCCGGGAAGAAGGCAAGAAAGTCTTAGAGAGATGGTTAACAGAGAACGCATTGCCAGATGCTATTGTTACAACGTCATACACACTGTTAGAAGGTGTGTTGGATGTAATGCTAGAAAAACCAGAACTGATGGGAAAGGTGCGTTTAGCGACATTTGGTGATAATCGACTGCTGGACTTTTTGCCTGTGAAAATCAACTCTTTGCCTCAACAGTTTGAGTTGATCGCGGACAGCGCAATGGAGTTAGCACTCAATGCTTCCGCCAAGCGTTACAAGCCTGGCGTAGAACTTATCCCGCGTAAAATTGTGAAACGTCACTAAGTAACTAAATAGGTTGCTCAAAGCTTTACTTCAGCCGTCAGTGCCACAAATGCGTGGTCGCTGGCGTTTTTATCTCTGTCATAAATCGGGTTGATCAGATGTTGGTTAGACACCTGATAGTCAACAACCTCGGCAACCGATATATCTGATAAGGTGTCAAACTCTTGTGAGAGCAAGATATAGTCGAGTACATTCCCAGTGGAAAAATGATAGTGCGTGGCTGGGCGTTCATCCTTCAGGGTGTCACTTTGCAATAACCAACCATCTTTGAGTTGTAATTCAGTGACGCTGTCACCAGTATTGGATACCAATGTGCTGTTAACGCTGATAGGAGTGATAGGCTGATTCATATCGCCCATTAACACTGTCGGCATTGGTTCTTTTCGATACCTCTTTTGCATCGCGTCTCTTAACATCGCTGCTTCCCAGCCTCTTTGCTGGGTGGATAACCAGCGCCCAATAATCGTGCTAGACGTTTCTGGTTGTTCTGAGTCGGCTGGGCGTTGAGATTTCAGGTGCGTTACGTAAACGGCGATATGACCAAGTACAGGATGTATTACTTGGGCATAGATAGGTTTGCGACTGAACTCTGGAACAACACTTACTCCAAAAGGCTCAAGCGTTGCTAAGTCAAACTCTACCGCTTGTACTTTTTCTATTGGAAACCGAGATGCGATTGCCACAACAGGGCTTGAGTAAATGTACTCATCCTCAACATGTGGGGTGTCAACGGTCGCAAAGTAGGGGTAGCCGATGGTTGAAAAGAATGCCTGGGTCTTCTCGATACTGAATACTTCTTGTAAGCCAATCACGTCGCCTTCCAGTTTTTCAACTTGACGTTGCGTCCACGAAAGTTTGTCTCGCCATTGCTCTAACGAGTATATGTTCTCGAAATCATAGTAGGCGTTAGGCGGTGCGACAAAATTAAACAAGTTCGCAGTGACAAAGGTAATTCTACTTGGTTGAGACAAAGTATTCGCTCTTTTCAACAATAACTTAGAGAGTATATACCTTCAGGTTGCGTAATTGCAGCTTCGTTTGAGCTACGCATCGGTATACAAGCTAACAAGCGACAAGTTAAATGGGTTAAGAGGTGCTCAAATGCCAAGGCGAATCGGTGATTGAACATCGGCAGAGGTTTCTATTTTTAAGCATTGCGTTTAAACTTCAGGGCATCAAATAGTAAGAGTAAGTAACATGACCCAAGATTACGACCACGAAGAGTATTTAGAAGGCGAAGAGATTGAGATCGAAGCGATTGGCATCGATGTTGATGCGCATCCAATCGAACTGTACAAGCTTTTTAAAATCGCAAACTTGGTCAGCGGTGGCGGCGAAGCAAAACATATCATCGAGGAAGGCTACGTCGCGGTGAATGGTGAACTAGAAACACGTAAGCGCCGCAAGATGTATGATGGTGACTTTTTTGAGTTTAACCAGGAATATTATGTTGTGGTTTGCGATGCGCCAGTAACCGAACCTGAAACGGCAGAGCAAAAAGCAGAAAAGAAAGCGAAAAAAGAAGCGCAGTCTTCTCGTAAAGATAAGTCTCGTCAAAGTAAGTCACCTAAAGCCTCTGGGCCTAAATCAACAGGCCGTAAAGCGGCACATAAAGAGCGTAAAGCGCAGAAAGAAGCGTTGTCTCAGTCTGCTAAGAAAGGCAAAAAAGAAGACAAACCGCAAGCCACTCGTGATCCGAAGAGCGGACGTAATTCTATTGATTTTTTCTAGGGAAATGAACGCTTAACTAAATAAGTGACATCTGAGTAAAACTAAAAAGCGCCGAGCATATTATATCGGCGCTTTTTTGGTTTCACTGTGCTGTAAGTGGGCAGTGTTAATGCACTGTCGTCTCGATGTTTAGGCTATCTGTCCAGTGATGAATGGCGCAAGGCTTTCCTAAGTAAAAGCCTTGGTAATAATCCAAATTAAGTTGATACATAGCTTGTAGCTGCACGTCTTCTTCAACCCCTTCTATAATGACTTTTGCTCCCATATGATCCGCTAGATCAACGGCGCTATGTATGGAAAAGGTTTCTCCGGCGCAGTAGTCTAGCAAATAGGAACGATCGATTTTGATGATGTCAGGGCAGAGCTGCTGAACACGTGCGATATCAGAATGTTGGGCGCCAAAATCATCGATAGCAAAGATAAAACCATTCGCTTTCATTAACTGTACGGCTTTGATTAACAAATCCGTATCTCCGCGTGACTCTTCGACTACTTCAAAAACTACGTCTGTTGGGCTCATACCAAGTTCGGAAAGGCGTTTGTAAAGCAGGCCGTTATCTTTAAAGCCCATGTCTTTGGTTAGTGTGAGTAGCGTTTGAGGCATGACGTTAAGAAACAGTTTGATCGGCGTCCCCGCGAAATAGCGTGCAAAATTTCGAATGTGCATTGCTCTGGATAAAAACTCTACACATAAGCGAAAGTAGGGATCAAGACCATTATTGGCCAGAAACACGTCAGGACGAATTAGGGAACCATCAATGCCACGAATACGCAGTAAGGCTTCCATACCAATAATACGTTGGCGTCTATCAAAAATTGGCTGATAAACACTGTGAAAAGTGAATTGATTGAGAACTACGTAATATTCACCAAGATTATCTTGTTTTATGTATCGCTCGTAGTCGGATTGATTCTTTAACTCCATGAAAAACGCCGAAAATTTAGCATCTTGTCAATGTAACAGGGTGCAATTCTGATTTGAAGAATCAAATGTGCCTAATTACATATGCGGTTGAGTTAATTTGAAATGGCTTCCGATTTTGCTTCAATATGGCGAAAAATAAGTGACAGACCAAAACAAATTAAGAAGTAAGCAAGGCCGACAATCAACCAAATTTCAAATATATACCCTGATGAATTTGCCATCTCTGTCCCAACAAACGTCATTTCTTGTATCGAAATCAGTGAAACAATAGAGGTGTCTTTCACCAAAGAGATGGTTTGACCGGCAAGTGCAGGTGTGATTGATTTAAGCACCTGTGGCGCGATAACAAATCGGTATTTCACCCATCGAGACAAGCCCAATGAGTCAGCCGCTTCCCACTGACCTTGGTCGATACTTTGTAAACCACCGCGCACAACTTCTGCAATGTAGGCAGAAGAGAGTAAGCCGACACATAACACGCCAGAGGCAAGGTTTTCCCAAAGGTTCGAAGGCCCAAACAGAAAGTGCTGTAGCGCATTTGGTTCGCCGTTGTAGTTTCGTAGAAGATCTTCCAAACCAAGTAACGGGATCAATTGGTTAGAAATGAAAAAGTAGAAAATAAAAACAAATACCAACGGAGGGATGTTTCTCACTAACTGGATAAACGCATTGGCAGGTGTGCGCAACCAAACGGAACGAGAGAAGCGTGCTAAGCCTAACAAAGTGCCAAACGCTAATGCGAAGCTGATGCCCCAAACACTGAGCCTTAACGTCGAAATCAAACCTTGGAAGAAGTAGGGCAAACCACCATCTGCTCCAGGCGTGAAAAGTAATTCAAGCGCCTCTTTCCACTGCCACAAATAATGCACACCAATAGTGGACCGATGGTACAGCCAAACACCACCGATACCGCACATGACAAGTAGTACCCAGTCTAGTGTGTTTAATTGCGGTAAAAGGTAGCCTGTGCTGGATTTCGCGGGTGCTGTGCGAGTGGTAGTGTGTTCGCCCAAAAATTTGACTCCGATAAGTTATGGAAAAGTAAAATGGATGATTGGAGAGTATAGGCTCGCGGCGTCCACGAGCCATTTAGATTACTGGCCTTGCGCGACTTGATCTTGCCAATCTAATGTCGAGAACCAGTATTCATAACGTTGTTTTAACCATCCATCTTGGGTTCTTGCTTCAATCCATTTATTGAAAAAGGCCTTTTTATCTTCTTCCCCCAAGCGAACTGCAAAGGCTTCGTTACCTTTTGATAGTCGCTCAGAGAATGGAAGGAATAGTTTGTCGCTGTGTTTCACTGTCTCATGTTCTGGTTTTGGGCTAGAAGCAATTACCGCATGGGCGTTACCATTCAGTACCTCTTGGAACGCTTGCGCGTCGTCATCAAATTGCAGGATCTTCGCTTTCGGGAAGGTTTCTCTGGCGACTTGAACGGTGAATGCGCCGCGACGAGCCGCTATTTTTACGCGTCGTGAATCAAAATCCGAAAATTCGCTAAAACCAGAGGCGAGTTCTTTGTTTGCTGCTACTTGAACGCCTGAGTGCGAGTAGGGCTCAGTAAACAAGACGCTTTTGGAACGCTCAGGCGTAACCGACATGCCACCGATGATCACGTCGAACTTTTTCGCCAGTAGTGCGGGAATAATGCCATCCCACGCAGTCGGTACGAATTCCACTTTCAAACCTGAATCTTGTGCTAAGCGTTTGGCAACATCGATTTCAAAACCGATTAACTCACCTTGCTTGTTACGCATTGCCCAAGGTACAAATGTTGACATACCAACGCGCAAAGTGCCTCGTTGTTTGATTTGATCTACATTGGGTGTGGCGACATCTTCTTTCGCGATTGTAGGCATAGCTATGGCTAGCCCTAATAATGCAGTAATGGTCGCTTTGAATAACTTCATGTTATCTCCTTATAATTTGCGCCAACTGGCTCCGAGTTTGTGTTCTAGCCATGCAGACAAGCCAGAAAGTGACAGAGTGAGAGCAAGATAAATTGCTGCCACGGTAAACCAAATTTCGAACGGCATCGCCGTCTCTGAGACGATGTTGCGTGCCTGTGTCGTTAGATCAAAAATCGCCATCACGCTTACAATGGAAGAGTTTTTGATCAAAGAAACCACTTCATTGGTTAATGGCGGTAATGTGCGCTGTAAAACCTGAGGCAAAATCACGTCTTTGTAGGTGTAAAACGGTGATAGTCCGAGAGTTTGTGCTGCTTCGAATTGCCCTTTAGGAATACTGTTTAAACCTGCACGGAATATTTCCGCGGTGTATGCACCTTGGAAAAGGGATAATGCCAAAACGGCGGTGCTGAATCGGTCCAAACCAATCACGGGGCCAAACACGAAGTAGAGTAAATAGATTTGCACCAACAACGGCGTGTTACGTATTACTTCGACATAAGTGGTACCAATAACATTGCCGACTTTCGAATCGCTAAGCCTTAGTAACGCGGTGACCAACCCCAACACTAAGGTAAAAAATAGACTAATAGCAGAGATGTTAAGCGTGACCAATAGCCCATCAATAAGTTCTGCCGGCCACCATTCGCCATCTTCATAAAAAGCGATGTAATCAGGTACGCGCTCCCATTGCCATTGATAGCCCATAGCGTCGGCACCAGAGTCCAACACCCACACAATCGCTATGAAGAGGAGCGTCATTTGCAGTAAAGCTTGAAGGACAGGTTTGATTACGCGAACTATCATCAGTAACTTAAAATTTGGTTCAAAAATGCTTGGGTGCGTGGATGCTGTGGTGTCTCAAATAAGGCGACTGGAGAGTTCATTTCCAAGATTTGGCCTTCATCCATAAATACCACGCGGTTCGCTACTTTTTTGGCAAATCCCATTTCATGCGTGACGCAAATCATCGTCATTCCGCTTTGAGCCAGCTCAACCATGACATCCAACACTTCGTTGATCATTTCCGGATCAAGCGCTGAAGTTGGCTCGTCAAACAGGAGTAAATCCGGTTCCATACACAAGGAGCGGGCAATCGCGACGCGTTGCTGCTGACCGCCAGAAAGCTGGATAGGATACTTACTCGCTTGCTCTTCAATATTGACTCGCTTTAGGTAATGTTTTGCGCGTTTTTCAGCTTCTTGTTTTGATAATTTGAGTGTGCGAATCGGCGCTAAGGTGAGGTTTTCCAGTACAGTCAAGTGAGGAAAAAGGTGAAAGTGTTGGAACACCATGCCGATTTTACCGGGCTTGAGAGATTTTGCGTGAGAAGGCTGGTCGAACACATGAAGCTGGCCTTCTTGAATCGATTCAAGATGGTTGATGCAACGAATGAGCGTTGATTTTCCGGAACCTGAAGGGCCACACACCACGACGATCTCGCCAGAATGCACGGAGAAGTTGATGTCTTTTAGAGCGTGGTAATCGCCATACCACTTATTTACGTCGCTAAACTCAACGACGGGAGTATTCTCTTTCAAAGGGGCACGCTATAACGGAAAAATATCCTTTTACAATAGCAAGTTGTGCGCGTAATTTCATTAAGAATAAGCTAATGTTTAGGCGATGATTTTAAGACTCTATTCAGATCGCTTACAAGAGACATCCATGTTTCTTTAATGTTGGTGCAGTCTAGAGTATGACTAACTCAGTTCAACGAGATACGGATAACGAACAACAATCGCAACAACAGACATAACCATTAGTGTCTGTGCAGAATAGTAGGTCACCATGACAACTTGTCGTGAAAATATTGACCGTCCTCCAAAGCGTTCGAAAGCCAATACGATGCCAGAGATAATAAAGATAAAGCTTCCGAGCACTGCAAAAGAGGAGGATTGTGTTTTCCCACTCAAATAATACTCGATCGAAGCCCAGCACATAGTCATCAGTACCAATATATAACTAGCAACTGGCCGTTTTTCTTTACCGAGATCCGGTCGGAACAACCAGTAGACGCATATACCGAGTCCGAACAAGGCAATTGGGAGCCAAGGTGTAAAATGCCACGCTGACATGATGGCAAAACCATAACTATAGGAGAGATGGGCAGAGCAAAAGAGCACTAATCCTGTAATGAACTTGTCTCTAGGGAGCATTAATAACACGTCACCAAGCAACGAGAGCGATAAGCCAATCAAAATCCAATGCGCATATGGCATTGGGTAAGCCGGGGACTGAATTAAAATACCAAGCATACAGAGCACTGGTAATGGTTTAGAAACGTAAAAGAGCCATTTAGAGCCTTTACGGATACTGATGATATGTATGAATGCTAATACGACAACAACTAGCCACATAAAGTGTTTTCTCGAACAGACAAAATTATGTAGTACATCACTACAACAAATCAAAACTTAATTAACGAGTTAACTCGTTCTTTGATCTCAATTATTTTTATTTGTGTAAAGCTGGACAGTTGTCTCTTTACTAACCAACACGGCCGATTTTTTGTCTGGAGGGAATCGTTGTTTTTAGAAGCCTCCTCGTTTTGAACGTGATGTGGCTTACAAAATAGCATAAAAAAACGGTATTGTGACTGTTAAGTCACAATACCGTTAAACCCTAGGAAGGGCAGTGAAGAATTGTTGCAGTTATGAGACAGCTAACTCTAAGATTTCTCGGCTACGTTCAAGTGTGATCGCCTGGTTTTCACCTAAAACAGTCATGCCGTGTTTGTTTAGTTGATCAATGATGGCATCGATAGCTTGTTCACGGCTCTCACCATAGTTTTCGAGCTTAGTTGCGACATCAAGTTGATGATAAAACGCTTCGATAGCTTCGATTGTGCGCTCTGCTAAATCCTCACCTGCTTCAAGACCAAATACGTTGCGACCCATTTGTTCTAACTTAGGGCGCTTAAACTGCATTTGGTTACGAAGTAACGACGGTTGGACAATTGCAAGAGAACGCGCATGATCAACGCCCCATAGAGCCGTTAATTCATGGCCGATCATATGTGTCGCCCAGTCTTGTGGAACGCCACTACCAATTAACCCATTCAATGCTTGGTTAGCAGACCACATTAAGTTTGCGCGCCACATATCGTCGTCTCGTTCCGCAAACTGTTCTCCGAGTGTTTTTAAAGTTTTCAGCAGTGTTTCTGCGTAACCATCTTGAACCATTGCACCGGTAGGAAGCGTCAAGTATTGCTCACATACGTGCACCCATGCGTCAACAATGCCGTTGATAAGCTGGCGTTCTGGCAGTGTTTTCATTACATCTGGGTCTAACACGGCAAATTTTGGCTGCACTGCTGGAGACATGAACGGAAGTTTGTCTTGAGTTTCTTTTTTAGTGATAACTGCGCCCATGTTTGACTCTGAGCCTGTTGCTGGCAATGTCAAAATTGCAGCTAGAGGCGTCGCTTCAGTGACTTGGTGCTTACCAATCATGATATCCCAACCATCACCATCGTACTTTGATGCCGCTGCTACGTATTTGGAACCATCGATGACTGAACCACCACCTACCGCTAAAATAAAGTCAACGCCATGCTCTTTTACCATTGCGACTGCTTTATCGAGTGTTTCTTTGGTTGGGTTTGGTTCAACACCTGAAAACTCTAGCCATTCATGTCCCTCAAGAGCTTCCGCTACTTGGTCGTACACGCCATTTTTTTTGATGGAGCCACCACCGTATACCACTAAAACTTTTTGGTCGGATGGGATAGCTTCTTTGATTGCTGCGATTTGTTTTTGACCAAAGAAAATCTTGGTTGGGTTTACATAAGAAAAGTTCATTATTAGCCCTCTTGCTTCCAGTGAAGGAGATTGAATACATGCATATTAGTCCTGATTAACGATGGTTAACAGGTCGATTTCTGCAAATAATTTGCCTATTTCTACAAAATTAATGCTCTTGAGCTAGAAAGTTAAAGTCGAGAGGAAGTATAGTGCTCGAAACGATAATAGAGACCAAACTCGTTGGTCATTGATGGAGCGCTCTAATGCACACTCTCGCAGATATCATGCAGCAATATGTTGAAAAGCAGGGGCTGCATGACCTAGAAGGTATGAAGAAAACAGCGATAGATGGCGTATGGTTTTATCGCAGTAGCAAAGGGAATCATCGCCAGCCGTTTGTCTATCAGTCCGGCATCATCGTATTGGGTCAAGGGCATAAGAACATTCATATTGGTGATACACCAGTGCAATATGGGCCCGATGATTACCTTGTTGTCGGGGTTCCCATGCCACTAGAGTGCGAAGCGTTTGCGACAAACAATGAGCCTTTACTTGGCATTTCGATAGATATTTCGCCAACGCTTCTTCATAAACTCGTTAAAAAATTAGAGGGTGAGAAATTCAGTAATAAGTGTCTGGATGCGACCCGTTGCGGCCTTAAGTCGGTACGTATGAATGAAGGTATGTTGGATGCGTGCAAGCGGTTAATGAAAGCAATGTGTGACGAGCTTGATGTCATCATGCTTGGCGAGCTGCTTCTTGAGGAAATTGTGTATCGTACTTTGGTGAGCAAAGAGGGGTATGTTTTATTTGACCTAGCACATCAAGAAGGTTCTTACGCGAGGGTAGCTAAAGCACTAAATCGTGTACATCAAGCGTATCACGAACAGTTGAACGTACAAGCATTGGCTGAAGAAGCCAACATGAGTGTGTCTGCTTTCCATCAAGCATTTCGCAATGTCACGCTTGAATCTCCGTTGCAATATATTAAGAAAGTTCGACTTAACAAAGCGCGCGAATTGATCCAGTTAGAGGGGCGACGTGTTAATGATGCAGCGAGAATGGTTGGGTACACGAGCCCATCACAGTTTAGTCGCGAGTACAAGCGGCATTTTAATGAAACGCCAAGGTCAACAAAGGCTTAGTGATCTTTATTTCAAAATGGCGACTTTTTTTACCTTTTTTATTAATTTGCGAGTGACATATTTATTTAAGTTATAAAATTAGTTACTGGTGCCAAATAATAGGTACGTTGTTGCAATCATTTAGTGGATTGTTGCGAGGCGGTGTGGAAAACTCGTAAATAGATAGTGTGAAATCACCAACTTGTACTTAAGTTATTTTACGTCGAAATAAAAGTATAGATGCGCTTCGTTTAGCGCATTTAGTATTGTTTTAACAATAACTTAAGGAAGAGCGATTATGCACCTTAAAAACGGCAACGCAGTGAAAAACGTGTTCACACTAAGCACACTCACCGCTTCTTGTCTTATGGCCTTCAATAGCTACGCAGCAGTTGACTGTGCCCCTCTAGAAACTTGGCAATCATCAAAAGTTTATAACGGTGGCGACCAAGTTCAGCATGAAGGTAATGCTTATAAAGCGCGTTACTGGACGCAAAACAACAATCCAGCGCAATCTGGTGAGTGGGGCGAGTGGGAAACACTTGGCGCTTGTGATGGCACTGGACCGGTTGATCCACCTCAGAATGAAGTCCCGACGGTTACTCTGACATCGCCTTCTGCGTCGGCTTCTGTGACTGCGGGTGATGTTGTTAACCTAGCTGCAGATGCGGCAGATACTGATGGGACTGTTAGCAAAGTAGAGTTCTTTGTTGATGGTGTATTAGTTGGTCAGGCAACGTCTGCGCCGTATGCTGCATCGTGGACAGCAACTGAAGGACAGCACGAGTTCTCTACCAAGGCCTATGACGATGCAGGTGCCGTTAGTACGGCAAGTGTTGTGACGTTAACTGTGGCATCAGCGCAACCTGGTAACGAAGCGCCGACAGTGGATGTCGCGCTTTCTGCGACCTCTATTGACCTGGGTGGTTCCGTCACACTGACTGCAAATGCTACGGATGCGGATGGTACCGTTTCTAAAGTTGATTTTTATGTTGCAGGTGTACTTGCTGGCACTGCTACAGCAGCGCCATACACGCTGGATGTAACCCCTTCACAAGCTGGCTCATTAAGTGTTTATGCGAGAGCTACCGATGATGCTGGAGCAACAGCAGATTCTGCACTTGCGACGTTAACGGTAAACGGCGGCGCAGTGACATCTAATTGTCGTCCTGATGGTCTTTATCAAACAACGGGTGTAGATGTTCCTTACTGTTCTATTTATGACGAAGAAGGCCGTGAGAAAATGGGGGCTGATCACCCACGTCGTGTAATCGGCTACTTCACCAGTTGGCGAGCAGGTGACGACCCACAATCGACTTACCTTGTTAAAGACATTCCTTGGGAACAACTTACTCACATTAACTACGCGTTTGTGAGCATTGGTTCTGACGGCAAAGTAAACGTTGGCGACGTTAATGATCCTAACAACCCTGCTACAGGTAAAACTTGGCCAGGCGTTGAGGTAGATCCTGCTCTTGGTTTTAAAGGTCATTTTGGTGCACTAGCAACTTACAAGCAAAAACATGATGTTAAAACGCTAATCTCGATTGGTGGTTGGGCTGAAACGGGCGGTCACTTCGATACGAACGGCGATCGTGTAGCTGATGGTGGCTTCTACACCATGACGACGAATGCGGACGGTTCTATTAATCATGCTGGTATTGAGAAGTTCGCAACTTCTGCCGTTGAAATGATGCGTCAGTACAAGTTCGATGGCCTGGATATCGACTATGAATACCCGACGTCAATGGCTGGTGCTGGTAACCCTTACGACAAAGACTTCATGGAACCACGTCGTCAGTATTTATGGGCGTCTTACCAAGAGCTGATGAAAGTATTGCGTGAGAAACTTGATGCGGCATCCGCACAAGATGGCATTCACTATATGCTGACTATCGCAGCACCATCTTCAGGTTACTTGCTACGTGGGATGGAAACCTTCGATGTAACTAAGTACCTAGACTACGTAAACATCATGTCTTACGACTTGCATGGGGCTTGGAATGATCACGTTGGTCATAACGCGGCTTTATTCGATACAGGTAAAGACTCGGAGCTAGCGCAGTGGAACGTATACGGTACTGCTGCATACGGTGGTATCGGTTACTTGAACACAGACTGGGCTTACCATTACTTCCGTGGTTCTATGCCAGCAGGTCGTATCAACATTGGTGTTCCTTACTACACCCGTGGTTGGCAAGGTGTTACTGGTGGCGAAAATGGCCTTTGGGGCCGAGCGGCACTACCAAACCAAGCAGAGTGCCAACCGGGCACAGGTGAAGGTGAGAAGAACAACTGTGGTCACGGCGCTATTGGTATCGACAACATGTGGCATGATACCGACCCTAAAGGAAACGAAATGGGCGCTGGTTCTAACCCAATGTGGCATGCTAAGAACCTAGAAAACGGTATTTGGGGCTCTTACGCAGCTGCTTACGGTCTCGACCCAGTCAACGATCCTTCAGATAAGTTTGTTGGTACTTATACTCGTCATTACGATAGCGTTGCTGTGGCACCTTGGTTGTGGAACGCAGAGAAGAGCGTATTCCTATCTACGGAAGATAAAGCTTCTATCGAGGTGAAAGCCGATTACGTTATCGATAAAGAGATCGGCGGTATCATGTTCTGGGAACTAGCAGGTGACTACAACTGTTACGTACTGGATGCAAATGGTAGTCGTACGGCAGTAGATGCAACTGAACAAGCTTGTGCGGCGGGTAATGGTGAATACCACATGGGTAACACTATGACCAAAGCTATCTACGACAAGTTTAAGTCTGCGACGCCTTACGGTAACAAAGTAGCGACTGGTCCAACACCAACTGAAGCAGTAGACATTACTGTTAGTGTTGGCGGCTTCAAAGTTGGCGACCAAAACTACCCAATTAACCCGAAAATCACGTTTACGAACAACACTGGTCAAGCGATCCCTGGCGGTACTGAATTCCAATTCGATATCCCAGTATCTGCGCCGGACAACGCGAAAGACCAATCAGGTGGTGGTTTGAAAGTGATTGCTTCTGGACATACTCGAGCAAACAACATTGGTGGCTTAGATGGTGTAATGCACCGTGTGTCGTTCTCTCTACCAGCATGGAAAGACTTGCCAGCGGGCGGCACTTACGAGCTTGATATGGTTTACTACCTACCAATCTCTGGTCCGGCTAACTACTCAGTGATTTCTGGTGGTAAAGAGTTTGCGTTTAAGTTTGAACAGCCAGCTCTACCAATTGGTGATCTCAATGCGGGCACGGGTGGTGGTAGCACTGAACCAGGTACGTGTGATACGACAGGTTTAGTGACATACCCAGCTCTGCCACAAACGGATTGGGCAGGTAATCCAAGCCACGCTAACCAAGGTGATAAGATCATCCACAACGGTGTGGTTTACCAAGCGAACTGGTGGACAGCGGCTGAACCGGGTACAGATGGTAGCTGGTCAACGGTATGTAACATCTAATTATTATGGATTATTTGTTATAGCCTAATGTTTGCAGGCACTTAAACAAAAGCGTACGATGATTATCGTGCGCTTTTTTGTTGTGATAGTTTGTCGTTTAATCGAATTGGTAACTTTCGGGTATGACGACAATACCTTTGTCTGAGATTTTAAATCGCTTCGCATCTTCAAGTTTGTTGATGCCAATTTGAGTATGTGGCGGAATACGAACATGTTTATCAACTATGCAGTTTACCAACTGACTTCCTTCACCAACTTCTACGTCATCAAAAATGATGGAATCGACTACCGTTGCACTATCTTGAATGCGTACGTTAGAGGAGATTATGGAGTGCTGTACTGAGCCTCCGGAATTGATGACACCGGTAGCAATGATGGAGTTAATAAAAATACCTTCATTACCCGTAGCCGACGATACAGTACGAGCTGGTGGAAACTGCGGCTCGTAAGTACGAATCGTCCAATTGGACTGATAAAGATTCATTGGCGGCACAGGTTCTAGTAGATCCATATTCGCTTCATAGAAGGAATCAATGGTACCTACGTCGCGCCAATAGCAATCTTTATCGACGCGCCCTTTACTACCACAGAATTGATAAGCGTAAACGGATTCCGTATCAATCAGCTTAGGTATGATGTCTTTTCCGAAGTCATGGCTTGATGAATCGAGTTTTGAGTCTTCTTCAAGCGCTTCTTTCAAAACATCCATATCAAAGATATATATTCCCATAGAAACGAGGCTTCTGGTCGTGCTTCCTGGAAGGGTAGGAGGGGTTTCAGGTTTCTCTATAAACGAAGTAACGAGCCCGTTTCCTGCGGTGCCCATTACACCGAATGCTGAAGCATCCTCTACGGGAACATCCATACAGGCAACGGTGAGCTTAGCACCTTTCTCTTTATGCTCTTCAAGCATTGCGGCGTAGTCCATTCTATAGATATGATCGCCGGATAACACAACCACATACTTTGCATCATTTCGCGATAGCAACCACATGTTGTGATAAATCGCATCGGCGGTTCCTTCATACCATGCACCACCTTTGCGCATTTGTGGTGGAACAGCAGTAATGTACTCGCCTAGCTCTGGATTGAATATCGACCAGCCGTCTCGTAAGTGTTTTTGAAGTGAATGAGATTTATATTGGGTTAAAACAAGGATCTTGCGTAAACCCGAATGTAAACAATTGGTTAGTGTGAAATCTATAATTCTATATTTTCCGCCAAAAGGTACGGCTGGCTTGGTTCTGTCATCGGTGAGTGGGCTGAGTCTAGACCCCATCCCTCCTGCTAAAATTACGGCGAGTGCGTCTTCCATAGTATTCCCTTTCCCTTTTCTGACATGCATCAAAACGGTGCTAACCTGAAGGAGGTGGTATGCAACGCAGAGGTTTTGAAAAGCATGTGCTAATGTGCTTATTAGTGAAAAGTCTACTACAAGAATCGAGCCATAGAATATCTCCTTAAAAATCAAGGAGGTTAAAATTTCACTGTAAGACAACTGCACCATATTAGTGAAGTGCTAAATAGCCCGTGCATCAAATTGGCGCAAAATTGTAGAAAGGAGAAGTCAACAAGTATGGATTTACAATGTAAAGTGGCGACAAAACAAGAAGATAAATAGGGTTTTCTAGCTTAATAACTATGGCTAAACAAGGCTTAGGGTTAGCGTTTTAACTCTAAAGGTCTAAAACAGGCGCGTTGATGTGAGGCAGGAGAGCTTTGTATCAACGATTCAAGAGTAGAAGGCCTGAGACAACTCTTTTCACAGTTGTTGAGAGTGAGTGGATAGGTAAGTAGACCACTCACTCAATGAAGATGTTCACTTCACTGATAGCGATACGTTATCACTGCACTAAGAGAGACCGACGATATTTCCTTCATCATCAAGATCTAAGTTCATAAATGCGGGTTTATCAGGTAAGCCTGGCATCGTCATCACGGTACCAGATAATGCATAAACGAACCCTGCGCCCGCACACAAGCGCAGCTCACGGATTGGGACGGTAAAACCAGTTGGTGCGCCTTTGACTGCGGAGTCTGTGGTTATCGATAGTGGTGTCTTCGCGATGCAAACCGCTAAGTTGTTAAAGCCTAATTGCTCAAAATGTTTGAGCTGTTCAGTCGCGATAGGAGTCATTTCTATATTGGTTGCTCCATAGCCCGCTTCACATACTGCCATGAGCTTTTCGAGTAATGATTGCTCTTTGTTGTATAACGGACAAAACTCTACAGGCGTGTTACACGCATCAATAACATGTTGAGCTAGTTCCGTTGCGCCTTGTCCGCCTTGCGAAAAAGCGGTGCTGATGGCTACTTTAACTTCGGGATTAAATTGGTGAATTAGATCTTCAAGAGCTTTAAGCTCTTTCACACAATCTTGTGGAAACTGGTTAATGGCAACGACAGCAGGTAAACCGTATTTATGAACGTTATTTATGTGCCATTTTAAATTTTCAAACCCAGCCTCCAATGCTGCTTGGTCCGGATTAAAAATGGAATCTGGAATAGCCATACCTGGCCGTAAATCGTAGTGTCCAGAATTCGCTTTGAGGCCGCGTAATGTTGCTACAATCACTACACAGTCTGGAGCTTTGTTGGCGGCAGCAGCTTTAATGTTACACGCTTTCTCAAATCCCATATCCGAACCAAAACCGGCTTCAGTTACCGTGTAACCTGATAGTTTTAGCGCAATATCGTCCGCGATAATGGATGAATTTCCATGGGCGATGTTTGCAAATGGACCTGCATGGATCAACGTAGGAACACCTTCTAGAGTTTGCATCAGTGTTGGTGCAATCGCCTCTTTTAGTGTTACTGCCATTGCTCCTGCAACTTGTAGATCTTCCGTGGTGACCGGGTTTCCGTTCAAATCGTACGCTACGACAATTTTCCCGATACGTTGGCGTAAATCTTTTAAATCTTTGGCTAGTGCAATGATAGCCATTAACTCAGAAGCGGCTGAAATATCGAACCCTTCATCACGCTCGAAACCATTGATGGTTTTTCCCGCATCATTGAGGCCAATTTTGACTTTACGTAGTGCACGATCATTATGGTCCATCACTCGTTTCCAAGTAATATTGGCCGTGTCGATTTTAAGTGCTCTTAACCCGGTGCGTGATTCAAAGGCATCATAACCCTCGCGTTGTTCATGGAACAAGCGAGCGTCAAGAGCGGCTGAAGCAAGGTTGTGCGCCGCTGTCACTGCGTGAATGTCACCAGTAAGGTGTAAGTTTAACTCTTCCATTGGAGCTACTTGAGAGTAACCGCCGCCCGCAGCGCCACCTTTAATACCGAAGACAGGTCCCATAGAAGGCTGCCTTATACATGCAATAACAGATTGATTAAGCTTTGCTAAACCTTGCGCCAGGCCTATCGTCGTAACGGTTTTTCCTTCGCCAAGAGGAGTCGGCGTGATCGCAGTGACGAGTACAAGTTTACCGTCATCATTTGCTTTGAGTCGTTCCAAACATTTTGGGTGGACTTTGGCTTTGTGCTTCCCGTGAGTGTCATACTCTTCGGGTGATAGTCCTACTTTTTCCGCGATAACATCAATAGAAGAAAGTGGTGTGTTTCGGCAAATTTCGATATCTGACTGCATGGAGAATCCCCAAAGTGGCACACAGGTAGCGTTGAAAAACTACCTGAGTTATAACGAGTATTATTGTGAGGCAAAGGTCTGCTTGGTGATGGTACTGTTTCGGTTAGGCTTGTAAAGAGTTTACTGCTTCGTATTGTGCGACATACTAACAAAATCTACTCGTTACAGTGCTAGATAAAAACAAAAAGGCCACCAAATGGTGACCTTGATATATTTTCAGCTTTAAAGCTGTCGTTTTAACGATCCCAATAAGTCTCTTCTAAGCTATCTTCTCGTTCAGGAAGCGCTCGCGATAGGCGAGGAGAGTGCTGCGTCAACACTTCATAGCTTACTCGGTTTGCGTATTTACAAATCTGAGAAAGAGAGGAGTAGGTTAAGCATCGTACTTCGTGCTTTTCTGAGTTAGGCACTTCTTTTTGGTGGAAAGAGTTTGCTGCCATGTCATGCAGTAAGGCTGAAAGGGCTGCATCACCTGCACCATTAGTGTTCTTAATCTCTAATGGTCCACCAAGGTAAGGGCCGATGTGAGAGTAGACCTTCATTGGGTTTTGACAGTCTTCTTTACGCATCGCACGACTAAACTCGTACTGGTTAAAGGCTTCGAGGGAGCTTTCAAGGATGTCGTGTGTGGTTTCTCGTTTTACTTTCTCGTCGGTGTAACCAGCCATGTACAGACCATTTGGTCCTGCCGTACACAGTACGAGATCAACCCATTCAAGTGCTTTATCAGCAGCAGCTAGCGGGTCTTTTTCACCTGTTAGCGCCGCACCTTCTTCTTCATTCATCGCGACAACAGAAATGTTTTCGCGAATGTATTCTTGCCACCACTGTGCGTTACCTTCGATAACGTACTTTGTCCCTAACGTAAGTACAACAGGGACATCGTGCTTCTTAGCAAAGTCGATCGCTCTTTGTACCGCTTTAGGCATTGGATCTTCTTCTTTACCACGCATTAGGTAAGAAGAAACAACCAGGGCTGATGCTTTCTCAAAGATCTCTTCAGGAATGCTTTCCGGAAGTAGTTGATTCATATGACCTTCGTTGATAGCAAATGTACGCTCACCGTCTTGAGAAATTAGGGTGTAGCAGCGACCAATAGGGCCATCTACCGTTTGTAAATGGTTAAGGTTCATGCGTGAAGACGTACGGCAAAGGTAGCGATAAGCAAAAGAACCGACTTGAATGTTCTTAGACATCACACCGAGCAAAACGGATTTGCTATCGGCTAAAACTGAGTAGTTGTGAAGAGTATTGCCAATCGTGTCACCTGGGTATTGGTGTGTGATCAGGCCTTGCTCAACCAGTTCTTCGTAAAGTGCATCTGCTTTGCTTTCTTCAAGAACGAGCGAATGTCCTTTACTCAGGTTGTATTTCTCTAAAAACGCGTCATCTACACGTGCTTCGATATCTACAATGGTTTGACCGACACCAACAATAGTTGGGCGATATAGCTTAGGTGCCTGTCGGATTTGGTTTACTAATGGATCTCGAGCGTGAGTTGGGAAGTAGTGTTTAGATTTACGCTGACCAGGAAACTTCATGCTTGTTCTTGAGTGAGAAAAAAAAGAGGCGGGATTGTATCACAAAAAAATGAAAATCGTGGCGATTTATTACAAAGAAGTCAGCTCGCTGAAAAAATCAGCGAGCTGAGTAAATAGCAACCAAAGCAGCTGCAATTTATGACGCTTGTCGTATTGCAATGGGTTGTTTTTTAAACTTGTTGCTCAGCAGCGCCCGGAAAGAGCCTGCTCCGCGCTAACTAAATTTACCCGCGTTACTTTTTCACTTCAGTTGGCTCAACGTAAGCCTTGGTACCCCAAAGTGGGACTGTCGAAAGGCTATGCTTAAAACTACCATCGGTCTCTTTTGTTGTATAAGACAAGTAGAGTAAGGTTTGGTTATCGGCATCATAAATACGGCGAACCTTCATTGTTTTGAAGAAAATGCTTTTTGACTTCTTAAATACAATTTCACCGGACTTACTCTTATCTATTTTTGCAATCATTTCCGGTGTGATTTCGCCAGTCTGACGACATGATATTGAGCTATCACTTGGATCTGCTAAGCTGAAATCCGCTTCGATAGAGGCGATGTGACATGTGACACCTGTTACCACCTCGTCTTTCAACTCACCGACTTTGATGTCTTTCAAAGTAAACCAACCGAGCCCCACGTCAGCAACATCGTTATCTGAACAACCAACTAGAGTAGTAGCAAGCAATGCACTTAACAGCATCTTTTTCATTATTTTTGTCCTTAACTAGGAAAGATATTGATGAAATCTATCAGAGGTTTGCACCTAAAACAAAATTTAGCCACGGAAAGGTCTATGTGCGCTAGGTTTGTTGCGGGCTTCATGCTAATGTACTGCTCTAAACGAAGGTATCAAGATGAATGAACAACAGTTAGCCAGTATCGAGCGTAAAAATACATGGCTGTATGATCTGGTCGAAGTTGAATTTCCGACACCAGAGAGTTTGAAAGGGCGCGATGTCTATTTCAAAACGCTAGAAAAAGCAACGTATCAAGTAGTCGACAAAGACACACTACTGGAAAGTGACTCTGAATTTAACCCCGACGATATTTTTCTGGTCGATTTTCATCGACTGACCATTATGTTCTCTATCTTGCAATCTCAGCGCTGGGAACAGCAGTATGATAAAGATATGATCATTGAATATCTGACACAGATTATCCTCACGCCAGATTTTGAATTATATGTTGGTTTTAAATCTGGAGTCCCAATTGGTGCTGCTATTGTTAGCCATCTCGAAGGAAATACACTCATCTCTGATGTTGCTGTTTCTGAATCAAAATACAAAAGCTCGTTTGTGGCTGATCTGGCTAAAAGACTAAGCACCGAGCAAAAACTGTTAGACTCAGTGGTTATCGAAAACTAACTTACACATCAATGTGCATAAAAAGTAAAGCAAGATGACGTTGGGTGATCTTGCTTAGAAAAACTGTAATTGCTCCCTTCTATTTCCATGAAATGCCAAGCTCGTCGTTTCAACAATCCCAAACTCAAATAAGATTAATCCAAACATTCTTAAAATCGCTTGGGCTTGAGCCTTTAAGACGTCTGGAGATGGCTATGGCAATTACCAATATTAAGTGCGTGATATTTGACTGTGATGGTACGTTGGTCGACAGCGAAAGACTGTGTTGCCAAGCGCTCGTCAATGTATTTAACCAGCATGGGGCTGAGTTAACGATGGAAGAGTGCGTTTCTCACTTTAAAGGAGGAAAGCTCGCTGACATCCTTTTAGATACTAAAGAATTGAAAGATATCAAAGTCCCAATTGATGTTTTAGAGCCGCAATACCGAGAAGAAGTCCAGTCTCTTTTTGTGCGTCACTTACAGCCGATGGATGGCGCAAAACGATTAATTCAGTTTTTGGATTCGCATAATATCGAATATTGTGTGGCGTCTAATGGACCTAAAGATAAAATTGAATACGCTTTGGAGTTAACCGGTTTACTCGATGCTTTCCGAGGGAAAGTGTTCTCGGCATTCGATGCGAATAGTTGGAAGCCTGAGCCCGATTTAATCATGTACAGTGCTATGAGCATGGGCTTTTTACCAAGTGACTGTCTTTATATTGATGACACGCCTAAAGGAGTTGAGGCGGGACTAAACGCCGGTATAAAAACGATACAGTTATTTAATGGTGAAGCTATCAATCTTGTTGATGACGAGCGTGTAATTCGCATCCATCATTTAGATGAATTAAAAGAGCAGCTGTGTGGCTGCTCTGTTTGACCTACTAATGGCAAACCGGACTCAAGCTGTGGATGTGCTTAAGTTTAGACTGTAGGTAAGGCGTTTGATGTAGACATTGGATAGATGAGAAGTTTTTTGTATGAAATCCGCAAGCAGCGCATGTGAATTTCTCGCCATCCGATGAAATGAGATATTCATCTCCTTGGCAGAGTGGGCAATTCAGGTTCTCTATGTCTTTTGTGTCTTTGTAATTATTCATATTGTTTTCCAGCAGCAAATTGGAATTGGCAAGATCAAGCATAGCGGAACGCTTTGTTTAAGAACATTATTTCATCCGGTACAGCGAGAACTTGAGATTCACTTCAAATATCCACTTGGATGTCGTAGGAAACATCGAAGGTAATAGTTGAACACGGTTTAAAGAAAAGGGCTCCTTAAGGAGCCCTTGTTGATCATGAGTTCCACAACGTTATGCGGTGCGGTAGCGTTGTAATATCTCACCAAGAGAAACGGAGGCTTGCGTGAGATTAGCGACGCCAGCGGTAGATTGCTCCGCCACTTCTCTGATTGTGCTTGATTGACTACGAATTTCTGAAAGTTCCGATGCAATATCGTTAGCCACTGCGCTTTGTTCTTCAGCAGATGTGGAAATCTGAATGCTCATGTCCATTAATGAGCGTGCTGACTCGGCAATAGAGGTAACATCATGGCCGATTTCATCAATAAGCTGGCTGCTGGTTTGAGCTTGCTGAACGGTTCGGTTGGTGATTGAAGCAATGTTCTGACTCTCTATTTGAAGCTTCTCAATCATGGCTTGGATCTCTACTGTTGCCTGTTGAGTTCTGCTTGCTAATGTACGTACTTCATCGGCAACCACTGCAAATCCACGACCTTGTTCACCAGCACGGGCTGCTTCGATTGCTGCGTTTAGTGCCAACAGATTAGTTTGTTCTGAAATGGCGTTAATCGTTGTGATCACGTCATTAATCTGCGTCGTATTCTCGTTTAAATTGGTTACTGACGTAGAGGCTTGTTCAATATAGCTAGATAACGTCTCTATCTCGCCAATCACGTTTTGTACACGGCTTCTGCTTAGTTCGATCTTCTGGGCATCTTGGTCTGACTGCGTCGTTGCTTGTTGAGAAATACTTGATACCTCCTTTGCAGAGGCTGTCATTTCTTCCATTGCCGTCGCGACTGAATCAAGCGTTTGATATTGATGAGATATCTGGGTTTCACTCAACTGCATATCTTTTTCGAATGCAGAAGATGTCTCGCTCAACATCGTTGCATTATTTTTAACACTATTAACCAGTTCACTTAAGGTATCCATAGACTTGTCTAGCGCACAGCCGATGGTACCGAATTCATCTCGACCTGGATGGAAACCAAGACGAGAGGTTAAGTCACCGTCACCAATTTTTTCGGTTGTTGTATATAAAACCCACAGAGCTCCTCCGATAAACGTTGCCACCCAGTAAGAGAATAGGGCAAAAGGAATAACCCATAAGAAGCTGAGTAATAGTGACGATAGAGCTGATGATTTTAACGATTCGTATTGTGTGGACACATTTTGAGTCAGCTTAATCACTTCTCCAGAATGCAACTTGGCATAAGCGGTCACAGACCCATCGACAAAAGAACTCTCGCTTACGCGGTTCGATTTCGATACGCCGTCAATTTCTGTAGCGCGGTTTGATTGAGCATCAACGATACCAGAAAGCTTCGCTTCGCTCGCCGAGATGGCTTGCTGCTCAAATTGTTGTATTTCATTGAAGTAGCGGCTTCCAGCCACTGAAGTGAGGGCTACTAAAAATAGTAGGAATATAACCCACATTTTGTCGTTGATAGACATCTTGATAAACAGCCTGTCTATCGTTCTAAACTCAACTTCTCTCATTTAAAGCTCCATTAGAGATAAAAGATATTGACCAAATCTATTGCTATATCGAAACAAAATATGCGAAGTTAATCAGCAAAATATGTAACGAATACTAAATTTAGTTTAAGAAATGAGATCTAAGGACGCCTATAACAGTATGTTATATCTTTAAATTGACATGAATGTTGATAAAAGAGTCATTTCTCTAAAGTGTTAAGCGGATATGAAACTTAATTGCAATCGTTTACTTTTGATTATGCTCATAGGTTTTTAAATCTTTACTTCTCGCTGTCATGAATGTGTCATATAAAGACTATAAAAAGGAGTTGCTGATGTGGATATGGCAAGAGCCAGGCCGTCAGCAAGTAAAAGCAAGAGAGCTTAAAATAAAGGAGGTCACAATGAGCGACCAATACCAAAACGATGAGAGCCTAGAGCTGCTAGATGCGCTTGAAATTGGCATTATCTTGTCGGAATACGTTGGCTCAGACAACGAAGCCGAATAGCGGAACACTCTCATCTCGTCGTAATTGACGTTATACTAGGTTCATGTCACACCAAGCCCTAGAGGCCAAAACTGGCGTCGAATGAACTTTCTAGCCCACCTGCATATCGCAGATCACAGTAACAGCCATTTATTGGGAAACTTGCTTGGAGACTTCGTAAAAGGAGATCCAAGCAAGCTGTATGATCGCGATATCTCAAATGGCATCAGATTACATAGATTTGTTGACCGTATTACTGACCATCATCCAATCGTCAACGAATGTAAGCCTCATTTCACTGGTATTGCGAGACGTTTTGCACCTATCGCTTTGGATATGTTTTGGGATCATTGCCTCGCAAAACACTGGAACGACTTTCATTCCGTGCCTCTCGAACACTTTGTCCAAACGGCATACGAGCGAGTAAACCGAGAGGTTCATGAACATTTGCCGCCACGTTTTTTGGTGCTCCACAGCAGAATGTGGCATGGCCGATGGCTTCAATCCTATCAAGATCTAGACAATATAGAATTTGCACTACATCGGATGTCGCAAAGAAGCCCTAGAATGGCAGACTTAACCACAACATTTAAAGTGATTGAAAGTGATTACACCGAATTAGAAGAGAAGTTCTCGTCACTTTATCGAGATGTTGTGCGCCAGTCGTATGATTTTCAGCAACAGCTTAATGACTCAACTCAATGAGATAGAAAAGTAGTATGGCTTTAGGGGCTCTGGTAAACTCTGCGCTCCAAAAATAATGAGGTTACACATGTCTGTTAATTTTGCTGATTTAGGCATCGAACAAAAGCTAATCGAGACGCTAGGCAATCTAAATATCGTGACGCCAACACCAGTGCAAGAAAAGTCAATTCCACACGTCCTTGCAGGAAAAAACTTACTTGCTGCTGCACAAACTGGTACGGGAAAAACGGCTGCGTTTGGTTTACCTATCATACAAACCGTTCAGCAAAAGAAACTTAACGGCACACCTCAAGCATTGATTTTGGTTCCAACACGCGAGCTTGCACAGCAGGTATTTGATAATTTGAATCAGTACTCGGCAGAAACAGAACTTCGCATCGTGTGTGTTTATGGTGGTACAAGCATTGGCGTACAAAAGAGAAAGTTAGAAGAGGGCGCTGATATTTTGATTGCCACGCCAGGCCGCCTTTTGGATCACCTGTTTAATGGTAACGTAAACATCTCTAAAACCGGTATGCTCGTGTTAGACGAAGCCGACCGTATGTTAGATATGGGATTTTGGCCTGACTTGCAGCGCATCTTCCGACGTTTGCCTGCTGAGAAACAGATCCTATTGTTCTCTGCGACATTTGAGAAGCGAATCAAAACTATTGCGTATAAACTCATGGAATCGCCAGTTGAAGTCGAAGTTTCACCAGCAAATACGACTGCTGAAACGGTAACACAAATGGTTTATCCAGTGGATAAAAAACGGAAACGTGAATTGCTAGCGTACTTAATTGGCTCGCGGAATTGGCAGCAAGTGCTTGTATTTACAAAAACGAAGCAAGGCAGTGATGAGTTAGCGAAAGAGCTCAAGTTAGATGGCATCAAAGCGGTTTCTATCAACGGCGATAAATCACAAGGCGCCCGCCAAAGAGCTTTGGATGAATTTAAACAAGGTAAGGTGCGTGCTTTGATTGCAACCGATGTGGCAGCACGAGGGTTAGATATTCAAGAGCTAGAACAAGTCGTGAACTTTGATATGCCATTCAAAGCAGAAGATTATGTCCATCGAATTGGCCGCACTGGAAGAGCTGGAAAGTCAGGTTTGGCGGTTTCTCTGATGAGTAGAGATGAGGAGTACTTGTTGCAAGCTATCGAGAATCTGCTTGATCAACGCTTACCCCAAGAATGGCTGGCAGGTTTCGAACCAAGTCTTGTAGAAGAAGTTGAGCCTGAACAAAATGGGCGTCGTCGTAGTCGTTCATCTGAGAAGCGTAAGCTAAAAGCAAAATTGGCGATTCATAAGAATCGTGGTAAATCACGTAGCTCTCGCTAAACCGCGCAAACTTTTGTTCTTACATAGTCAGGCTGTTTTTGCCTCTTCATAGACGTCTAACGTTTGGGGGATAGCAAGTAGGTACCCTTGATACATATCGAAACCGAGCTTTTTCATTAAGCGAAGTTGATGCTCGGTTTCAATTCCTTCGATAACGGTTTTAGAGCATAACGCTTTTGCGAGTGATAATGCATCGTTAAGCGCTTTAAAATCACCGTTTTCATACCTTAGCAATAAAGAGCGATCCATCTTGATTATATCTGGGCAAACGCTTCTCACTCGCTCAGTTGTCGATGCATTGACGCCATAATCGTCAATCGCTAATTTAAATCCTTCAAGACTTAACTCCCGAGCAGCTTGAGACAAAGAGAGTTCATCCTCCACCTTCAATTCAAGTAACTCCATGACGATTTGTTCATTCATCAAATGCGATTCATAAATGGTTTGTTTTAGCAGTCGGTTATAAGTGATGTCTTTGACTAGTATCTCTGCCGCTACCGGTAATACATTGAGAAACAATTGTTTTGTGTGAAAGCGAGACTGAGAGAAATTTTTGATATGGATTAGGCGACTTAAGCGTTCAACATTGAGCAAATCTTGAGTGGGAGTCGCTTTGGATTGGAAAAACTGATCTGGCCTAACCATGGTGCCATTGGCATTGCTAATTCTTACCAGTGCTTCAAGGCCAACGATGGAAATATCGTTCTTATATATGGGTTGAAAGACACTGCGGAGAGTGAAGTTCGCGTATTTCGCAATATACTGCCCGTCGGCTTCTTTCCGGATGCAACTAAGTAGTTGCGAGATGCTCATCATTGTTACCACAACCTAAATCAATGTCTCAACATCAGCGTTATCGCGCTAATTTTTCTATTTCATTGGCAATGAATCTAAGTGTGCTCATTAACTCAAGCAAGAACGATGGTAATGGATGGGTAGTTTTGTCGAGTGATATCAAACAAATTAATGAAATAATTGATAATCTCAGCACTTCAATTTGATGCTACCATTGCAGTACGGCATACAACTGCAAATATTTTCTGACTAACTGCTGTTTGTTCGAACGCCGTAAAGGATGCCCAAACTTAATGTAACAAGGGCTAATACCGAATCGAGTGTCCAAAGATTGCGTGAGTTGCGACTCGCTGGTGTACAGTGTGATTCCTTGTTCTGTGTATTCGTTGATCTGATCGGGTAGTTCACCCATCCACCAATGAAGTAATTCTCGGCTCGTTTTGCTGCGACTTATCCAATGATCGCAAACCAAAAAGAGTAGGTCATTAGGCTGTAAGGCATAGCCATATTCACTCTGCCATTCCGTAATTGATGAGAGTAAGTTTTCCCGGCAAGATTTTCCGGCACTGACCATATGGTGACTCAGAACCCAGACAGTGCCAATGTCGGATGAAATTCGATAGTGATGGGGAAGGTCTGGAGAATCCAACACTTCGATTGGCTTTATCACGCAGTTGTATCCAAAGTGACGAAAAGTATGTTCCATCCTTCTTGAAAACGCGAGACCAAGATGATGCTCACTCATGCCTTGGTTATGCACCGCAGGGTAATGCTTTTCACACAGCTTAAGACAGTCGTCTTGAAAATCATTAACACTTTGAATAACTAGGTCGAGTAGCAAAGAATATCCCTTAATAATTACAAAACGAACTGCAAAAGGTTAGCATAGTCTTTTGAGAATAGACTAATTTACTTCGGCAACTTCTTGATCTAAACACCAAATTTCTCACAAATGACCGTGTCTAATCTTTAATAGAGCAACACGAAAGAAGCAGAAGTTGAACAAAAATTTGAAAGGGAAAAAATGATAAAGCTAGAACGCGCACAAAAAGAGGCGTTGGCCACCGCCATTCAAGATTACATGCAAGACGAGCTAGATGTTGAAATTGGACAGTTCGATAGTGAGTTTCTAATTGATTTTATTACAGAAAAACTAGGACCAATTTATTATAACAAGGGTGTTGAAGATGCTAAGTTACTGGTTGAACGCAGAATGTTAGAAGTTTCCGAAGAGCTGTATGAGATAGAACAAGAAGTTAAGCTGTAAGTTTCAGTTTTACAAACGATTTAAAGTTCCTTCAAAAAATTCGAACAACTTGATAGATACGGTACCATTGGCTAGATGTAAATGATGGTAAATAATCTGTTTCATATGACGTAAATAGGTTAATGTAGTGTTTCTTGCTCAGCATTAACTTAGGAATATATCTAGGAACTTGAGATGGATACACTGGTAAAGAATTACAACCTTACTGCACGCGTGATGCATTGGTTATCAGCGCTGTGCATTATTGGTCTATTTGCAGTGGGTTTGTGGATGGTCGACCTTAGCTATTACAGCGAATGGTATCGAACTGCGCCGCATTACCATCGCTCTGTCGGTATTTTACTCGCTATTTTAACTTTGGCACGCATCGTATGGAAACATGTGACGGCGTCACCAAAGGTAGAAGGCAAACGTTACGAAGTGCTTGCTGCTAAAGCAGCGCATGGTGTCATGTACCTACTATTGATCACCATCTTTGTTTCAGGTTACCTCATTTCAACGTCTGATGGACGCGGCATCGAAGTGTTTAATTGGTTCACCGTGCCAGGAGCGGGAGAGTTATTCCCAGGCCAATCAGATATTGCAGGTGAGATTCACTTCTATGCAGCTTGGGCAGTCATCCTGATTGCAGGCTTACATGCTATTGCTGCACTAAAACACCACTTTATCGATAAAGACAACACATTAAGAAAAATGTTAGGAGCTTCAAAATGAAAAAGTCACTTTTCGCTACAGGATTAGCTATCGCTATGGCACTGCCATTTGGTGCGCAAGCTGCAGATTATGTCATCGATACCAAAGGTGCTCACGCTTCAATCAACTTTAAAGTTAGCCACTTGGGTTACAGTTTCATCAAAGGTCGTTTCAATACATTTTCTGGTGACTTTTCTTTTGATGAAAACAACATTGCTGACTCAAAAGTAAATGTTGTTGTTGATACAACCAGCCTAGATTCAAACCATGCTGAACGTGACAAACACATTCGTAGTGGTGACTTCATCGATGCTGGTAAATACAGTGAAGCAACCTTTACGAGCACAAAAGTGGTTGATAAAGGCAATGGCAAACTAGATGTAACTGGTGATCTAACGCTACACGGTGTTACTAAGCCTATTACTATTGAGGCTGAATTCGTTGGTGCTGGCAGTGACCCATGGGGCGGCGAGCGCGCTGGCTTTGTTGGCAACACTCGCCTAGAGCTTGCTGACTTTGACATCCCAGTAATGGGTGCTTCAAGCTACGTCGATATGGAACTTCATATCGAAGGTATTAAGAAGTAATTAGTTCCTTTTAGATACACTAAAAGCGCTCTTCACTTGAAGAGCGCTTTTTTATTATCTTAATCACATCACTAACATCGATAAACCCGTCAGTGATAGCGATTGAAAGCCAATAGACGTTGTAAATGTTTAGCGAATTACGCTGTTTCTAACTCACTTTTTTCCACTAAGTTTAAACGCTCACCAAAAATCGGGCGTAGTGCTTTTAATACTTCAGTACGAGTAACCACCCCGACCATCTGCCCATTTTCAAGCACAGGAAGCACTTGTGGCTTACTTACTTTGATACTTTTAGCGCGTTCTTCGAGAGACAAAGACGTCAAGCGAGTGGCAATACCCATACTGCTCGCTGGGTACAACTGCTCTTTATCGATACATAGGAACTCCACAACATCAACGAGGCGATCATCAGCGTCAATTGCGACCACATCTCGGCTCATGATGTCGACAACTTTTTGGTCTTTCACCGGAATATAGTCTTCACACCATAGTTCTACCATTACATCGTGAGCAGAGAAAAAGCCAACTAGGCGATTATGTACATCGACCACAGGTGCGCTCGTTACGTGATTATCAAGTAACACATCCAGAGCGGCTGCAATTGGCGTTTCTGCACGAATGGTGACTGGTTTTGGGTTCATAATGTCTTTAACAAAAGAGGCATTTTTCATGGTGAAATCCTTAACTGACGACAGTGTTGTAGTTGTAGTGATAGAAGAAATATTCGCTGTTTTTAGTTCTGGTCGGCGAAAAATACACCAGTTTGAAAGGCCAACTAATACCGCTCCGCCGACGATGTTGCCAAGCGTGACAGGAATCAAGTTAGCGGTAATAAAGTGGCTAATGTTTAGGTCTGTGTATTGTGACGCGGGCACACCGACAGATGCCCAAAAAGATTCAGGTGCAAAATTCGCGATAACAATACCAAGTGGAACCATAAACATGTTCGCAACACAGTGCTCAAAACCGCTGCTGACAAACATTGCCACAGGCAAAATTGTCATTGCTGCTTTTGTCATTGCATTTGCAGAACTAAATGTCAGCCAAATCGCTAGGCAGACCAACAGGTTACAGAGAATACCGAGTGCAAACGCTTGAATGAGAGTGTGGTGAAGTTTGTGTTGTGCGATGTTAAGCGCATTTAATCCCCATTGACCGCCATCCATCTGATAAAGACCAGCAGCAGTAACCAGCGCAAGTAGGAACATCGCACCAATAAAGTTACCAACGTAAACTTTGCCCCAGATCGAAAGCATCTTACCGAACGAGATTTGCTTATTGGCCCAAGAAATACTGGATAGGACGGAGCTGGTAAATAATTCACCACCGCAGATCACTATGAGGATCAATCCCATGCTAAATGCGAGTCCACCAGCTAGGCGGCTCAAGCCCCAACCTGCGCCCGTACTGCCGGTGGTCACCGTGATGTAAAACAAGAATGCTAACCCGATGAACGCGCCGGCCATAATGGCGAGGCTTAATGTCATACTGCTGGTTTTGTTTGCCTTACTTAACGCAAATTTTTCCGCTTCAACCATCATCTCTTTTGGAGAAAAATACTGGTGATTTTGAGAACTGGTCACCGCCATATTGACTCCTTAATTTGTAATCGCATAAAAAATCCTTGGTTATTAACTCAAAAATGAAATTGTTGTTTTTATTAAGAGCCTCAATGACTTCGGTTTCAAAACCATTGAGGCTTGCGGTGTTCCCGAACCGCGTACTCAGAATAGGGAGAACGGTTAGTAAGGTAAAATTGATAATATTTAGAAACCTCATCAAATTAATTGATAACTTTACGGGGCCAGGTAAAATGAACTCTATTGCTTATTGGGGCATGCTTTAACAATTGTGGGGATTGGGAAATACCCACTAATAATGGAGGACACTTTGCGCTACTCACTTAAGCAATTAGCGGTTTTTGACGCAGTTGCAGATACCGGCAGTGTAAGCCAAGCCGCAGAAAAATTGGCTTTGACACAATCAGCGACGAGTATGTCGCTTGCGCAATTAGAGAAGATGCTTGGCAGGCCGTTGTTTGAGAGGCAAGGCAAGCAAATGGCGTTAACCCATTGGGGGATGTGGTTACGACCAAAAGCAAAACGCTTGCTACAAGATGCATTGCAGATTGAAATGGGCTTCTATGAGCAACATTTATTGAGTGGTGAGATTCGTATGGGAGCGAGTCAAACCCCAGCAGAGCACTTAGTTCCCGACCTTATCAGTATCATTGATAATGACTTTCCAGAAATGCGTATTTCTCTCGGTGTACAAAGTACGAAAGGAGTGATTGATGGGGTATTAGATTACAAGTATGACTTAGGGATTATTGAAGGGCGCTGTGATGATAACCGTTTACACCAAGAAGTATGGTGTCGTGATCATCTTACTGTTGTCGCAGCTTCTCATCATCCTTTTGCGCGTAATCAGTCTGTTAGCCTTGCGCAGTTAGAGCAAGCGAAGTGGGTACTAAGAGAGCATGGCTCTGGCACACGAAAAACATTTGATAGTTCTATTCACCACCTTATTGAAGATTTGGATGTGTGGCGCGAGTACGAACACGTTCCGGTGTTACGTAGTTTAGTTGCTAATGGTCAGTACCTTACTTGCTTACCGTATTTAGATGTAGAGCGATATATAGAAGCAGGTCATCTTGTGGCATTAAATGTACCTGAGTTAAAAATGGAAAGGACGCTTTCATTTATATGGCGCTCAGATATGGCAGAAAACCCATTAGTCGACTGCATTAAAAGAGAGGGGCTGCGAATGATGAAAGGGAAGCCTTCAGTTCTTTAAAGGTTGATTAAACATGCCTACGAGATGAGTTGGGTTTATTCCCTAAATCTGTTGATTTATCGGTTGCGTCAAACTTTTAATGTAAATTGTGAAAATAATAATATCTTATTGTGATCAATATCACCGATAAGCTGAGCTGATGTATCTAACATGTGTCCTTGATTTCAATGTATGAAGGCAGTTATTGAACCATATAGGTACGATAATAGCCGAGTAGGTATGACTACCATGACGACACTTTTAGCTATTTCTATCACTACTGGAATTTTATCTGGCGTATGGGGTTGGATCGCCATCTCTTTAGGTTTGCTTTCTTGGGCTGGTTTTTTAGGTTGCACGAGCTACTTTGCAGCGCCAACGAGCGGATTGAAAGGACTAGGCATCAGCTTAATCACCAATATGACAGGCGTATTCTGGGCAATGGTAATTATTCACGGTTCCACTTACGTTGGGTTGGAAATTATTGGCTATGTGATGACCGCTATTGTGGCATTCTTCATGTGTATTCAAGCTAAACAGGCTTGGCTCGCGTACATCCCTGGTACTTTTATTGGTTCATGCGCAACATTTGCGGCTGATGGAAACTGGCAACTTGTTATTCCATCGTTGTTGCTAGGTGGTGTGTTTGGCTATCTAATGAAAGCGACAGGGCTATGGTTGCATACGAAATCAACCGCTACTTCATCTTCGCTTGCTGAGCAAGCACAGTAGTGAACCCCCGATCTTATTGGTATCCACTGTGTATTGAGTTTTATCCCTCTCAATACCCTTAATCAAAATTAATGATGTTTGATACAAGCACACCAAATTGGTGTGCTTTTTTTGTATTACAAGACAATACGCTGAGTGCAAAATACGCCTAACTCATGTATTGCCGTTGGCCATGGTAACAACGCGTTTAAGTGTCCAGCGCAGAAGAACAGGAATACACTCCATGCCTTTCTCTTCACAATGAGAAACAATAGCCAAAGCTAAGTCCGGTTTTGCATGTTTTTTCAAAACACGATTTACGACTTTTTTAGCAGGGATAGGGTGGTCATGAGGAACTTTGATGATGTCCTTAAAGAAAAGTTCAAACCCATTGTTGTACAGAAAGTGCTCGATGTCTCGGTCGGGTAATTCCGTAAGTCGATGCCTTTCCTGATCATGGTCGAGCTGTGCTCGTACTGCATGCGCGTACTTTTTCCCTGCTGGGTCGCCATCGGTAACGACATGCCAATCAATACCAAACTCTTTTGCTACTTTGATGAGTGATTTTAGACCTGATTGAGCAAACTCAACGATTTGAACCCCTTCGGCAGCCAAGTCATACCCGCATTGACGAGCCAGTTCATGAAAAAGCCAAACTTCGGTTTCGCCTTCAACAAGTAACCAGCACCGCGCAAATAATGCTCCTGAACGATGAAAACGAATATGGAAACCAATTCGGCGCAACTCGTCTCGACCAAACTTTGTTGAGTTTAAACTCTTAGCGATGGTTCTGTCTGATAGCCGAATTAAACGTCGAATTGAATACAGTGGAACAGAACCGAGTAACGTGCCACTGTTGGTGGTTAATATCTTTTGCATTGGCAACAATTGCAATAAGGACCACGCTCTCGCTAGATGAGTTGGATGCAGTCGACCTTCTGGATCTTCAATGATCAGTATTGGTCTCGCACAGCGCCTTAAATCGGTGGGGCCTTTAGCTTGAAGATAGGCATTGAGTAACCCCATTAAGAGCAAGCGGCTTTGTTTGTCATTGGTTTCTTTCAAGAACTGACTCAAACCTTTATCAGAGGAAGGGCTTGTATAGAAAAGACCATCACGAGGTTTGCGTGGGTTACCTTTACTGACACTTCTGAATGCAAAATAGTGTTCAACAAGCGTTTGCATTGAGTCGAGGCTACTACGAATCTCACCTTTATTCACATGGCCAGGCATAGCCAATAAGCGTCGGCAGGTGTTGTTGATTCGTTTTTCAATCCGAGCATTTTTACCATCGCCGTTGACATGGTTTAAATCTGGGAAGCGTCGGGAGTCGCGTAGTCGGATTACAGGGTGAAGTGTCATTAACTCAATAGCGAGTTTCTCTGAGTGGTGAAGTTTTTTGGGTTTGCCGTTATGATCCAAAAACGCGTACTCTGTATTAATGCCGTGCTCATCGCGAGACGCACTAATACGATAGTAAATGACTTGCTCACCATCTTCGTTGGTGCACCATGTAGGCTTTATGCGTCTGTAGCGTCCCGCTTTTACTTCGTTTTTATCCTGTGCTTTAAAACAAACAATGATCTGTAAGTGTTGTGTTTGTGGATGAGAAATTGAGTAGTCAACGTGAAAATCTTTCAGTTTGAATTGATACAATGAGCCATTGGCAGGTAATGCGATGGAAAGGGCATCGAGTAATGATGATTTGCCCCACGTGTTTTCACCGATAAGCGTGGTGAGTTCGTCAAAAGAGAGTGAAAGGCGTTTGATGCCTCTAAACCCGGAGATTTCGATGCGTTCTAGTCTCATCTCAATCCTCCTTGCAATTATTTGAATTATCGAGAGTTATTTTGCTACTCCTAAGCATATATGAATTCGGAATTTTTGAGTTAAGCGCAGTTCACAAAATTACGAGAGCCTCTTACTGAATAGAGACCGTTACAAGCGAGGCTTGCTTTCAAAGCTGGGGGACAGCATCGTGATCACTTAAACATGAAATCCTAAATCGCAGTTTCATAAAATTCATGATTCTGTCATGATTCACTTCTTATTATTATAAGGAATGAAAAAAGAGAAGATGAAGATGAATAACAATCATAAGCCAGTGAGAATCAAACTGGCACACATCAATGACACACATTCCTACTTTGAACCAACGTCATTACAGTTAAAGCTTAAGATAAACAATGAACTCACGCTAGAACCCTATGTCAGTGCTGGCGGCTTTTCTCGTATCGCAACCAGAGTCGAGCAGTTAAGAGATGATGCTCAGCGCCAAGGTCATGGGATGTTGTTCCTCCATGCCGGAGATTGCTTCCAAGGCACGCTGTATTTCTCACTATTTAAAGGCAAAGCCAATGCCGACTTATTGAACGCATTAAAGATTGATGCAATGGCGTTAGGTAACCATGAATTAGATATGGGGAATGAGCCAGTTGCATTGTTTTGCCAACGTACTCAGTTCCCATTGCTTGCTGGCAACTGGGATTTATCCAATGAATCACTTAAAAAACCTCACCGTATCAGTGATTGCAAGGATGTATATAGTTACCAACCGGATACACAGAGCGCTCAATACATTGTTAAAGAATTCCATGGTGAGCGGATCGCGATTTTCGGATTATCCATAGATAAAATGAGCGACATCGCAAACCCTGATGCAGACACGCCTTTTCACTCAGCAATTGAAACCGCCAAGGCGACCGTAAAACAAATCCATTCATCAGGTATAAAAAATATTATTCTTCTGAGCCACTTAGGTTATGAAGGTGATTTAGAGTTAGCTGAGCAAGTCGCAGGTATTGGTATAATTGTTGGTGGACACAGCCACCGGTTGCAAGGTGATTTTTCATCAATAGGGTTAGGACAAGACGATCCCTACGGTATCAAAATTAATGATACCTATGTGGTGCAAGCGGGTTTCCATGCTTTGACAATGGGGCACTGCGTCATTGAGTTTGATGAACACGGTAAAGCAACGATGTTGAGTGGACAAAATGAACTGTTGCTTGGTCGACGTATTTTTTGGGACTCGACGCTAAACCAACAGCTCGACCAAGGTGTATTCGAAACCGCGTGCGACTTCATCCATGGTCAACCGAATGTCGTGGTTTGTAAGAAACACCCGGAAACTCAAGCGATCCTGAGCGATAAATATATTCCTCAGGTCAGGCAGTTACAGTCACAAGTCATTGCTAGTGTTGACACCAAAAAGCGTCATGTGAGAATTCCCGATGAATTTGGTGAGAGTGAGTTGGCTTCCTCCGTTGCCCGATCATTTCTGCACTGTTTAAACAAACGTGGATATGACGTTCAATTTGCAATTCATAATGCGGGTGGCGTGCGAACCTCTTTGAACCCTGGCAACATCACAGTGGCAGACATTGCCGGACGGCTGTTGCCTTTTGCCGTTCCTATCGGCTTTTACGATGTAAAAGGCAGTGCTATTCGCTGTGCACTTGAAGGCGCGATAAATAATGCACTCAACAATGGCGTAGAAGGCACTGGATCTGGCAGTTATCCGTACACTTACAATTTAAACTTCGAGTACCACGCAGATGCCCCAAAAGGTGAAAGAGTTCAATCATTAGTGATTTTTGATGGCAAACAATGGGTTTGTGTTCAAGATGATGCTTGGTATCGAGGGACTTCTTCTGCCTATACGATGAAAGGGAAAGAGGGGTATGACGCATTGCAGGAGATGAAAGGAGAAGGGCGTGTGACCAGTTTGTCCATGGCTGATTGTTTTATTGAACTCCTGACCGATGAGCCAAACTGTTTGAATCAAAGTCACAAACTTTACACAAAGCGACGTCGATAATAGATACTGGTATTGATTTTGCTGCTCTCCACTTACTACATGGGTTGATGAGGGTGGCAGTATGTGGAATAAAGATTGGGCAGATACGGCAGTCGTGGTTGCCTGGATCGCAATTTGGTCAACACTGGTCTACTTTGTGCCTCTAAGCGGCTTTTGAATTGCTAAGAATGTGGATGTTACAAAAGGGAGCAGTAATGCTCCTTTTTTGTATCTATCTTCCCCGTTAGGGCTCTAACCAATGAAGAGTTTGTCTTGAGCCATTTGCTGCTTTTTGTCTGTTTACTAAAGTTCAGGTGGTTGAATCCATTTCTTTCTTTTTATAGTGCTTCCTGATTTTTGATAAGAATTTTATTTCGATAAGACAAGGCTTTTTTGTTGGAAAGCCTGACGCTCGGCGTTATTATGTCGGCGTTTGGGGAGTAGTTAGCGCAAGTTTACTTATCGTCATCTCGTTAAGCATCAGCTTATCCGGTAAGTAAAGGTGTTACGTGGTTCATTCACGTCAACACTTCAACGAGACCAACGCATTCATTGACTAGCAGCACATAATCGTTATGTGGCTGTTGGTTGTTATTGTCTGCGGAAGGTCACCAAACGAAGTCCTTCCGCCATGGGAGGAAATATGTCTCTTATCGAAAATACCACCCAATTGAGCCAATCGGTGCCTCTTCAAGAATCATTAGCGATGTATGGTGCTTTTGGTTTATTTACCCTTGTTCTTGTTACGCTTGATATCTATCAAACACGTGGTGGCGTTATCACGATGAAAAAAGCCATCGTTTGGAGTGTTTTTTGGTTCTTGCTTGCCTTTGTTTTTGCAGGTTCTATTTATTTATTCTGGGACTTTTACGCGCCACATAGCGCTTATACGAACGACAAAGCAACGATTTCATTCTTAACTGGTTACTTACTAGAGAAGTCGTTAAGCGTTGATAACTTGTTTGTGTTTGCCATCATCTTTGCACAATACAGTGTGCCGGAGCATTTGCGTCCGAGAGCATTGCTTTGGGGGGTGATAGGTGCGCTAGTTTTACGTGCTGTCATGATTGCGGTTGGTGCTCAGTTACTTGCACAGTATCACTGGGTATTGTACTTATTTGCTGCTTTCCTTATTTGGACAGGTGTTAAGCTAGCTCGCGACAAAGGCGAAGCAGAAGAAGTTAATCCATATCCGGAGCAGTTGATTCGAAAGGTATTGCCAGTTACAGATGACTACCAAGGAAATCACTTAATCTTAAAGCAAGCTGGTAAGTGGGTGGCAACACCGATGCTGATCGTTGTTGGTGTCATTGCAGTAATGGACGTTATGTTTGCGTTGGATTCTATACCAGCTATATTCGCGGTAACGCGAGAGCCATTTTTAGTCTTAGCCGCGAACGTATTTGCATTATTGGGTTTGCGATCGCTGTACTTTGTTCTTCAAGCAATGTTAGACAAGTTTGTATACTTAAAACCAGCATTATCAGTAATCATGATGTTTATCGGGGTAAAAATGCTATTGGTTGGAACAGAATATGAGATTCCGACAGCATGGTCTCTCACATTTTTAGTTGTTGTGATGACATCGGCAGTGGTGGCATCACTCCTAAAAAATAAAGCGAAGCGTCAAACTAGCGTTAATATTACTAATCAAAAAATATAAAGTAAGCACTAAAATCAAAAGAAATAACGAAAAATATTGTTAAATATATGTTGTTGCTTAAGGGGCGATTATGCAGGTAATGTTCAGTTATTCAATGTAATTACAGCAATTGTGATTATTTATGCCGTTATTATTCATTTGTATTTTTGAGTTTTGTAATGAGTTTGTTTTATTAGAAATTCTAATTTGAATGGGTAAAATTTGTCATTTCTTAAACAATAAGAAACTGACTAATATACAACCAACTAAACAGACTACTGCTTTTAAAGAGAGGCAATCATGGCACAAGCAATGCAAATGACAAATGTAGCTTTACCAACCTCTATGGATAAGAAAACCTACGCGGTTAACTTCAAAGGACTGATTGCTCACTTACTGGACATTCTATTTGTAGATAATACTGCGCCACGCAGTTACTACGCAGAAGACTTGTCAGCACATATTCAAAAAGACATCGGTATGTACCGTTAATATTGAAATAGTGTAAGAAATACCGGCCTATGAGCCGGTATTTTTTTATTTGTATAACATGCCTACTCAACCTACGCCTTAGAAAAGAAACACTCTAGAGGAGGTAGACATGATAGTAGATTAAGTGTTGTATAGAAAAACGGAGCACCATTGGTGCCCCGTTTTGACTTGACTGAAGTGAGATATTACTTCTTGCGGCAGTATTCTGCGATCACGTACATCGACTGACCACCATTTGCCTTACCCGAAACTAGCTTTGGATCATCGCCAAGGCTAATACCACGAATCACTGTACCTTGTTTGATTACTTGGTTAGTGCCTTTTACTGGTAGGTCTTTAATTACTGTTACATCGTCACCTTTCTTAAGTTCAGTGCCGTTACAGTCAACCGTTTTATCGTCAGCAGACATCCCTTTCATTGCCCAGTTCATTTGCTCTTCTTCCATGTACATCATGTCAAGAGCATCTTGAGCCCAGCTTTCTGTGTTTAGGCGAGTGAGTTGGCGCCATGCAGTCACTTGTACAGCAGGAACCTGGCTCCACATGCTTTCGTTTAGACAACGCCAGTGGTTAATGTCTTTTGGCTCATCGATCTCACCCAGACACTTATCACAAACCATGATGGCAGTATCAACCGTCACATTACCGTGAGGTGGGACAGCGTATGCAGTTAGTTGAGATTCAGAAGAACACAGTTCACATTTTGACTCGCAGCGCGCAAGCAGAGTAGCTTCAATAGACATAAGGACTCACCTTAGTAATGTTATTTTGTGGCGGTATTATCCACTTTATCCTGAGAAATAAAAGGGTGTTAGCGAATTAAAGACTAGATTTTACAATACTCCAACCTGATTAAGGTGAAGATGTAAAATATTCGCTAAATAAATAATACGGAAGTATAAAAGACACTATTAATTGTTTTGGCTTATGAATTAGTTGTGTCAATTTCTACAACGATTACAAGCCTAAAAGAGGTAAATGTAGAGAGAGGGTGGCTAGAACATAGCCCTCTAATTTACAGAGGGCCTGTCGTTAACGTTCGACAATCTGGACAATTTGCTCTTTTGAAATACTCATTTCTTTACCATCCATGTCTTCATATTCGTACATACCCGTTTCCTCGTTCAGGTCTGGTTTACCGTAAGAGGTAATAATTTTCCCTTCATTTGTCGACATCAGATATTGGCTACTTCCGCATGCAGAAAGAAGTAATACAGTGGCAATAACAGTCAATACGCGCATAGAGTTTTCCTTTTAAACAAGTGAGTTAGGCAAAGACATCGATTTAACTATAGCAGAGGAAATATGAGGGGGTTTGAATAGAATTGAAATGAAAAAGCCCAGTTTCTACTGGGCTTTGGTAGGAAGGATGTTGCGATTACTTCAAAACAGAAGTGTTAGTGACACCTGTTAATGCGTCATCCATTAAGAAGTCAGTGTTTTCCATCTGCATCTCTACATGATGATCAATATCAGACAAAGTGCCATTTGGCGAAGCAAAAGTACTGTGCGATGCA
The DNA here is from genome assembly GCF_033338715.1 of Vibrio sp. Vb1337. NCBI lineage: Bacteria > Pseudomonadati > Pseudomonadota > Gammaproteobacteria > Vibrionales > Vibrionaceae > Vibrio > Vibrio sp. Vb1337. The sequence goes on along the minus strand of NZ_JAWOTD010000005.1, from coordinate 141,673 downwards.
GTAGCATTAAACTGTACAAAGCTCGCAGTTGCATTCACAGTAGTGTCCGTACTGTTCACAGTCTTCAACCCTAGCTTATTAGCGAGCGGTTCAGTACCCGCGAATGGTGCATTTGGAACGCTGTTTGGTACTGTGCTATCGCCATCCACTTCTGTCATAAAGAATGGTGTCGTTAGCGAACCAGATGCCACTAAATCTGAAGCGTTTGTGAACGGATCGACAGTGTCTAGTGTAGTCTGTGCTGCATAGATAAATTGTGAAAAACCTGCTTCTAGCGCTGCTACTTGAGCTTCCGTTGCCGCAGCCTCAAATGCTTCGTAACATGTTTTATCTTCTAGATCCGCACATGATGCATCAGCGTAACTCGCATAGTCTTTAGATGCTGCATAAGCGAGGTTATGTTTGATCTGAGGGCCGTAATTGTCTGAACCCAGTAACAAATTACCAATTTGTCCACCAGAGTTCTGTACTGATGCAGAACTAAAGGTGTACAGTGCATCCGCAGTAGGGCTGCCCAATGTATTGTTTGCTGCTGCGACGGCAGATGTAGCGACAATACCGCCAAGTGAATGACCTAGCATTTTGACTTTTGAACCCGTCATTGGGTTGAAGCCTTGCAGAGGACCTCCAGCTAAAAGACCGCCTTGAGCAGATACTACCAAGCTAGCGCGCAAGCCTAACACATCCAGAACACTCTGACGTAGGTTGTCACGCGCAACGGCTAAGTTGGAAAGATTTAGATAAGCCAGTACATTCGCATTTGCGGAACGTTGTTCATCTAAGCTGCGCGTACCATGAATAGGTAAGTCAATAGCGATAACTGCCACACCTGCTTTTACCATATTGAACGCGAACGCGTACGCATTCTCTTTCGCTGAGGTGATGCCGTGTTGATAAATCACAACGTCTGTCGCGACGCCAGATTTAGGTGTGAAGACCAGTACTTCGACATCTTCAACCGATTTCACTACGGGAACAGGCGAGTAGCGAGTAATAATACGCTCACTATCAAGCTGGGTACCATCGGTAAGAGTAAGCTTAGCTCCAACAAGTTTTAGCTGCTCTGTAGGATCTGTAGCAAGCTTTGTCACATCAACAGGATCATTTGCAAAAACGCCTGTTGATAGCTGCTGAACCATGTTTGCTTGCTCGTTCGGATCCGCTAATGCTGCGCTTAGCTTCGCTAGGCTTGGCATCGCAGATACCATTGGTTGCATGTTCCAGCTTGCGCCTTTTTCCAGGTAATGAGGCAGTGTTACCACACCTTGTGTCACGCTTACATCGGCACCTGATTGCATGTAAAGGCCTTTAATTGCCGTTTTAGCTGCGTCTAGATCGCTAATGTATTTACTAAAGTCATCGTCAGAGTCTAGCGCAGTGCTAAAGTCTTGGGTTTCACCGAGCGTTATTGTGTAGGCCGTTGATAAGTCAACTGAACCTTCGTTTGAGTCATTTTTGTAAACGGTATTTAGTGTGTTTGCGCCAGTAGAAAAACCAGTAGCGGTTACTCCTTTGACTGCCGCTAACGTATCACCTACTGACTGGGTGCTGAACCATGAAGAATAAACGATGTCTGCAGGGTTTACTTTGGCAATACCAAAAATTCCTTCAACCGCCTGAGTGACTGCTTGAACAGAAGCAAGGTCGCCAGTTTCATAAACGATCTCTTTCGATTTACCAGTTGCATAGCTTGCAGATGTACCAATTGGCTCACCATTTACGTCAGTAACATCTTGTGTGACCGCAAAAATGTACTCGCTTGACTCATCAAGTGCAGCCAAGAACTGGATGTATAGAGAGTTACCTTTTGCTTGAACTACGTAGTCCTGATTCTGAACGAGTACCTCTTCGATTGGGTTAGATTTACCGTCCCACTCGGTTAAGCGTTGGTTAATCTTGATGACTTTAACACCAGACGACAGCATGCCCGCTGCAAAACCGTCGCCGTTGAAGTTAAGAACGATTGGCATAGACGTTGACCATCCATCCATCGTATTCATCGAGGCTCTAGGGTTGGTTAAAGCATCATCGCCATCAGTTGGCAGACCAAGCGTACCATCGCTTGTGTCCATTAATAAGTAAGACGGTGCCGGTACATCTGCGTTCGCTCCTTGAAGCGTAAAACTGATGGATGTTTCGCGATCAAGCAATGCTTGGACTTCATCTTCAAATTGAACTTTGTCGGAAGTACCAGAACTGGAGGTATCATCACCACAACCAGCAAGAAGGATTGCAGAACAAAGCATTGATAATTTAAACGTGTGTTTCATTGGTTTACTCCGTAATCCCATTATTTGAAGGTGTAGTTCATCTGTACCGCGCTGATGTAAGCAGTACCTTCTGAGTCAAACTTAATCTCTTCACCCAGAGCATTTGTCTCAGTGAAAGAGCCTGATTTACTCTTAACAAGTGCAAAGCCTGCATCGAAAGTTAAGTTCTCATTCATTGCGTAAGTTAGGCCCGCGCTGTACCAAAAACGGTCACTGTCAGGGATACTCAATGTCGCTTCACCTGCTTGTTCGTCGTACGCAAAACCTGCACGGAATGTCCAATCCGCATTGAGGGTGTAAGTTGCACCAATAGAATAACGGTTGTTGTCTTCGTATTTCTCTGGTTTGTAGAAACATTGACCAGCAGTTCCATCATTACATTGAGGACTCGTCGCTTTCAGTTCTTTAAATGTGCTCCAATCGGTCTGTTGCCAGCCGTAATGTACTGCCCATTGTTCATTCAGTTGATGGAAAGCCGATAATTCGATAATTGAAGGGAGAGAGATTTTTAAACGGCCATCCACTTTTGGTGATGGAGCTCGGCCTGAGTCGTAACTACTAAACTCACCGTCATCAAAATCTAGATCAACCTTAGAGCGGTAGCCAAAGCCAAAACGGTTGTTTTCATTTAGCTCAAATAAAGCGCCGACATTCCAACCCCAAGCGAAAGTTTCACCTTCCATGCCGACAAGGTTATCGGACTTATTACCACCTAAAATACCGGCGAGTGCGCCTTTGTGACGAGTCAGCTCTGCTTCAGCGTATACTAGGTTGATACCACCACCGACACTGAAAGACTCGTTGATACGGTAAGCGACATTAGGGTTGATGTTTACTGAAAGTAGGGAAGTGTCACCCGCCATATCACCAGCGGAAATATCATTTGGATAGTCAGTAGCAACACCGTATGTTGTGAACATACCGATACCCCAAGCCCAGTTATCATTGATAGGGCTGATGTAATAACCTGCTGGCACGATCTGTAAAGGGGCGACATCTTTCGCGTGTTCATTGTTTACAGTGTCGTACACATCGACTTCAGGGTCGATGATAGATAACGCGCCCGAAAATTGAGCTTCTTTGAAAAGTGTCATTGCTGCAGGGTTACGAGCAAGGACGCTGGCATTATCTGCGACAGCCCCTTCACCTGAAAATGCTCGACCAAGACCAGATGCCGAATGTTCAGCTACCTGGAAGCCCGCTGAGTGGGCATTACACGCAAACAATATTGAAATTGTAAGCAGAGAGCAGTGCTTCTTGTTCATCCTTGACCCTCCTAGGGTGTCATAATGCTGGACCGAAGTCCTTGTAATTGTTGTGTGGTACTTACACCAATTGTTAATACGCGAAATACAACGGTGATGTAAATGTAATGTTAATTGTATGTTTAATAACTTGTCAAAGTTTGAGCGTATTTTGCGTTTTAAATATGATGCATAGGTCAAACGATGGCTTGTAAGGGCATGTATTATCGTTATATTTTTGAAGAGAATGGTACGACCAGAATTGTTTTGCGAGCTTTATAGTTAAATAACGATCAAATCAAGAGATAGCTCGCTTTGCTGTTTCTTCACTTCACAGGCATAATTCGCGCTCGCTATGTAGTTATTCAATAGACGCAATAGGAACCGCATTGGAATTACTGAATGTTGAATTTTTAGGTCGTTCGCTAAGGCTCGAAGGATCGATGGCTGGGTGGCAGCAGTTATATTGGGATAATACGTTGGTGTCTCAAATCGATGCCAGTGACAATACCGCAGAGACTTGTCTACACCAGTTTAGGCTCTCTGCGGGTGAGGAAATCCTGAACTGTCATTTAGAGTGTTCTTTAACATGGCAACCGTTTGAATTGAGTTACAAGGTCACAATTAACGGTGAGCTCATCAATGAAGGTTGTCGAAATGAAAAAGACATCGAGCGCCAAGTGCCAGAAGTTACGCCACCATCCGAAAAGCGTTTAAGTGTAATAGGCCTCGTATCTCTTGGGATGAAAGCACTTAAAAGTGCGAAAGTTATTAAAGTGGCGTTAGCGTCTGCAAGTCTCGCTGCATATTCTTGGCTATTTTCCATCGAGTTCGCGCTAGCGTTGATCGCTTGTTTGGTTTTTCATGAATATGGTCACATTAGAGCGATGAAGTATTTTGGAATGAAGACCAAAGGAATCTATTTGATTCCATTCCTAGGTGGTTTGGCGCTAAGTGACGAAAAGATAAACACGCGCTGGCAGGATGTGGTTATCTCAATCATGGGACCATTTTTCGGTTTAGTACTTAGTATTGTTTTTACTTTGCTTTATTGGATGACTGGTGAGGTGATCTTCGCTGGGCTTGCTGTGTTTAACGCCTTGCTAAACCTATTTAATCTGCTGCCTATTTTACCATTAGATGGTGGCCATGTGCTCAAAAGTATTACCTTCTCAATGAATACTTGGGTCGGGTTAGTTGGCAGTATTGCGACCGCTTTATTAGGCATTTTTATTAGTTACTATTTCGGTCTGACGTTGCTAGGGTTTTTATTGTTAATGGGAATGTTGGAAGTGGTGATGGAATGGAGAGCTCGACATCAAAGCCATTTATTGCCATTAACCCGTTATGGGCAACTATTTTCACTTGCTTGGTACTTGGTCTCTGTCGGAGGTTTTGTTTCTATCATCTGGTATTTTGCCACTCTCGGAGATAGTTTGTTAAGTTTGCCGCTACAGATATTGGGCACTTGATTAGAATCATTAAAAAGCTCCCTAGGGAGCTTTTTTATTTGGCAAGCTTAAGTAGTAGACGATAGTAGCAAGTAGCAATGAATTAGCCACATCTTGGTGCTTTCGCGTTATACGCAGGCAGCTTATTTATGGTTGCTTGTAAATCTTTAATGCGCGTACTGTGCGATGGGTGGGTTGAGAAGAATTCAGGTGGTTGAGAACCACCTGATGCAGCACTCATATTTTTCCATAAATCGACACTTTGACGTGGGTCGAAACCTGCTTTTGCCATGAATTCCAGCCCGACAATATCAGCCTCGGATTCCTGAGTACGACCGTATGGCAAGATAACACCGTATTGAACACCGACACCAAGTGCCGCCATCGTCATTTGTTGATACTGTTTGTACTCGGAAGCTCCAATGGCAACGTTTGCTAGAGACAACCCGGCATTTGCTAACTGACTTTGTGAGAGACGTTCATTACTGTGGTCAGCGAGGACGTGAGCGACTTCGTGACCAATGACTGTTGCCAACTGATCTTGGTTTTTCGCGACATCTAAAAGCCCGGTATACACGCCGATCTTCCCACCTGGTAGAGCAAACGCATTGACTTGTTCACTATCAAAAACAACGACTTCCCAGTCTTTAAATCCAGATTGAGCGGGAATGGTGTCAGTGATGTGTTTGGCAACGCATTGAACGTAGGCATTCGTTTTGCGATCTTTGCTGATTGGGATATCTTTCTTCATTTGTTCGAAAGATTTAGCGCCAAGCGATGACATTTCCTGATCTGAAAACATCAGGATCTGGTTGCGACCCGTCGGTGATGCGCTACACGCCGTTAAACCCGCGATAGTTAAAAGAGCAGAGGCTTTCATCCATACCTTCATAACAGGCTCCATTTAATTTTTTGTTTTGAAGCAATAGTATATACCCAAATAGTAACATGATGCATGGATCAAGTTATTCATCTGATTAATAAAGAAGGTGAGATGTTACGTCTTGAAGTTATGCCCAAGTAGCGTCTATGCTAGCTTCCTAGCACATCGTTACAACCTAACAAACCAGTTTGTGAAACTAAGAGTAAAACAATGAGTATATGGAAAAAGCCCGTAAGCATAGAGATTCTGAATGCCACGTCAAAAAATACCCTGATCGAGCACCTACAAATTAAATATACAGATTTCACTGACGACTCCCTTACAGCAACCATGCCCGTATGCAGCTTTACTCATCAACCTTTAGGAATGCTTCACGGTGGTGCATCAGTCGTGCTCGCAGAAACATTAGGCTCATTAGCTGCAAACTTCTCTGTCGATGAGGGCAGCTACTGCGTCGGTTTAGATATTAACGCGAACCATGTGCGAGCCATGCGAAGTGGTCATGTGATTGGTACGGCAAAACCGCTTCATCTGGGTATTTCAACGCAAGTGTGGCAAATCGATATCACTGATGAGCGAGGCCGTTTAGTGTGTACCAGTCGCTTGACCATCGCTGTGAAACAACACAAAACAAAGTCGGTATAAACTAAGATGGTGATTGAGTTTTCATTAGGAAAAATCATTGCAACCCAGCGTGAAATAGTGATTAAGCTCTCCGGCAGTGCAATGGTAACCTTGCAAGCGCAAACCGATGCAATTCAGTTGCTGGGTAGAGGAGCGAACGTTGTTTTATCTCATGGAGCAGAGTGTAAATGGTCTATCAAGCTAGACAACGAGGAACAACTGGCTGAACTTTCGCGAGAAATTGGTATCGATATTCAATAATTTATAGTGTGATGTTTGCACTTTTTGGTAAAAATGAGGAAACTTAGCTTATCGACAACAAGATAAGAATTTCCTCTTTATGAGTAGCCCTCGTTTACGTGTTCAGTTCGAAACACTGTTTGAAAAATTTTCCGGTCACGATACGGACGTTCAGCTCGAAGACATCACCGAAGCGTTGTTTTGTACACGTCGTAATGCTCGTATTGTTCTAAATAAACTTGAAGAAGAGGGCTGGATTGAGTGGCATCCGGCAGCGGGTCGAGGAAAACTTTCGAAACTCGTTTTTAAACGTAATCGAAGCGATGTCAGCGAAAACCTCGCCAGGCGTTATCTCGATGAAGGGAAAATCGGTCAGGCTCTAGATGCGCTTGATAACGATGCGGCACGATTGACGCAGGTTATCCAAGGTTATTTAGGGCTTCAACATCGGCAGGGCGAGCAGGTCGTGCGTTTGCCTTATTATCGACCATTGTCGATGTTAAACCCGCAGAAACCGATGCGGCGTTCTGAACAACACATCGCCAGACAAATTTTTAGCGGACTCACTCGCCTTGATGAAAATGAACAACTTCAACCAGATTTAGCCCACACGTGGGAAGCAATTTCTGATACACATTGGCGTTTTTATCTTCGTCGTGGAGTACGCTTTCATAACGGTGAACCGTTAACAACCAGTTGTGTTCTTGAAAGTGTGCTTGCGTTAAATAGCTTGAACTTGTTTTCTCACATAAAGCGGGTGTCTTCGCCACAAGAGTGGACCGTTGATATTGAGCTCATCCGTCCTGATCGCTACCTGCCTCTGGCTCTGAGTGAGTCGCAAGCAAAAATTTTGCTACCGAGTGCTTTGCGTTCTGAAAGCTTCGATAGACAACCGATAGGGACAGGACCGTTCCAAGTTAAAATGAATGATGATAAGCGTCTTATTTTGACTGCTTTTGATGGCTACTTTGGTTTTCGCCCTTTACTTGACCAAGTGGAGGTGTGGGTAATCGATGAAGCCTATTCTTCAATGGTTTATCCAAGCCTGTCAAAGCCGAAGATGGATAAACAAGGTTCATCCGATGAAGTCGAGCTGGACCCTGGCTGTACATTCCTATTACTAAACAAAAACACTGGGATTGCAAAAGATCCACGTTGGGCAGAGTTCCTCTCGCAAACCCTCAACAGTCACCAGATTTACGCGCATGTTCCACAAGATAAAGTGATGGAACTGGGAGTATTGCAAGCCTTTGGCCTTAAGCCCGGTTGGATTGATCTCAGGCCAGCGGAAGCGGGCAGCGTACCACAGGCTAATAAGGTAATTTCCGTAGCGTATCAGAAAAAGCATCCGATGTTTCCAGTAGTTGCCAAGGCCATCAAGACACTCTTAAAACCGCACGGTATAGAGGTTGAGTTTATTCGTTATGATTCTCAACCGCCCGCACCGGAGGAAGTGGATATCTGGGTGAAAGCTATGGGCATTGCAACGAACCGAAATGACGCGTTGGCGGGCTGGCTCCTGGATTACAGTGATATTGAGAAGTTCAGTTCAGGTTACGATTTTAGTGAATGGGCTAAACTTGTCGATCAATGGCGTGCCGGCATGCACACAGACTTTCCTGCGCGTGAGCTAGGACGACAATTAGTAAAAAGCTGTCAGGTGATTCCTATGTTTCACTGCTGGCTAGGCGTGAATAAAGACCACAGCGGTGCGTTACAAAATGCAAAGTGTAATGCCTTAGGTTGGTTTGATTTTAATAATGTATGGGTCAAACCGGATATAGAAAGTAACCATGGCGAAACCGAATAAAAAACAACCGACGAAAACCGTCGATATCTTTTGCTCTAAATGTAAAACTCAACTATTTAAGTACCGTAAAGGCGGGAAAGGCGCACTGGTTAAATGCTTCAAAGAGCGCATTGTTGACGATTTCACACAAACCCCATGTATTTGCCCCGCTTGCGGACAAGAGTTTGCAAGAGATACCCTAGTAAGAGGAACCCCCGCTTACAAAATGATTGGCGGCAAAGTGACGATGAAATAATAAAGGGCTAGAAAATGAGTATGAAACATGACTATTGCATGGTTTTAAGTACAACCAGTAATGAAAAAAATCGAGATCAGATCATTAAAGGTTTGCTAGATGCCCAATTAGCCGCGTGTATTCAAACAATGCCTATTGAAAGCCACTACGTTTGGAAAGGGGAGGTTTGTACTGACAACGAATGGTTGCTAGTCATCAAAACTCGTCGAGAACTTTATGAATTGGTGGAAGAGAAAATAGAAAACCTGCACGAATACGAGGTCGCTCAAATCGTACAGGTTCCAATTGTTGATGGGTTTAACCCTTATTTAGAATGGTTGAGAGAATCGACGTTGAGCCGACATTAAGAATAACGACAACACTGCACCAACGGTATCGCACAACATATCTTTCTGGGCGTCCCATATGTCACCTTGCGAGCCCAGAAAGGCAATTCCCTCATCGCCACCAGCCAACTCCGCATACCACCATTCGATAATCTCATAGCCAGCAGCAAGTGACATGATAGCAAACAAAGCAAACCAGCAAGAGAACGCTTTGTTGAACCGTTTTTTGTTTATCAAGTATTCAGCGATCGGATATGCGTAAAGGCCAATTGAAAAGTGCGCAACGCGATCAAAATTATTTCGCTCTGAACCAATCATGTCGTTAAACCAGTCAAACGGCACTTCGGAGAACGTATATTTCGCACCGATAGTGTGCAAACAGAGCCAGATGAACATTAAAAAGTAAGCCGTATTACTGAACTGATAGCGAATCGAAATCGCCCAAATAGAAACAAGAATACCAATCGCCGGGATAATCTCCGCAAACCAAACTGCACGTGAGTTAGGTTCCAACGCAGAAAATAAAAACACGATGGCATAAAAAATCGTTAATCCTAAGAGTGTCGAGGTGCTTTTCATAGAGTTATTTGATCCTTCAATTTATCTTACAGTGGGACTCCATAGATTGTGTTAATGATTGCACTTAATTGAACGGTGTGCAATTGATATTTTAATGGGTTTTTTGATCACTGAAAATGTTGATTTATTGGCAAACTGCTCAACATTAAAACGTTTGCGCGTGCACTTTTCATTAAAGTTTGATTTACAACATGCCCATCCATAGAATCCATGATTCAGTCTAATAAAAAAGAAGTAAAGCCATGAAACTGGAAACTGTCGATTATCTTGCTGACGATGCTGCTCAACAGTTCGTTACCTCTCTACGCGAAACGGGGTTCGGTGTGTTGAAAAACCACCCGATTCCACAAGAGCTTGTAGAGTCAATTTACAAAAACTGGCATGAGTTTTTCTGTTCAGAACAAAAGAATGATTTTCACTTTAACGTAGACACCCAAGATGGCTACTTCCCACCTTCTGTGTCTGAAGTGGCGAAAGGGCACAAAGTGAAAGACATCAAAGAGTACTTTCATGTTTACCCTTGGGGTCAGATCCCAGAGCAGCTTAAAGCTGAAATCTTAGAGTACTACGAGCGTGCCAATGCATTTGCTCAAGAGCTATTAGGCTGGGTTGAAGCGTACGCACCTAAGGACGTTCAAGAGAAGTTCTCTATCGCGTTGTCAGAAATGATCAATAACAGTGACAAAACATTACTACGCGTGCTTCACTACCCACCGATGACAGGCGAAGAAGAGCCAGGCGCTATTCGTGCTGCTGCGCATGAAGACATTAACCTGTTAACGGTTTTGCCTGCTGCTAATGAACCTGGACTGCAAGTAAAGAGTAAAGAGGGTGATTGGATCGATGTACCATGTGACTTCGGGAACTTAATCATCAACATTGGTGATATGCTTCAAGAAGCGTCAGGTGGTTATTTCCCTTCAACGACTCACCGTGTAATCAACCCTACGGGTGGCCGTCAAGAAAAGTCACGTATCTCATTACCGTTGTTCCTGCATCCAAAGCCGGAAGTGGTGTTATCTGAGCGCTACACTGCACATAGCTACCTTATGGAACGTTTACGTGAGCTAGGGGTTATTTAACCTTTACGTGATCTCCTTACAAAGGCCGATGGTGAATGACTATCGGCCTTTTTGCATTTATGCTACAAAGTGGAAACTATGTTTTTTGTGCCGTGAATGGGGCCCTAAACTCGTGTCAGAGAGGATGAATGGAAGGACAACGTACTGTCAATAGTATTGAGCCTCATGCAATAGAAAATCCGCTGCTTTGGCCAATGCTAGAAATTCTGAGAAAACAGCCCTCCAATTGGAAAGTGCACACCTTGGCAAGCTCGTTGGGTGAACAAGGTTATATTTCAAAGCTGGACGACTCTCCCGATAAGGATTTATTCAAAAGAAATTTCCTGATCATGAATGCATTATATCAACTGCAAGACACTCTGTATCCGGATAGTTGGCTTCAAGTCGAAGCCATGGATATTCAGCTCATGTCTTCGATGGAAGCTTTGAGGCATAAGATCGATATTCATGATCCTTTGCGTGAGTATTACTTAGATTGGCGCAATTACGAAGCGGACGAAGATGAAGTGCGTCGACTGTTGAATGAATTTTGGACAACTTATCAAAAGTTCATCGGTGGTTCGTCGGTAGCCAGCGTAGATAAGACAAAGGCACTGTCACTCTTTGAACTTAACACTGACGCTACGCCTGCGGAAATTAGAAAACAATGGCGAAAACTCGCGCTTCGTTGGCATCCTGATCGGGAAAATGGCAATGCAGAAAGATTTAGAGTTCTTTGTGAAGCGTGGAATGTACTGAGAAACGAATGATTCGCTAAGAATAAAGATAAAGGAAGGCAGCTAACTATAGCTGCCTTTTGATTGCACTGTCTTTGTCAGCGTATCAAAACTAGCATGATGGCTTAAACTGAGATTTTCGCATGCGGTTGAGGGCAGCCATAACGTCTAGTGTGCGTGGTTTGGCTAAGTCGCCTTGCTTAGGAAGAGCGGCATGCCACTCACCAGACAGCATTTCTTCAATCTCCTTCGCTGGATGATTACACCAACCTGGAAGTTGAGCAATTTGGAACCATAACCAGCCAATTGTGTTGATTTCATCGGCTGACTCTATCTGTTCCAAAGCGCTAAGATCAGTAAACTCTTTACCAAATCGAAGTGACTCTTTGCCTTTCGCATTCACACGGAACTTGCCGTCAGTGAGAATATTCATCAACGCAACGCGGTTCAGTGCTCGAGGTGGGAAGGTCTGTAAACGTTCTTCCGACTCGTTATGACGTTGAGTAGGGTGCTGAGCGATAACTTCTTTCGCTTTTTCAGTCACATCAACGGCTTGGTAGTCGTGCATTTGAATGACGGTATCGGCAACGTCTAAGTAGTCGCCTGACCCACCCATAACGATAATGGTAGAGATATCAAGATCATCTCGTAATTGACCAATGCGGTCGACGAGAGGAGTAATTGGCTCATCACCTTTTGCCACCAATGCCTGCATACGCTCATCTCTAATCATGAAGTTGGTAGCAGAAGTATCTTCATCAATCAATAATGTGCTTGCACCCGCTTCAATAGACTCTTGAAGCCAAGCGGCTTGCGACGTTGAGCCTGATGCGTCTTGAGTAGAAAAGTCCGCCGTATCTTTACCCATCGGTAAATGGTTGATGTAGTTCGAGAGGTTCAAGTGGTGTACGCATCGGCCATCTTCGGCACGAATCTTCATAGCCTTGTTATCGGCAACAATGTATTCGCGACCATCTCCTGGAATATGATCGTAAATTGAACGCTCTATTGCATTTAATAAGGTAGATTTACCGTGGAAGCCGCCACCTACGATCAGTGTGATACCTTTTGGAATTCCTAATCCTGTGACATGGCCCTTGTTTGGCGCATGTAAAGTGACTTGTAGAGATTCAGGGGCTTTAAACTCAACGGCTTCTTTCATTGGAAGGTCGCAATTACCTGCAATTCGAGGAAGAATACTGCCGTTTGCGACAAACGCGACTAAGTTATTGGCCTCCAACTGTTCTCGCAGGGCATCTTGGTCTTCAACAACTTGGCAGTGCTTAATTAAAGCGGCTTTGTCGAGTTCACGCTCTAAAGTTGCTCGACGGATAAACTTAGGCAGGTGGAAAGTCAGTATGTTGTTGGCTTTTTTCCCCAATACTGAACGACCTTCGGCTGGTAAGTTAACTCGAAAACGCAGTTCAATACCTTCTTCAGTAAACAACACCGCGGTGCTATCCAGTACAGTTTGGCCTGTCAGTGAAATTGATACTGAGTTTTCTTGTTTAGCAAACTGTTCAAAACTACGCGCAATAAAATCACGTGCACCTCTTTGAAATGCAGGAGACTCGTCTCTTAGCCACTCAAGACCAGTCAAAGACCATGCGCGAGTCGCACGAAAACGTGACGCCGATGCATAAGGGTCACCCTGTACATGATCGATAAACAAAGTGAAATCAGTGAAGTCGTATTGACCTTTGATTTGCTGATAAGCTCGGTAGTTCTGCTTTTCAATTTTCTTAAGCGTGGCAGTCAACTGATCCATGAAGATATTGGCCTTTTAATAGAAGCGGGCGGCGATTATAGAAACCACCGCCCTCATAGTAAAGAGAATGCTTAGGAAGAGTAGGCGTATTGCCCGCCAGAAAGGCGCTGATTAAACAAACTTTGCTCAAATTCATTACAAGGCATAGGTTTACCATAAAGAAAACCTTGTCCGATATCACAGCCCTCACCAATGAGAAACTGTTCTTGTTGGGGAGATTCAATGCCTTCGATCACGACTTGGAGTTCCAGTTTTTTCGCGATGTGTATGATAGAACAAATTATCGCGCGATCATCGTCCGACTTTTCCATTTGCTGGACGAAGCTTTTATCAATTTTGATGGCATCAAATGGATATTTCTTTAAATAGCTGAACGAGGCATATCCTGTACCAAAATCGTCAAGTGACAATGTCACGCCCAATTTGTGCAGTTTATTTAATGTAGTGCGTGCTACGACCTCATCGGCAATTAAAGCGCTCTCGGTCACCTCGAGCTCGAGAAAGTGTGCTGGCAAATGAAAAGACTCGAGTAGGTGTTGCACTTGTTCTGCAAAATTTACGTTTTGTAATTGAATGGGAGAAACGTTGACGGCCATTTTGAAGTTATCAATTAACTCAGACCATTGTTTTGCTTTGTCTATCGCGGTTCGAAGAACAAAAGAGCCAACTTCAAAGATAAGCCCGTTTTGTTCAGCCATATGTATTAATGCTTCGTTGGATACGTCGCCAAGTATTGGATGCCTCCAGCGTAGTAACGCTTCTGCGCCAATCCACTTGTGGGTTTGAGGGTGCACTTTGGGCTGAAAGTAGAGCATTAGGTCGTCGTTTCTTACCGCTTGCAATAAGTAGCTTTCCAGTTGATTGTGGTTGTTGAGTTCATTTGAATGGCTTTCACAAAAATAACTATACGCTTCGCCAGATTCTTTACACAAAAGCATGGCATAACATGCATTCTGGAGTAGTTGTTTAGCATTACTGGTTCGGTGAGCTTGTACAACACCAATGTAAGAGTTTAGGTGAACCTCCGTGTCTTTTACATTAAAACTTCCCATACCAATATCGGTAATATCATTCAGTAGCTGATGCAATTTTATATCGATTTCTGTGCCCCAAACGAGCAATACGAGATCATTGGAGCTAGGCCTCCCCGTAACAAAATGTCTAGACTCCCGCTTACCAAGACGATACCGAAACTCTTTCAATATTTCGTCGAAAGCTTCAAAGCCATAACGGGTTTGGATACTGCGTGCATTGCTAAAACCAATGTTTATTACGATTAATGATTGCTGACTGTGATCTAACGTTCTGAGTGTGTCACTGACTATATTTTCGAGTGCTGCTCGGTTTAGGAATCCAGTTCCTTGATCGTGTGTTTTTTGGTAGCTCACCTGCTTTTCAGCGGCTCTGCGACGATCAATCTCTTGCGTTAGGGAATAACTTAACTGCGCCAAATCTGTAGTGCGATTCTCAACTCTATTTTTGAGTTCGTTGTTAAGACGCTGAAGTTTGTGTTGCTGATGCACGATGGAAAGCTGCGCTTCGATTGAATCTTTAAAAGTCCCAAGCAATTGCCGGTAAGTGTCGCAGTATTCATTCTCCTTAGAATCAAGCATGCAAATAGTTCCAAACGTCTCTCCATTTGGCCAGAATAGCGGTAAGCCGCAATAAGAGATCATACCTAGTTTGATATCAGGGTTATTTTGCCACTCTTCATCTTCAAGCGCGTTTGGGACAATAAGTTCACTTTTGTGTTTTATGACATGCTCACAATACAAACCGTTGCCAAGCAACTCAGTATCGCCAGTACGATAAGGATTACCTATAGTTTCGCTGGATGTATTTACTTCTATGCGATCTGGATGGATACGCATAATTAATGTGGTGGGTACGTGCGTTATTTGAGCCAGTAAGTTGACGATTTCCTGCCAACTTCTTCGCATAGACTCAGGGATTTCGTAGTCTAATGTTTGCAATCTCCCCATATAGGTCATCCTTTACGTGGTTTCACTTCCTGTGAATTAAAAATGCAGACTGCTCTATTTTGTTCTCGCTTTTTAATTAAGTATAGGGTGGCTAGGGCTCGAAACAAAAAAAAGTCCTGAAAAGTGTTCAGGACTAGGAATAGTTGTCACATATCTCATCCTTGAAACAGATAACAAGCATCAAGGCTTAAGCGACATTAACGATTCAATAGAAATGTCTTGCGAATAGTCGACATATTCAAAGTTAAAGCCATTGATCTTCATAAACTCATCTTTAAAACCTTGGTAATCACCAATCTCTTTAAAGTTATCAGCATTCATTTGTTCTAAAAGAGCGTGGACTTCTTGTTGAACTTGCGGTTCAAGTTCCAAGTCATCTATTCGAATCAAGCGTTCACCGTCAACTGGCACTTTCCCTTGATCGTATAACTTCGTAGTAAACAGTCGCTGCATTTGTTCAATACAGCGTTCGTGAGTACCTTTTTCCTTCATCACTCGATAAAGCGCTAACAGGTAAGGACTTAGAGCAGGTATGAATACACTGGCTTTCGTCACCAACGCCTTACACACGGTTGCGTAAGCACCGCCGTCAAAGTTGGCGAGTTTGAGGTTTAACGAATGACTGGTTTGGTGTAAATCGATTTTCGCTCGACCTAACGTACCATCGAGATAAATTGGGTGCGTAATGTCAGGGCCCATGTAAGAAAAGGCGATGGTTTTGCAGCCGTTTGCGATAGAGTCGTTATTAATGAGTGTGTCAATCCAGCTTTCCCAGTCTTCGCCGCCCATTACTTTAATGGTGGCATTGGCTTCCTCTTCTGTTGCAGGCGTTAAGGTGGTTTCTGTCCACTTATCGTTCTCCAGCATGATAGAAGCGCCAGTGACAGGTTCACCAATAGGTTTAATGACACTGCGCCAAAACTCATCAGATTCAGGTTTAGGTCGAACACCGGTTGCCAAGCTATAGATGACTAAGTCAACTTCACCCTCAAAGTACGTTTCAATGGCTTCAATCACTTGATTGCGCACCGAACCAGAGAATGCATCACCAACAATATTTATTGCGGTACGCCCGGCTTGATTTGCTTCTTGCTTAAAAAAGACGTTGTTATACCAACCCGCACTCCCAACCCCTTTCTCTGAAGGGCCACGCTCAAATGAGACGCCAATGGTATCGGCGTTAGCGCCACCGAACGTTAAGGCGATTCGTGCCGCTAGGCCGAAACCAGAGGAGGCTCCAATAATCAAAACCCGTTTTGGGCCTTTTTTGATCTGTGGGGCGCGTTTTACGTATTCAATTTGCTCTTTAATAGATGCATGACACCCTTTGGGGTGCGCAGAGCGAGCAACAACACCTTGAATTAACGGTTCTATTCGCATGTTGTTATCTATCCTCGATGAGTGGAATTGAAAATAGATTAACGTAAAGTTACGTAAAACTTATTGAGCTAGACCATTAAAATTAGAGATGTTTAATTAATTCTTGAGCAACGAAATCAGCGATCCAAGGTTGTGCATCTGGTTTTGGGTGAAGGCCATCATCCATCATCCACTCTGGTTTGGTGACAACATGCTCTAAGAAGAATGGCATCAAGGCAACTTGTTGATGCTGTGCAAGCTTAGGGTAGATATCGTAAAACATATCGCTATAGCGCTTACCATAATTAGGTGGAACCCGAATTTGCATCATGACAACGTCCGCACCAGAATCTTTTATCATGGTAATCATTTTTGAAAGATTCGACGTAATAAGTTTAGGAGGGAAACCTCTTAGGCCATCGTTGGCACCTAACTCAATAAGTACCATGTCAGGGCTATGCTGAGTTAGCAACTGAGGTAACCGTGCTAAGCCATTGCCGGTTGTATCGCCAGAAATGCTGGCATTAATAACTGTTACATCTTGACCATGTTCTGACAACGCATCAGGGAGTAAGCTAGGCCAACTCTCTTCGATCGGCATCTGATAGCCTGCACTCAAGCTATCACCCAAGACAAGTAGCTTTTCGCTCGCATGTGCAGTAGCGGAAAAACAAAAAAATAGAACTAAGGAAAGTATACGAATCATGCAAACACCTGTACTTAATGCACCTATTGTTCAAGCCAATTTGGTTTCTAAACAAGTCTCTACTAATCAAGAACAATTAACAATCCTCAAAGACGTAAATGTTGACATCCGAAAAGGAGAAAAAATCGCCATCGTCGGAACTTCCGGTGCAGGTAAGTCAACATTGATGACGTTGCTAGCTGGTCTTGATACGCCGACATCAGGCGAAATTACTTTATTAGGTCATGAATTATCAAAACTGGACGATGAAGCACGCGCGAAAATTCGGGCTGACTCTTTAGGTTTTGTTTTCCAAAGTTTCCTGTTAATCCCGAGTTTGAGTGCATTACGTAATGTCACACTTCCTTGTCTTTTACGTGGTGAAGCCGAAGATGAAGCAAGAGCAGCGGAATTATTAGCTGCTGTTGGATTGGAAAAACGTGTCGACCATTTACCAAGCCAGTTATCTGGTGGTGAACAACAGCGAGTTGCGCTAGCGCGTGCATTTATGACACAGCCTGAGCTGTTGTTCGCAGACGAGCCTACCGGCAATCTTGACCATCAAACCGCAGACAAAGTGATTGAGCTGCTATTCGATCTTAATGAACAGCACGGGACAACTCTGATTTTAGTAACACACGATGGTCATCTAGCAAGCCGATGTGACCGTATCTATCGTATGGAGGCGGGTGAGCTTAAGGAGGAGATATAATGTCTGCAGTATCATCAAGTGAAGCAACATCCACAGAGCAAAACAGTACAACACAGCACTCGTCGAATAAAAGTTTGATACGCTGGAGTTTCGGCGAAATAAGGCAGGGGAATCTTTGGCCTATTAGCGTTGCTCTTATTCTCGTGATTGCGAGTATCTTTGCGCTTTCTGCATTAGCAGAACGAATGGAGCAGGTGATCGTCAAGCAGGGGAAGGACGCATTAACGGCAGATGCGGTGTTTGTGTCTGCTAATCCCATTCCGGACACGTTGTTAGCCTCGACTGAAAGCCTTGACCGTTCGACGATGACACGCTTTGCCACTATGGCATTTAGCGATAATGGTATGCAGCTTATTTCTGTAAGGGCGGTGGATGATAATTACCCTTTAATGGGAGAGCTCGTTCTTGAAAATAATCCAGCCGGTCGCGTTCAAGAGAACCAACTCTGGCTTGATGAGCGGATTATGACTCAACTAAGCGTAAAGTCAGGTGACAGCGT
Organism: Vibrio sp. Vb1337; assembly: GCF_033338715.1. Lineage (NCBI taxonomy): Bacteria > Pseudomonadati > Pseudomonadota > Gammaproteobacteria > Vibrionales > Vibrionaceae > Vibrio > Vibrio sp. Vb1337. The sequence continues at coordinate 123,208 of NZ_JAWOTD010000005.1, read as the reverse complement.
CACGATAGGCGATGCCGAGTTTACTGTATCAGGCGCAGTATTGATGGAACCAGGCTTGAGCTTTAATCCATTTCAACAAATGCCTTCTGCATACATTCATCAAAGTGACGTAGATAAAACAGGAGCAATTCAAGTTGGGAGCCGAGTTCAATACCGTCTGTTTTTACAAGCCGATGATAAAACACTAAATAGCTTACAAGATGATACGCGGCTTTCTCCGAGCGATCGCTGGCGCACGCAAGATACTGCCAGTCGTAGTAAGGAGGTTTTTGAACGCACGACGCAGTATCTGTCGTTGACCGTAGCGATTGTCATCATTATGGCGGCGACAACATTGGTTCTTACTTGTCAAAATTACGTGAACAGCCGGACACAAACTATCGCGATGTTGAAAAGTCTTGGTGCGAGTCGCCGATGGATTGAAAAGTGGTTATTTATTCAAGTCACAATCCTTCTCATTAGTGCCAGTGTCGTCGGTCTACTGCTAGGGAGCGGGCTGGAGTATTTATTACGCATTCCACTCAAAGACTTATTACCCGATCCACTCCCTAGTTACGGCGTCACACCATTTTTGGTGGCATTTATCTCAGCAGTCTTGATTACGGTGCCCGCTCTCGGTATACCATTGTTAGGCTTGATTAAAACTCCCGCGTTAGAAGTGCTACAGCAGGGCAAAGCGCAACGTTCTTGGAAGCGAATGTTACTTGTTCTAGTTCCCGTTGTTCCATTGCTTTTACTGTATGCAGACAACACCTTAGTTTGGATCGTGCTCACTGGTATAGCGGTACTGTTTGTGGTACTCGCAGCAGTTAGCGTCATACTCACAAAACTGTTTGCACGTGTTTCAACCCATCCTGCAATGAAGCTTGCGTTGAGTCGTATCAACCGGACGCCAGTAACCAGCGGTCTACAGTTTGGTGCTTTGGCATTATCTTTGATGTTGCTGTCTATCATTTGGCTTGTGCGCAGCGATATTCTCGCGGATTGGGAGAGAACCTTACCTGCAGACGCGCCAAATGTGTTCGCTTTGAACATTGGTGATTATGAGCTCGATAACTACCTAGAAACCCTAGATAAAAATGGAGTTACGCGGTCACAAGCTTATCCAATAATTCGTGGACGACTAACAGAGATTAACGGTCAAAACGTCAAAGAGATTGATTACGAAGGAGAAGGTTCTGACGCGATACGTCGAGAGCTAAACCTGACATGGGGAGATACCCTACCAGAATATAATGATGTGCTTTCGGGTGAATGGACAAACAAAGGGAGTGTATCTGTAGAAGCGGATGTAGCAAATGACTTAGGCATAAAACTCGGTGATACGCTGCGCTTTGTAATAAACAGCCAGAATTACGATGCAGTAGTAGATACCATCCGTTATGTCGAATGGCGTGACATGAAGCCTAACTTTTATTTTATTTTCTCATCTGACGTGATGGCTAATTTACCTGGTTCTTACCTCATCAGTTATAGGATTGAAGAAGGAAATGAAGCGTTGTTGACGTCAATGTCACGTGCTCACCCAACGGTCTCTGTTTTAGATATCCGAACTATGGGCGAGAAAATTCAGGCTTTGATTCAGCAAATCGTATCAGCAATCACCATCCTTGCTCTTTTAGGCGTTGTTGCTGGTCTGCTGCTCATCTTTACGCTACTGAGGTTAAGCTTGTCCCAACGACAACAAGAGATTCGTTTGTATCGCACATTAGGTTCAAGTAAGAAACGGATCAACACAACCCTGTGGGCCGAGTACGGAATTATGGCGTTGATTGCTAGTGGTGTTGCGGTATTCGCTGCGGAAGTTTGTGTGGCCGCAGTCATGACATATGGATTCGATCTCAATGCACAAATTCACCCCGAATTGTGGATAGCTTTACCGCTTGCAACATTTGTTACGTTGGCACTTGTAGTGATGAGTTTGTTGAAAAGATTGTTAACTCCAGTAAACACTTAATCGCAGCGAGTGTTATCAAGTTTGGAACACTCCATGACACTTTTATTTTAGTTATCCACAAAAACAGTGGATAACTTTTGGGATAACTAAATGGGGTAAAAAGTGGGGTGTTTCTGCAGGCTTTGCGCCATGGGTCTTACAGTGAAATTCTTATTCACATAGACACAAAAAAGTGTCTTCTTAACCATGTCGTCAAGTACTTTTTCGCAAATTTTTTCTACTTTAATGCACTTTACAGGCGCTGTTGGATATTTCGCAAACCCATGAACTTTTTGTGATTTTAATCAAGTCCAAACACGAGTAGAATTCACCGTTAGTAAAGAATTTTCCTTATAAAATTTTTAGTGAAGCAATGAAGTCTGAGTTTCCAAGTTATAAAGATAAGCATATCGCTGTTGTTGGTGGCGGTGTAGCAGGTGCAACAGCAGCAATTCATTTTGCGGAGCTGGGTTTTAAAGTTTCCGTAATAGAGAAGGGCGTATCACTAGTAAATGGTCCACCCATTTGTCATTTGCATGCTGGTGGTAATTTATATCGAGAGATTTCCCAGCAACAATGCTTAGACTTGTTAGCACAATCTATCGATACTGTTCGCCTGTATCCGCTTTCACTGAATATTCGTCCGACAATCATCGCGGTTCCTCATTCCGATGGTGGAGACCCATCCACACTAATTCCGCGATTAGAGGTTGTGAAAAGTGCTTATCAGACGCTCGTTGATAAAGATGAGAGTAATAAAGTGCTCGGCGAGCCAAGCGAATACTACAAACTGTATTCAAAAGCGGAGCTAGAAGCTCTCGCGCAACGTACTCAACCAAGTCATCCTACAAACTTCGATGAGTGGTGCATTCCTTTTGCTCAACATGCTGATCTTGAAGCGCTAAAGTATCCGGTTGTCGCAGTTCAAGAATATGGTTGGAGTGTTTTTCGCCTCGCCGCAATTGCCAACTTAACACTAGATACGCTTCCTAATGCTTCGGTCTTCACACAAGCAACGTTTAAGCAAGCCGATTGGATGGGGGAACACTGGCAACTTGGCTATGAACGTGAAGGTATCGATTACCTGATGACATGCGACTACTTGGTTAACGCGTGTGGCTTTGAAACAGGCTCAATTGACAACACAGTTGGTGCCAAGCGAGACAGGTTGGTGGAGTTTAAAGCCGCTTACGTTACGAGGTGGGCAGACTGTCAACAACAATGGCCAGAAGTTATTTTTCATGGCCCGCGTGGAACCGATAAAGGAATGGCTCAATTGACGCCTTATGGCGATGGTTACTTTCAACTTCATGGTATGACAAAAGGAATCACGCTGTTTGAAGATGGTTTAGTGGAGAGCACGAACTCATCTGCTCAACCTGAACTGCCTATGCCTTTACTCTCGAAGATCCGTTACGGCTGGAGAGAAGAAGTGTTAGAAGAGCGAACGAACAACGCCATCAAACACATGGCGCAGTTTATTCCCGGCTATCACTCTGCTGTAAAAGGAGGAAAAGCATTATTTGGCGCTCAGCAAATTCCCGGCACAGATCCAGTACTCAGAGCGGCAGATGTGACTTTTGAAGATAACCACTACGCGAGAATAGAGGTGGTAAAAGCGTCATCGACACTACTCGCAGCGCAAAAAATGCTTCAATTCTGGTTTGACATCGATCCTAACCAAAATGTGGAAACACAGCATCCGGTCGCTGTGAAGTGGTCTGAACAAGAAGTCGAGCAGTACGCGATTAAACTCACTCAAGAGCGAGGCTATCCACAAGCTTTAGCAGTGCGTTATGGTATGCCTACATAATCGGCTGTGTTTGGGCTCAGTGGTTGTATTAATACCCAAAAAACTGAGCCCATTGGCACCATACTTCTTGCAAGCCTAGTCTATCTCCTTTCACAAAATTGACTTTTTGTCCGGGCTTCGCCTGTGCCAGTCTAGGTAAGTCAATACGGGCTACGCAGCCAAATTTAGGATACCCGCCAATAGTCTGGTGATCGTTGAGCAGCACAATAGGGTTACCATCGCTAGGTACTTGAATTGAACCTAATGCAATTCCCTCAGATAGGACGCCTTCGTAAGGTGGACGAATGTTATTGCCCTCAAGACGGTAGCCCATGCGATTCGAATTTGGGGAGATGATGAATGCTTTGTTATAAAATGCTTGGCGAGCGTCTTCATCAAAGTCCTCGTTCTGATAGCCTTCAATCACTCTCAGCTTAATGGGTAAGTTGTAATCTGGCTTAAAACGAAACGTCATTTGCCTTGGTTTACGTTTCGGTAAGTTATGAGGGACAAAGGGAAGAATATCGCCAGCTTTCAAAGCGCCACCATTTGAATCATAACCACCTAGAGATTCTCGCGAGACGGTCGATGCGCTTCCTAAGTGCTGAGCAACATTGAATCCACCTTTAACCGCTAGGTAGGAGCGAAGTCCATTCCTTGCGACTCCGAACTGAAGCTTCTGTCCTTTTTTCAACGTAAAGTCAGACCAATTTGAAATAGGTTCACCATCTATTTTTGCATTTAAATCACCGCCACATATAGCAAGGTGGCAGTTATGCAAGGCAATAAAACAAGCGTTACCCAAAGTAATTTCAATCGCAACGCAATTGACTACGTTACCAAGCAAATGGTTGGCCCAGCTGTAAGCATAGTCGTCGACCGGCCCACCTTGAGTCACACCGACATGCGCTAAGCCAAAACGACCAAAGTCTTGAACTAAAGAGAGCGGTCCTGGCTTTTCCACCAGTAATCCACCGTAACTCATAGTACGCCTCCTAAATCGATAAACTCTTGTTTTGAAATAGCATTAAAGGTGACCTTGTCACCCACTTCAAACGGTATAAAAGGAGGAGAGTCGGAGAAGAGCTCAAGCGGGCTTTTACCAATAATGTTCCATCCGCCAGGACTATCTGATGGATAGACGGCCGTTTTAGAGTCTGCGATTCCGACACTTCCGGCCGGCACTTGAGTTCTTGGTGTGGCAAGCCTTGCCATGTGCAATTGAGTATCAACGTCAGAGAGAAATGCAAAGCCTGGAGCAAATCCAATTGCAGAAACCGCGTACTCGGTTTTCGTATGCAGGGTAATAAGATCGTCTAATGACAGACCTCGCTTTTGAAAACGAGATAGATCTAACGCGGTTTCTTCAGAGTAATATACAGGGATAGTAATGTGATTCGGCTGGGAAAGCTTAAGTGATTGAGTATCAAACTGGCTCACGATTTGTTGCAGCTCATTGACTAAGTTCTTCTCGTTGATTCGAAAAGGTAAGTAATCAATGAGAATAGTTTGATAGGAGGGGACAACGTTCATAACAATTGAAGCGAAAGTTTCTCTTATGCTGCGAGCAAGCTCTCCGACTGCATTTTCAGAAATACTCTCATCAAACTTAATGAAAATACTGCACTCGGAGATCAAAGAGATATTAAATTTCTCTTTATGCATTAATTTCCTCCAGCGTATAGGCTTTGGCGGATCTTTTGGATCAGCGCGATCGACTCTTCATTGTCACCATGAACACAAATTGTGTCGGCTTCCAATAATATGTAACCGCCTGAAGCGGTTTTGACACGCCCAGAGTCAGCTAAGGTCCGGACTTGCTCAAGTATCGCGTGCTCGCTTTTTAACACGGCATTGGGCTGTGTTCTAGGAGTCAGTAAGCCGTCATCTTGGTATAAACGGTCTGCAAATGCTTCAAATAGCAAGGGAACATCATAATCGTCTGCGATTTCTAAGTATTTTTCGTTTTCCTGTGAAGCTAGGATCATTAACGGTACTTTGAACAGTGCTGCCGCCTTTACTACCGCTCTAAATATCGCATCACTTTTCATCATGTCGTTGTATAGAGCGCCATGAGGCTTTATGTAACTGATGTCTGTGTATTGCGCCTGGCATAATGCTTGTAAAGCACCAACCTGATATATAACCATGTTCGTAATTTCATCACCCGTCATGCTTATGCTTCGTCTGCCAAAGCCTTGTAGGTCGGCGTAACCTGGGTGTGCGCCAATATCAACATCGTTGTCATTCGCTAGGGTGATGGTGTCGTGCATGACATTAGGGTCGGAGGCATGAAAACCACACGCGATGTTCGCCATATCAACATGGGGCATCACTTCTTCATCTGCGCCCATACTCCAAGAGCCAAAGCTCTCGCCCATATCACAGTTCAATGTAAGTTGCTGTTTATTCAATGTCATACGTTTTATTTCTACACAAGCAATGGGTTTACGATGCAGGAAAATGCATCTAGGTTCAGTGACTCACTTCATTCTTCTATCATGAAAACGAAGCTTTTTGAGCAGATAGCTGACGAAAAAGATCACGTTAGTCCATAAAGATGTTTCCGTTATTTGAGTTGATCCGAATTTTAAGGTATTTCGTTTCTTTTCCATCCAATTTTTGAGAATTTAAGGTTATTTTGCATTAGCATCGTGTTAATCTTGTCGCCCTTCATGGGTGATAGATTGCATAATGGTTCTTCTGTCATTTTTGTGGTTGTCTGCGACAGGAATATATATGTCATTACGAGCGAAGCTTATTTGGCCTCTTCTGGTCTTTTTAACGGCTATCTTTGTTATGTCAAAAGGTTACACCTCGTATACTGTATACCAATCGTCTAAGCATGAACTGGTCGAGCAGACAAGAAAGTTGATTAACAACGTTTCTTTCTCAATTAAAGATGCGCTCACGACAAAGGACAAGCAAAAAGCTCAAACTATTCTCGCCAACTTTTTAAACCAGCCAAATGTAACGCGGGTCAAACTTTATGACCAAGATCATCAACCATTCGCTGTTATGGAGATAAGTGGGGCACTAGCACCCGTTCCAAGTCAAACCGAAAGAAGTAGGTTGCACGCTCTAGGCTATGCCTTATCAACCAAATTTCTTTATGTTCTAGAGCCGATTATCCATGATGGTTATGTCATTGGTAGCATGAGAGTCACGCTTTCTCATCGCCCAATCGTAGAAGCCATACAATCTTTACTTCAAGATGGCGCTTTACTTCTTCTGTTTCTGATCGCTGGTGGCACTATTTTTTACATAAGTATCGAGAGGCTTGTTCTCAAGCCCGTGATGGAACTCAACCGCGTAATAGAAAATGTGACACACGGACGAAACACGGAAAATCAAGCTCGCTATTACGCCAAGGATGAAATTGGAGACCTCGCGAGCTCTTTCAATCAAATGATGAATAGGTTAACAGTACGTGAGAAGCAGCGGCAACATTCGCTAGACACACTAGAACAAAAGCGCGCATTTTCAGAAGAGGTTATCGAATCTGTTCAGCATGCATTAGTTATTACAGACAATTCCGGACGTGTTATTCATTGTAATACGGCGACCCAGCAAATATTTCAAAAAAAATTAGATGAACTTAAATATGCCAATATTCGTGATCTAATTAAAACTAAAACACCGAATGAGCTGAGTCAGATCCTGAGTCGAGGCCTAGAGTGCGATGATATTCACCTCAAAAATGCAGATAACGAACAGCAGTTGAGCCTAACCAGTCGTCGCCTCTCGACACATGAATACTTACTGTTTTCGATTCAAGATATCACCGAAATTGAAGAAGCCATAAACCGGCAACGTGTTGCGGGACGTGTTTTTGAAAGCAGCCAAGATGGTCTCATTGTTCTTAATCATCGCGGTGTCATTACGATGGCAAACCCTGCCGTCACTAAGTTAGTCGGCTTAGAGGTGGATCAGCTTATTGGGAAGTCATTCATCCAAACGCTAAAGTGGCGCAAGTTACAGGAAATGATGCCTAGTATCATCGAGTCGATAGAAAATTATGGCGTTTGGCAAGGTGAAGTTATCGAGAAGAACCATATTGGTCAGTTTGTACCGATGTTTGCTCGAGTCAATCGTATCGTTAAGTGTGAAGACTATGGTTTCTATGATCTGGTTATTGTTCTTACCGACCTTTCCGGCGCAAAAGAGATGGAACGATTGGAGCATTTAGCTCATCACGATGCTTTAACGGGGTTAGCCAATCGATCTAAGTTCCATTTAGAGTTGGAACAACTAGTACAACGCTCTGGATACTTGCGTGACGAATTTGCAGTTTTGTACCTCGATCTGGATGGATTTAAAGAAGTTAACGATACCTACGGTCATGATGCAGGTGATGAAGTTTTGAAAAAAGTTTCCGAGCGTCTAACATCTGCGACGAGGCATAGTGATTTAATCGCAAGACTTTCTGGTGATGAATTTGTCATGTTGGTTAATCCCGCCAATCAAAAAGTGGTCACCCGAATAGCAGAACAGTTGCTCGAGAGCATATGTGCTCCAATTGAGTACAAAGGTCACTTACTCAAAGTTGGCGTTAGTATCGGCGTAAAATTAGTCGGCGTAAATGAGCGCGATGCTACTCGAGTTTTAAAAAGTGCGGATACGGCAATGTATCAAGCAAAGAAAGCCGGGAAAGGCCAAGCAATATTAATGGGATGCGAATTACAAGAGACAGTTTAAATCGTAACGTCAAAGCTTTAAACTAACACGATTCGCGTCAGAAGGAATAATAAAATGAAAGTACTCGTTACGGGTGGTATGGGCTATATCGGTAGTCATACGTGTATTCAAATGATCGAAGCTGGCATGACGCCAGTGATTCTAGACAACCTGTACAACAGTAAATCTACGGTATTAGATCGAATTGAAAAGGTATGTGGTGTAAAGCCAACCTTCATTAAAGCCGATATCAGAGATAAATTGGCGATGGTAGAAGCACTAAAGTCGCACAATATTGAAGCTGTTATCCATTTTGCAGGTTTAAAGGCCGTCGGTGAGTCTGTAGCAAAACCTCTAGAGTATTACGACAACAACGTTAATGGCACTTTAGTATTGGTTGATGCAATGCGCGAAGCCGGAGTTAAATCGTTGGTATTTAGTTCATCAGCGACTGTATACGGTGATCCTGCATCTGTACCCATCACTGAGGACTTTCCAACTAGCGCAACTAACCCATATGGTCGCAGCAAGTTAATGGTGGAAGAGTGTTTAACCGACTTCCAAAATGCGAACCCTGACTGGAGCATTACACTTCTTCGTTACTTTAACCCGGTAGGTTCACATCCAACAGGCGAGCTAGGTGAAGATCCTCAAGGTATTCCAAACAACTTAATGCCGTTTGTTTCTCAAGTTGCGGTAGGGCGAAGAGAGTTCCTTTCTGTGTTTGGTAGTGATTATCCGACCAAAGATGGCACAGGCGTACGTGATTATATTCATGTAATGGACTTATCCGATGGTCACGTTGCTGCATTAGAAAAAGTAGGTAGCAAAGCTGGCCTTCATATCTATAACCTCGGTACTGGTAACGGCTACAGTGTACTGGACATGGTGAAAGCATTTGAAGCCGCAAGTGGTAAAGATGTCCCATACCAACTTGTTGAGCGTCGTCCAGGTGATATTGCAGAGTGTTGGGCGGATCCATCAAAAGCGATGAATGAGTTAGGTTGGAAAGCAACTCGCACTCTAGAAGAAATGACTGGCGATACATGGCGCTGGCAGTCTACTAACCCTCAAGGTTATCCAGATGCCTAATCTTTAATTTACATAATAGTAACAAAAAGGCGCGTGATTGCGTCTTTTTTGATCCAAATCGGAAAAAATCGTAAATTACTGGTTAAAAGGTAGCAAGTATATATAGAGCTGTTAAACTATGCCCGACTCTTAATTTGGGTTATAAATTTTCTCATAGCTATTGGGGTAGTTCATGGAACTCGGTCTGATCATCACTTTCATCATTGCAGCAGCAGTAATGGTGAAAAAAGAGATGGCAAAACAGTAAACTTTCATTTTTCATACTTTTCTTTACATTTTTGAAATGAAAGCCATAAAAAAAGCCAGCATTACGCTGGCTTTTGTGTTTTTAAGGTTTAGAACTCGTATTTAACACTAATGTTGTAATTACGCTCAGCTTGCGTTTTGTCTCGACTTAACTCAGTCTTACCGCGAACATCGTTCCAAAGATGGTATTCTTCATTCGTTAGATTCATAACACCAGCACGAATGGTTATATCTTTCATTGGTTTGTAGTACGCCGTTAAGTCAACGACTGTCGCAGACGGCAAAGCAACTTGGTCTTTGATTCCGCCTTTATCACCATCAGAGTTGATATCACTGTTCGATTTCTTAGCCGTGTAGTTTACTTTTAGGCTTGTCCCCCAAAGTGCATTTGGTGAATCGTAATTTACAGCAGCCACGGCATTCCATGGGTTTACACTGTTCAAAGGATTACCATCACCATCTTCACCTTCTGTGTATGCTGCAACAAAGCGAGTTGTTACGCCTGATGGAAGACCAGCAATAGCATGCCAATCAAGACGGTTAGAGAGCTCAACCCCTTTAATGTTTGCTTCACTAATATTGATATTTGTGAATTCAGTTAAACCACCATTGTTTGATGACGTTTGCTCAATAAAGTCACTGTAATCACTGTAGTAGAACGCTACTTCAGTTGCCGACGCTGCAGTGTTATGACGGTAACCAAGCTCATAAGACAAACTCTTTTCAGATCCCAAATTTGGGTTAGGGCGGTTGGTATAGCCATGAGCCGGATTATCGTAGGTGTAGTAAAGCTCGTCGAACGATGGCGCTCGGAACCCTTGGCTCACTTGCGCGAAGATCGTGCCTGGTTGCGATATAGAGTAAGTTGCTCCTAAACGACCAGTTAATGCAGAGTCGCTAAACTTCTCGAATGACTCTTCAGAAGTATTTGAAGGATTAGTAGAGAAGTAATCGTAACGCACACCTGGAGTCAGAATTAGCTTGTCATTAAGAAGCGAAATTTCATCTTGCAAGAATAAACCAAAGCTTTCTTCTTTTGCATCCGGTGTGTAAACGTAAACAGTATCTGGCGTGCCAGGATCGGAATTAAACTCGCGATTGGTATTACTGATGTCACTATGTTTGTACGATATTCCGTAAACAATATAGTGATTTTGAATTTCTTTATCTAACTGAGTTTCGAATTCAAATTTGTCTTCAGTATATTCGTAATCTTTTTTCTGTTGGTTGTCACCACTAGGCGGTACGTAAGGTGGGTAACCAGGGCTGGCTTCGATAAAGCGATTAGAGACGCCGTTTTCTTCTTTACCAATCCATGTAAGCTTGGACGTGATCGTATCCGAGATAGCTGCATCTGCAAACCAAATGTGCTTGAGCCCAATGCGATTTTGCTTGGTTGTGTCTTCAGCGTTGAAGTTTTTGTAACTTTTATGTGCGATCTCTGAGTCAGTCTCGTTGTAAATAACTTCTCCCAAAAACTCCAAGCGATGAGCGTCATTCAATTGAGATTGAAGTTTTACCAATAGATCGTTTTTGTAATAATCTTGGTTGTCCACAGAATAGTTATCGTAAGGCGCCTTAGAGAAGTTTTGTAGCTCTGCACCATCACGGCGTGTAAAGGCTATAAGTGCTTCTGTATTACCGAAACGCTTTGCTAAAGCTACATGCTCACTAAAAGAGTTATCTTCCGATGAATAAGAGAGTTTAGCTTGACCACCAAAGTCTTTACCATCTTTGAGAAAATCCTTCGGATCTTTTGTTTCGAATGCGACAACACCGCCAATTGCATCACTACCATGTAGGCTAGAAGCTGCTCCTTTAACAATTTCGACACTCTTTAGCATATCGGGGTCGACAGTAACGGCACTAGAATTGATAAACGAATATGGTCCACCGCTGAATACACCTGGTTGAGATGCACCGTCTACTAAGATTTTAACTCGTTTACCTTCCATCCCGCGAATGTTAATACTTTGGACGCCTTGGCGTTGAGTGCCATTAACAGTAACACCTGGCGTATACTCGAATAGATCATTCAAGTCCTTTACCATGTTTTCTTCGATGTCTTTCTCTGATACAACAGCAACAGAAGCAGCAACAGTGTTTATGGTTTGGTTGGTACGGGTGGCCGACACAACGACTTCTTCAAACTTAGAAGCTTCTTCCGCATAAGCAGTATGGGAAAGGGCAACTAAAATGGAGGCTGACAAAATTGATTTTTTATACATTGGCTTCAATACCTTAGATCCATAATAGGTAACAACACGCGGATATTAATGGATCTAAATGGTAATTACTATCATTACCATTGTCATTTATTGATTTGTATTGAATCTTCTTCTTAGGCTATGAGCATTCCTAGTCTTTAGTTATCAATATGTTATATTATTTGTCGTTAGTTCTTGATAAGTTCATCCAAATACAACGAATGTGATGAATGTCACATTAAGAGAGGCCGTGTGCAGAGTCCAATTACGTTAGAAGCACTCCATATTCTAGATGCTATTGATCGAAGAGGGAGTTTTGCTGCTGCTGCGAATGAGTTAGACAGAGCCCCGTCATCGCTGAGCTATCAAATCCAGAAACTCGAGCAAGACTTAGACATTATTATCTTCGATCGCTCTGGTCACAAAGCCCATTTTACTGAAGCAGGTAAGCTTATTCTTGAAAGAGGAAGAGCCATTTTACAAGCCAGTGAAAAGTTAGTGAACGATGCAACGTTATTGGCGAATGGCTGGGAACTGGATATTACCATTGCCTTCGATGGCATTATTCCTATATCCAACTTTTTCCCGATGGTTGATGCGCTGGCCGAGGTCAGCTCAACTCGAGTCAGGCTGCAAGAGGAGATTCTGGCTGGTAGCTGGGAGTCGTTGAATACGGGGAGAGCTGATTTACTGATTTGCCCATCACTGGATACGCTTCCTCAAGAAGTTAAGTCAGAAAAAATTGGTAAAATGAGTATGTATTGGGTAGCTTCCGCTGATCACTATGTTCACAAGCGTAGTGGTAAGTTTGATGAAGCAGCGCGAGAAAAGTATCGGATTATTGCTATTGCAGATACCGCACGTGAGCAACCCGCGCTCTCAATTAATATCATTCAAAAACAGCCTCGCTTGACCGTCACCAACTTTACGGCAAAAGTAGAAGCGCTCACTGCAGGTTTAGGCATTGGTACATTACCAAGCCAAATTGCGCAACCTCTTATTGATAGTGGTGTATTGAAACGAATCGAAGGCACTGAAGAACAGCCGATGGATATTATTTTGGCATGGCGCCGGAACACTATGGGTGAAGCAAAATCCTGGTGTATTCAGTACCTAAAAAAGAATTGGAAACTAAAGTAACAACGTAACTTTTACTTCTTAAATTCCCATTGATTATCGAATGTAAGAAGTAAAAGTCATCGCTAATGCTGAGCTTTTCAATTTAAAGGGAGCACCATATCTGCCGTACCGTCTGCAAACTGGACATCGATCTCAAACCCCAAGTTCTGAGCCAACATCAACATTCCTCTATTTGTTGGCATGGTCATTCCAGACATTTGCTTTGTGCCTTTAACTTTGCAATAGCTGATTATTTTCTGCATCAGCACTTTGCCTAAACCTTTTCCTTTCAAATCTGAACGAACCAAAATAGCAAACTCAGCGTCACTATTGTCTGGTGTAATCAATGCGCGGGCTACCCCTATGATAGACGGTCCGTCAGTATTAAACGCTACCGCAACAAACGCCATTTCGCGGTCGTAGTCGATTTGAGTAAAGTTTGCCAAAGCCTCATGGTTGAACTCTCCAACTTCAGAAAAGAAACGTTTATAGAGATCTTCTTTCGATACGCTATTAATGAATTGAGCATGCAGCGGTTCATCCTCAGGCAAGATAGGGCGAAGCAGGATAGGTTGGCCATCTCGAAGCGTTACAGTTTCGACAAACTCTGCCGGGAAAGGGCGAATCGCTAGCCGTTTTTGGGCGTCTCCTTCGTATTTACACAGTGTGACATCTGCATCAAGGATAGTTAAATCGCTTCCGGATACCAGCACTGGATGGATATCCAGCCTTTGTATTTCTGGTAACTCAACTGCCATTTGGGAGATACGAACCAAGAACTTCGACAACTCAGTAATATCGAGCGCATCTTTGTGTTTCTGCAGGCGAATCTTTCCAGACTTTAGGGCAACAACGACAAGGTAGCGCGCAAGCGTCATGTTCAAAGGAGGAAGTGCAGCGACGGCATCTTGGGCGATATTCCACTCAGAGCCGCCTTGACCAAGCAAGATCACTGGTCCAAAGACTTTATCTACTGCAATACTAATCCGTAGCTCTTCAGCGCTGCCGAGCTTTGCCATCCCTTGTACCAACAGCCCATGTACATTGGCGGAAGGGTAGCTGAGCTTTACGGTATCTAAAATGGATAGCGCTGCGTTGGAAACTTCTCGACTGTTTCTTAAATTTAGAGCGACACCGTGAACATCCGATTTATGAGGAATGTCTGGAGAACGCAATTTAACCGCAACAGGATATCCAATATTTTCTGCCATATGAACGGCTTCAATGTCGTCAGATGCAATCCACGTAGGCAAAACGTTAAACCCGAACAGCTTAAATAATGGGCTGGTTTGATGCGTATCCAAGGTGACTGTGTTTTTATCCAGTAGTCGTTCGTTTACCCATTCTTTTGCTGAACTCACACTTCCAGAATGTAATGGCTCTGCCGTCGTTGGCGTTTCCATTAGTTGTTTCTGGTTTCGTCTGTATTCGACCAAGTGCATGTATGCTACAACCGCACTTTCAGGTGTTCTATAGGTTGGAATGCCTGCTTGAGTAAAGGCCAGTCGCGCTTCTCTCGACGTTTGTTCTCCTGACCAGTTGGTCAAGATATTAAAATGCTTATGCCGAGGGTGAGATTTGATGGCATTAATAACGACTTGAGCAGTTTCAAGAGGATCAGAAACAGCAGAAGGACTATGCATAATCAATATCGCATCTGCACAGTCGTTATTCATCAGTGCGTTAATGGTATCAATATAGCGTTTTTGGGTTGCGTCACCAGACAGATCAATTGGATTTCGAGCACGCCAGTTGGATGGAAGTACTGCTTGTAATTGCTCAATGGAAGCGTTATCAAGCGTTGCGAGTTGGCCACCACGTTCAATCAAAGTATCAACGGACATAACAGCAGGGCCGCCGCCATTGGTGATGATCGCTAAACGCTCTCCACGAAGTGGCACAGAATGCGTGAGTGTTTCTACCGCGGCAAAAAGCTCATGCGTATTGCTGACTCGTAACATACCAGTTCTGCGAATAGCAGAATCGTAAATTACGTCAAGTGTATCTCCGTCTTGCTGCTCAAAAGTATTCATCTCTTTAGAGCGGCCCGCTTTTAGCACCAATATACGTCGGTTACGTGAAGCGGCGCGCGCAGCAGACATAAATCGGCGAGCGTCTTGGATATTATCAACATAAAGCAGAATAGCTTCAGTGTTTCCATCCATACTCAAATAGTCGAGCAAATCTGCAAAATCGATATCTTGTCCGCGCCCAATCGAAATGAACGAAGAAAAACCAATGTTCTTATCATTTGCCCAGTCTAAAACCGTGGTACAAACCGCCGCGGATTGTGAGATGAAAGCAATTTTTCCGGGTTTAGCTGCAACAGGGGAAAACGTGCAGTTAAAATTGTGCCAAGGAAGGATGATACCTAAGCTGTTTGGGCCTAAGACTCGAATGTTCAATGATGAGATATCTAAAGGGTTAGGGTCATCAGAGATAACAATCGCAAACGGTGTGCCTCTCTCATCTAGCTCTTTAAGCAATTGCTCGTTACGTGAAACGTTCGTACACAAAATTGCAATATCTGGCGTATAGGGCAGGGAAGCTACATCAGGGTAAGCGATCACGCCAGATACGGCTTTATATCGCGGCGTTACTGGCATAATCGCGCCACCAAATCCACTTTGTAGAAGGTTGCGCATCACAACATGTCCTGCTCGCAATGCTTTTTGAGATGCCCCAATAACGGCCACAGAGTTGGGTTTAAAGAGTTTATGTAGTTTATTCATGCTGACTCCTGGCCGTTTGTAAGTCACGTTGGCTTCTCGGTTTCATATCAATCATAAACGAATAATTTACTGATAAAACATCTTCAGACCAGACATTGCAGAAAATGTGTACGATGCTTATGGAGTTTGTGTTATTCATCACATCAAAATCACAGATTATTGTATTTGATGCTTGATAAACGGCCCTGCTATCGGCATGATTTATCGTAATATTTATCCAGAGCATTTGTTACTTCATGAAAAAAATCGCAATCATCGGCTTGTCAGTTCTGCTTTCTGCTTGTGCATCTGAAACTTACATCACGGATGTGACCTCAGAAAGTTACCGAGAGGACTACAAATCAGATCGTATCTCTAAACCAATTATGGCGTCTGAAAACGCTGTAGTAGAAAAAGACGTACAACCAACTGTTGTGAAAATGACGGCAAAGCCTGAAGAAAAGAAAGTAGTCAAGCTAACGCCAAAAGAGCAGGCGAAGCCAGTTAAGATCGTACCACCAAGTAAAAAGCAAGCTGGCATTCAACGATTCGGCTATACCATTCAAGTCGCAGCTGTGGGTAGCCAAGCTAAAGTCGATCAGTTTGCAAATAAGCTGCCACAGAACGGTCAGCCAATTTGGGAAAACTACAAAGTTGTAAACGGTACTAAGTGGTTCTCAGTTTTATACGGAGACTACGCAACAAGCGCAGAAGCCAAGCAAGCGATTTCGACTTTGCCAGCTCAATTTCAGCAGTTAAGACCATTTGTTAAAAGCATTGATGCAATCAAAAACTCAGCTTACCCAACGCTTAACAAATTAAATTAACACATCAAATAAGGGAGCGAATAGCTCCCTTATTTATTTGCTCAAATCCTATTCGAACAACATTCCTCACATTAAAATTACTGTACGTCACACTTCAAAGGTTTATCATAATAAATAGTATCTTTTGTAGGTCACGGAAAGATGGATTCATGATTAAAAATATTCTTTTACTATGCGGCGGTGGCTCTTCTGAGCACGAGATTTCATTATTGTCTGCAAACTTTGTCGAACAACAACTAAATCTTATTGAAGACGTTCACGTTACACGCGTAGAAATAAAAAACGAAGGTTGGATGACCAACCAAGGTGAGTTGGTTTACTTGGATCTCAATACCAAGCAGTTGTGCTCAAGTGAATCTAATCAAACCATTGATTTCATCGTGCCTTGTATACATGGTTTTCCTGGCGAAACAGGCGACATTCAATCTCTGTTTGAAATCGCAGGTATTCCTTATCTTGGCTGCGGGCCAGAAGCGAGTAGCAATAGTTTCAATAAAATCACATCTAAGCTTTGGTACGACGCTATTGGCATACCCAATACGCCATACTTATTCTTAACGCGAAACGATGAAGAAGCTCACGTTCAAGCTCATAAAGCCTTTGAAAAGTGGGGAAAAGTTTTTGTTAAAGCCGCTCGCCAAGGTTCTTCCGTTGGCTGTTACAGTGTCACAGAAAAAGACAAGCTTTCTAATGCAGTAAATGATGCTTTTGGGTTTTCTGACCAAGTGTTGGTTGAGAAAGCAGTAAAACCTCGAGAACTTGAAGTTGCTGCATATGAGATGAATGGCCAACTACATATCACTAAGCCAGGCGAGGTCATCGCGCCTGATGGTGCTTTTTACTCGTACGATGAAAAGTACAGCAGTTCAAGTCACTCGCTCACAGAAGTTGAGGCGAAGAATCTAACTCAAATACAATTAGATTCCATCCAACACGCGTCAGAGACGGTATTTAAACAAATGAATCTTCGTCATTTATCTCGTATCGACTTTTTCCTAACGGAAGATGATGAGATTTACTTAAACGAAGTAAACACATTTCCAGGAATGACTCCGATCTCAATGTTCCCTAAAATGCTTCAAAACAACGGGCACAAATTTCATGAGTTCTTGGAAGATTGTATAAACAGTGCAAAGTGATTAACGTTATCGAGACGCGTTTTATGATACAAGTTGTTTTCTAGAGCAAGGATTATTCAAGCCGTATTTGAATATTGCTCAGTAGCAATTATGATTATATCAACGCATTAAACAGATGACTCAGTGGTATGGCGATTTCAAATTATAGAGGTTTTAACCTGCAGTCAGTCGGATCAGATGGCAGTGTTTGGAAGGTTAAAATCAAGAACCACGTTTTACAGGGCAGTTTGACGGCGGTAAAGAAAAGCATTGATTGGTGGTGTGACACCGCATCGATTATTGATCCCAAAGAGTTTGCTTCACTCGGACAAAGAGTGCAGCAAACTGGTGTTGCAAAATCAGAGGTCTTTAACGGCTATACTATTCAAAACGATACAGGCCAACCTAACTCTTGGTACTGTATGTTTAATGGTAAACTGATTAAGGGCAGTAAAGCCGCTATTCAACGCCATATCGAAGCTTATTTGGTTGCAAAGCAAAAAGCGATGCAAGCTCAACAACAAAAGAAACAATAGAATGACTCTGGTGTATTCAACAGAAACCGGTCGAATTAAACCGGAAGAAGAAAAAGTATCTCGCCCTAAAGGCGATGGTGTTGTTCGGATTCAGCGCCAAACGAAAGGCCGTAAAGGTAAAGGCGTATGCATTGTTACAGGTTTAGACTTGGATGATGCACCTTTAAAGTTATTAGCGGCAGAACTCAAAAAAGTCTGTGGCTGTGGTGGCTCTGTAAAAGATGGCAATATCGAGATTCAAGGTGATGCTAGAGACAAGATCAAGGCACATCTTGAAAAGAAAGGCATGACAGTCAAATTAGCCGGTGGCTAATTTAATATTTCCAGTAAACAAAAATGGCGTCTAAAGAAATAGACGCCATTTTTTATAAGTTGCTAATTGAAGAGCAAGCAATCGTAGATTGATAGATCGATATTAGCTATTTTATGGTAAATAACCATTATGTTTAATACTTACAGTAAGGCCCTTAAATTTAAAATCTACAGGGGAATAGGAGCATACTCAGACAACATTTAGCGTATGGCAATAGACAATTTAACATAATATACATAATGCGCACTAAGGGGTGATTTGTTAACAAAGGCTAACTCTTTGATTAAGCGTTTCATAAGTGTCTGATAACCAAGCCGTAATTTTTTATTTTGTCGATTTCCATAACGCAAGTTGCTTGTACTATTCGTGACGTTCGTTTTGTGCAATCAACGAAAAACCACTAAAACCCTGACCGCCACATAATGTTGCGTTCGGTAACGCCCAAAACAACAAGAAAAATATTTTTAGTCAGTTATTCAATATGCGAGCGTTGTCATGTTTCACGAATCATTCCGCACACTCTTTTGGCGCGAGTTTACCTCCATCAAGCAAGGCGCTGAATATTTTCATGTGTCTAAACCGACGATTACCCGTTGGCTCGATGGCACGGTTCCGGTCAATCCGATGGCGGAAAAACTTCTACTCATCAAATCTCTTGGTTATTTACCTAATGATATTCGTTGGTCTGGATTTCGTGTTGATGAGAAACGCGCGGTGTTAATCACACCGTCTGGCCGTGAGTTCAGCCCTAAAGAATTGGAAAGTTTTGTATTCTGGCGTGACGAACATCGTCAGTTTGTGGAAATGTATGGACACTTTGAGTATCCCAAAGCTTATCCTGCTAAAGAAAACGTCTTACCGTTTCGTGGCGGCCGTCGAATGAAAGCCGCCGAATGGGTACCATCAAAATTGAAAAGCTAGCTATTCAATTGCATCTGTTAGTCCTACTATTTTTTTGTAATCTTCCCACAACCAATATGAATCTGGGTCTTTATTGTAAGCCTCAGTTAATTCTGAGGTTTCATTTGTTATTGGCTTTTTCCCCCACCCATCCATCTGGCGTAAATTGAGATTAGTACTTTGTGCTTTCAGGACTGTTTTTGCTTGCATGCTTCTCATTTTTCGTCCTGATAGATTATTCAAAACATTTGATAATTGAAGAGTAACTAACATTAGTTGGGTGTCCATGAAAACTTTTAAATCCAATTCTCGACTCAAGCTACCTTGCAACATTATCGCTTCATTATGAGTATTGTTTTCCCTAGAAAAGAAATTTTTCGGAGATATTTCATGTTCAAATATTGCATAAGACAAAACTGCGATATTAATATATTTTTCATTTTTTAAGTTATTGTTATTGATATAACAAAGACTAGCTGTCAATTTATGTATGAAGCGCTCAATATCACGCAACTCAAATTTTTGATGATCGAGTAAGCAAGAAAGGAAGTGAACAAACCCGTCATTATCTGCCGAGAATGGCGCTAACTTAACTCTCTCACATAAGCTTAAATAGTTTATTTCTTTTTGTTTAATGTAGTTTTTTATTGACGGTCGCTGTAAGGCTATCTTTTGATTGAAGAACCTACGAAGGTATCGCTCTGCGTCAAAGTTACTCCCGTACACAGCTTTAATTGATTCTTGGAGGGATTCTGTATCGGTTGCAATTAAGAAATTACATCCCTTTACATCAAAGAAATGCTTTACAACCTCAAGCATTTTGATGGCGTAATCGGGTCTACAACGGTCCAACTCATCGACTAAAACAATGATAGGTGTTTTAAGTCCATATACACATTCTAAGATATCGCTAATGGCGGTAATTTGTTTGCGTATGTCTTTCATCCCTTCTACAAGCTCCATTTGAGAGCCTAACATTCTTTTCATAAGTGAAGAGTTATTACCAATAACACCACACTCTTTTTTAAAATCAATATTACTTACCTCTAACAAGGTAGAAGCAAAATCTATTTCTTCCGATACTGAAGGGTCATAAGACTTATATAGAGCTCCTAAAGGATTTAATATTTTAGATATGCTAGAAATTCTAGCCATTAAAGTATTTAGCTTTTCTTTTATTTCTTCAAACTTATCCTCATCATTATTAGCGAAAGTAAATCCTAGTTGATTTAAAAACTCCGCACATATTACGGTCAAAGGGTCTTTAATAAAATCACTTTCCCATGCATCAATGTAAACGACGGGGTATTCGCTCTCCGCTAATGATATGTATATACGCTTTAAGAACTCTGTTTTCCCAGTCCCCCACGCTCCGTTTAAGTTCAAAACGTGCCCATCCATCTCTGACGTAAGGATAGATATTAAAAACTTACCGTATTGCTCTCGACCAGTCCTACAAGTCTCCCAACTGTACTGCTCTTGCCACTCTTCATATTTGGGGGCGTGCTTGTTCGGTGACATATAATATTCTCAAGTATGATGATGTGTGTGTTGATTCATTATCATGTTTCCGCTTACAAAATGCTGTTGCGAATTTGCTTATTTGTGAGCATAAAACAAAAAAAGCCGAACCCCATCGCTAAGGGTTCGGCTTTTTTAGGCTTCTGCTTTGGTGGCGTCATTTGAAGCCTGTCGAGGTCAATCGACCCACCAAAAGTATCGGCTCCCTACTCGCTGTGTAAATCGTCATTAATGACGTTTCGAACCAGTTCGCAAGGTTTAAGCCTTAGCTTTCATTGCTTACACTAACGGCGGTGCGACATCGAAAAAGTTCATGTATAGGTTTTGGCTAAAGAAGCCGCGAACCTGCGCATTTGCGGTTGAACTCACCATGCCAATGTTCGACATCGTGACGGTGCCATCATCGCCCAAGCTGAAATCGGTGTCTCGCGCTTGGAATTCAAACTCAAAGCCTTGGTTGCCCATGATGATAAACGACAGGTGTTTATCAATTGGGTAACAGCCCTCAACGCAAGGTAGGAAAAAGGTTGGGTCTGCTTTTGAGAACTTCTTGGTGATAATGAACTCTTTTCCGATGCCTTGATTGGTGTAATTGAGTTTTGGCACTTGTCCGGCTTTACCGTAGTACACCCCTGCACCTTCCACGGACAACACGCCCCGCGCGGCGCTTTCGATGAAAAACGCACGTTTACGATAGTTAATGGTCGCGCCACCTTCGGCCAGACTTGGGATTTCAAGCCAGAACTCTTTTACGTCGTACAAACCCGCCGGAAGTTCAATGGTGCGTGACGCTCGGATACTGGTTGCGTTGCCGTCTCCGTCCAAATCACAAATACCAAAGCGAATCTTTTGCGGGCCACCTGCCTGACAACAGCGCACATAGGCGTAGTAGTTTTGCTCACCATCTTCAATCAGCGTTGGTGTATCAAACTCTTGGAACAACACCGCATTGGCACCGTTACCCGTCATACCAAGACCACCAAACATAACGGCATTACCATCCTTGTTTTGGTGCAGGTCGGCTTTGCTATATCGGCCGGATTTCACTTTGCAATAACTGATACTGCCGCCGTGTTGAACCTCAATGCTCCACGATGGACAAATGGGTTTTGCAATGCCTTTCATGAAGTTAAAAGATTTGGCTTTGTCTACCGCGTGGCCATACAAAATATCATTCGAAAGCGTTGCGCTGTAATACTCCGCAAAGCTTGGATTTCGCAATAGGTTGTCAGGCGCATTGCCAGCAAGCGCCACTTCTGCCATGGCGCGCTCTAGGTAGTCGGCAATGTGCTCGACTTTTTTATCCGTGCTTCCCGTTGGAAGCGGTTTAACTGAATCTGTCATGATAAATACTCTTTAATCTGTCTGTTTGGCCGTGAGCACCAACACGCTTTCGCGTACATCTTGCAGCCCTTGGGTAAGCTGTTTATTGATGGCGATTTGGTACTTCAGATTCATGCCGATAAGCACAAACATGACCAGCGACTCGGACGAAAACCCCAGACCCGATAAGGCGTTAATAAGGGCGTTTTCCATCCAAGCCCCCTACTTTTTTGCTTGGTTTCCACTTGTCCGGCAACGACTCATACGCACCAATCACGGCGGGAATGGCTAAGCCAACCGCGCCGCCAAAATTCACGCCCGTATCAGTCAGCTCCACGCTAAATAAATGGCCGTAGCCCGTCGCCGCAGCGATAACGGAACCGAGAAGCGTTAAACCTTTTAATGTTGAACGTTCAAACATGTTGTGTTTCTCCCTAAACCAGATTGACGCCTTTCAGCACCGTGTTTTTGCTGTAGTGGCGACCCACTTCCATGATGCTCATCGCGTGAAGCACTTCGACCAACAGCGGCTTGTTGTTCACCAAGTCAATGCGCTCATCCATACCCACACCAACGCGACCCGCGACAAAGCGTGCATAGTTGGCCGTGTGGTTTTCGTTTGGTGGCGCAAAGCGGTGAATGATTTCCGTCAAGGTGTGCAGCTCATGGCGGCGCTGATAGTTACGCAGCAAAATGGCGCCCGCACGAAAGCCCCATTCGGGCGCTTGAAAGGTTTCAAAGGCCTTATCACGTGACGGTGTCACCTTACCTTGCCATGCATTTGGTGCGATGCGAATGTTGAGCGGGTTATTAATGCGAATCCCGCGAACGCTTGATGTCGTTGATGTCGTCATGGTGAACGCTCCAATTCCAAAAACAAAAATAATTAAGATAAACAACGGCATGGTTACACCTCCAACAGTGTGACGCTGTCACCCTCCGCGCCCGT
Organism: Vibrio sp. Vb1337; assembly: GCF_033338715.1. Classification (NCBI taxonomy): domain Bacteria; kingdom Pseudomonadati; phylum Pseudomonadota; class Gammaproteobacteria; order Vibrionales; family Vibrionaceae; genus Vibrio; species Vibrio sp. Vb1337. The sequence continues at coordinate 99,941 of NZ_JAWOTD010000005.1, read as the reverse complement.
TAAGGTCATGTCAGCCGTGCTTTCAATGGTGATGCGCTCGCCCGCTTCCAGTTCAAACGCATCAATGAACACCGAGGCGGTGTTGGCTTTCGCTGCCTTAATCGTGATGGCTTTACGCGTGGCGTTTTGTGCAATGTTGTGCGGGAACACGCTCACCGCTTCGGTGATGAGGTTGCGACTGACTTGCTCATCCACTTTCACCACTTGCGCAGCTTCGAGCGTGACCGCAGGTAATGCAGACACTTCCACCGATGGCAACGATTGAACCGTCACGGGTTGCGGCGCTTTGAACTCAACAGGCGGTAACGTCGTGACGCCGAGCTGTTGATTCGCTGCGATTTTCACAGCAGGCAGTTGATTCACCGCCAGTTGTTGATTGGGCGCGATTTCTACCGCGGGTAAGTGTTCCACCGTCACCCCTGGCATGCGCTCAATCACCACATTCGGCAGTGCTTGCACCACCACGCTTTGCCCCTCAACGGGCGGCGTGAACATCCCAAAGCCAAATTGAATTTCAATCTGGTTATCGGTACGGCTTGAGATAAGCAAACGCCCAAGGTGTTTACCCTCGCCCACGTTAAACACCGATGACTTACCAAGCGTGACGCGTTCACCGGACGATTCCCGATAGACTTCAATCTCAGCTTGCGCCGATTTCAGATACAGCCAATTGCCATCTGGCGTCAGCGGGATGGCTTGACCCGCGATTAGTTGCGTGTTCATCGTTTCTTCACCATTACGTAGCCAAGCACCAACACAAGCACGATTGCTAGCATCACCATCATCTTGCTTGTTTCGACTTGCCCGCCGTCTTGTTTGAATTTCGCCAAGTCCATCATGGCTTGCAGATTCTTCGAGTTCTGCGCCGCTTGGTTGCCCGCCAGTCCCGCCAACATATCGAGGTTTTCGCTGTTGGTTGAGGCATACGTTGCCAAGGAATCGCCCGCAAAATCAGCCACTTCGTCAATGGCGGTTTCGGCAATGTCGTGCGTGGTGTCCATCGCTTCAAGCGAAATACGCTCATTGCTGTTGAGCATTTCGCCGCCAAACGCAAAGGCTTCATCAAACGCCTTTTCGCCAAGCTCCATGGCGGCATTCACTGCGCCGTGGTCGGTCATAGTGGTGTTGATGGTCGAGTTGTTCACACCCGAAATCGCCACACCGAGGTTATCGCCACTAATGGCATTCTGACCGCTGACGTTAGTGGTGTTACTGGTATTACTCGATTTTGATTTAGAACTACCCATCTACAGCACCCCCAAATCCAAACGAATAAAGTCACCGTCTTGCTTGGCAGTGACGCCAATCGAACGCACCAAGCGGGCGACACCATCAAAGGCGGTGTCGGCGGTCATGGATGACATGCCCGCCGCTTTCACCACTTTGCATAACTGGATAATCCCTGAACGCAGACCGCGACCCGCGACGCCCCACAAAAAGTAGTTATCCCCATCACGCTCACCCGCAATGATGAGATCATTTTCATTGCTGATTAGGCGATACAGACTCACGCGGCCATCCTTGACCGCTTTGCACAATTCAACGTACGCATCAGGGCAAGCGCGAAACGCGGGCTTGAGTTCACCAAGCGCACGTTTCGATTGCGTCACGACTTCAATTACTTCTTTTTCCATAGCAACACCGCCGCAATCACAATCACTACAAGAATCATCAACGTGGTGGAATTGCCCCCGCCCATATTGATATTGCCTACCGATAGGCTGCCACTTGATTCACCATCGGCACCGCTGACCGCGGGACCACCGTTGGCGCTAATTGGCATCGAGCCGGAATTTCCTAGAAGCCCACCAATCATAATTTGAATCCTTTCTTGTACAGGACATAACACACCAGAAGCAGACCGAGCACCCATCCGATGCGGTCAAAACCGCCCGTGATTTTGATGCCCGCCCATACGCCCACCGCACCTGCAATTAGGTATGGAATAAACGGCATTACTTCTTCCCCTTAGCGACGTAGAACATCGCCAATAACAACAGTACGAACAGCATCCCCATCATGAGGTGCGTCGTGGTCACCCCCGCAAAGGCGGAGGTGTACACAGGCTCACCCGTGGGTTGTTGGTAGTCGTTATTGTGCTTTCGCTGTTCATCTGGGTTACTCGACTGGACGCGGTCGGCTTCGTTTTCAATCTTCACACCAAGCCAGTCCTTGCCCAAGTCGGTAACGTCGGTTATCAGTTCGCCGCCCGTTTCTAAGACGCCGTCCCAAATAGACCCCCACATGCTTTGCTCTTGCGCCATAACGCCCCCTTACTGCGCGGTAGGCACCGCCACTTGTTCGATGGCTTCAATCAGCACCGGAATGCTACCCGGTGCCGTTTTTTCCACTTCAAACGCCAGTTGTTTCATGGCCGCCGTTGGCAAGCGCGCTTCGCTACCAAACCCGCAACGCGTGAAGTCCATCGAGAAGAAGCCCGCATTCTGCTCACGACCTGCCGCGGCTAAGTCGTAGGCGTTATCGGTCTTATTCACGTTGAGTTCTTCACGTTCATCACGCAGGACGCGAACGCGTTCAATCGTGTCGTCTTTGAGGTGCAAACGCTTGATAGACAGCGCCGCGCTACGCTCGGCAAAGTCAAACGGTGTGCGACCACTCGATGCGGCGTACCACGTTTGGGAATAGATGCGCGGCATGTAGATACGTTGGCTTTGCGCCGCCGTGGTATGAGCACGAGCGCGAATCATTGGTGCCGCGGCACCCGTTTTGGCTTTTAGCTGGATGTACATGAACCAGATTTCGCCTTGCAGCGTCACAAGCTCACCTGTACGGATACCCAGTTTGGTACGCATCGACAAATCCGAGAAGTTCAACACGTAGCGACCCGCTTGCACGTATTCTTTCTTGTGCTCTTGTAAATCGAACAGGTCTTGACCCGTCACGTTGACGATTTCACGGCCGTTTACTTTCACCGTGATGCGCTCAATGTCTGCCGCATCGAGAATGTCCGTCACCAGTACAATGTTTTGGTAAGTTGGACCCGATACCAAGCGCAAGGTGGCTTGGTTGCCCCAGTTCACACCCTCAACAGGGTCAAGCTCACGTGGACGCGGGTTAAAAGGTTGTTTTAGTGCTTCCATTAGAACCACCCATTTTCGCCGTTAAGAGTTTCACGCACTGGGTTGAGTACGCTGATGTTGTTGATAGCGGCAATCACGATTAACGTGATAATCAGTGCCATCAGTAGGTTTTTGTGTTGCTGTTTCATGTTGTCCCTTTCGGTTGTACACGGTTAAAAAGTGATTTCATGAAACAGGGATTTGAGAGGAAGCGAAAGCGGGCGCAACCTATAGGTTAAGTGGTTAACCTATAGGTTGAATGAGCGTTGAAATTAACGGTGAATGGTGCCCGTCAGACAGTTAAATGAGGACTTTTCCACGTTGCCGATACCATCCCGAACCAATAGATATTCGGCAATCGGCTTACCAATCGCGGCTTTGTTGTTCTTGGCTGATTTCAATCCTGCTAAGGTATCGACGCACAAGCCTTTTTTATCGGCGAGCCATCGTGCATCGGCCATCGAGTTCACCGCACCAATCCACCACACAGGCGATTGCTCGGTGACGGTCTTGGGCACTTCTTGCCCGCGTTGGAAAATCGAATGCAGCACAAGCCCATATTGACGCCCACCGCGCCACAATTCGCCCGCTTTGCCTTTGAGTTTGCCGGACGTCTCCACGCAGCTTGCAAGCTCTTCGATGATCACATGCAGTTGTTGGGCGTCGCCATTGCCCACCGCCCACACCGCGGCACTGAAGAACTCCAATTCTTCCGAGCAAGCCCCATCTTTAGGGATATACGCCAACTTGAATGACTTGCCGCGTTTACGTGCCATCACCAAAGCTTTGACGAACGCCACGCGAGAACTGGTTTCAAGACATTGTTGGCCGCGGAATTTCGCCCCCGCGTAGTTGCGGTAAGGGTCAAAAAAAACCGCTTGCGCGGCTTTTGGCACCAAACCTAAGTGCTTAACGGCGGAGGTTTTACCCCCGCCCGTGCCCGCCACGTAGATGACATGTTCGGCATCGTGTGACGGATTGGAGTTGACCGGATTGGGGAATTTAAGCGGCGTCTTTTTCTTTTTGCTCACGCTGTTTTTCCTCCTCGATGGCCAATAGCTCTTTTTGGTGTGCCATGGTTTTCTTGGCACTGTAGACCAGCGACAACACCGCCAAGCCGAGAACGGCTTCTTGCATGTAATCCCCAAACAGCGACGACACGCTATCACTGTGTTTTTCCAAGACAGGCAACGCCGCATCAATCACCGCCGCTTTGCCTTTTTCATCAAACTCAAAATCGACACCGGAAATAATCGACGTGGCTTGTTCGGTAATGGTGAACAGCACCGACAATGCGCCCTCGAACATTTCACCCGCGGGTTGGTGGTTGTCGTCGTTGGCCGCTTCGGTTGGTAAGTCGGTTAGTTCACTGACTTCGGTTTGTTCCAGTCCACTGATAACCGCGGAAAAGTCGCCCCAATCATCTAATTCTGGTTGGTTTTCCATTTCATCCTGCATTGATTGGCTCTCCTTGTTCGGTGTCTGGTTCGGTTGGTTTCTTGGTTGGCATCAGTTGACGAATCGCCCAAATCAACAAGGCGACAAAGGCTATCCCCGCTAAGACTTTTTTAACCGGAAATGGCGGCTTTTTAACGGGCGTTGGAACGGGTTCCGGTTCGGTTGCTTGCTCGGTTTCAACGCTTGGCTCTTCCACTTGTTCAATTACTTCAACGCTAGGCGTATCAGTGCTTGCAACTGTTTCGGGTACTGGTTCAACCGTTGGCGATTCAGCCTTAATTGTGACGGCGTCACTCACTTCTAACTGTTCAACCGAGTCAACCATGTTGGTTTCCACAAAAGCGTTAATGCTCTTGCTCATTGGGCTGTTGCCACAGCTCGGACACTTGTAATACAGCAGCCCTAAATTGCGCCCGTTTTTGGTGGGTTCGCCCTCGGCAATCAGCTTACCCTCACCGACACGATGCACGGTTGAAGCCGAGCTACAAACGGGGCACGATACGTGCCCGCGAATTGGGTTTGGGTGTTTACTCATCGGCGGCCGCCTCGACGGTTTCCAATTGCTGCATGTTGCCTTTGACACAGCCGCGATACTTTTCACGCACCTTGTTGTTGAGCTTGGTGAGCTGCTCGATTTGGTCGAACAACGTCGGATTCAAACCAAACGCTTCAAGCGAAAAGTTGCCCGTCATGAGCATCTTGCTTGCGCGCTTGATAATCGCGTTGGTGTCCATGTTTTTAAACTGGCTCAACTCCTTTTCCACACTGGCGTTGAGTTTGTCGGCCGCATCGAGCGCGGCCATTGCTTGCTGACATTCTTTAAGAGATAGCATTTCCATTGTTTAAGCCTCGGCTAGTTCTTCATCGGTGTTCGGTTTTTTCTGAATCTGTTTGTTGACTTCCTTCATCCAGACCAGCAATAGACGCCAAAACACGCCGCCTTTAGCGCGCTTTACTTCGGCTTCCATTTCTTGGGTGATTTTGTCGATGTTGCTCATTGGGTTGTCCTTACCTAGTTGCTGAAATCGTTGTCGCAAGCAATGCCCAAACGGGCTAATGAACGTAGTGGCAATAATCATGGTAAATCGCCATGTCATTGCTCTTGATTATGTTGATGTCCGGCTCTGGCGGCCGCTCTTGTGCTAACTGATTTTTCCAGTCAGCTTGTCGTAGTTGAAATCGTTCAAACTGTTCTTTGTAAAGGTCGGTGGCGTCGTCACGAGTTAACGTCAAATCATTACCATCACGCTCGGCGGTACACTTCATCGACCAACCACGCGCACCGCGTGCCCAATACAAAAACGCCCCCGCCTTGTGTTTGGATTTTTCGCCCTCAAACACGATAGAAAATTGGTTCAAGCTACTGGCGAACGTGCCGCGACTCTTGATTTGGTTGCGAATCTGGCGTGCTTCGTGGTCTAGCTTCTTAATCAAATGGTTAAGCTTTTGAACGGCATCGTGATTGCCTTGTTTGCGGTTGATGTCGATAGCGCGAATCGCATCTTGCTTTTTGGTTTCCTTGCGTCGGATTTCTCGCTGCATTGGCTTGCGCCATTGCTCCAACATGTAACCGCACTCTTTGATGATGCCCGTCATGTTGTCTACTTCGAACGATGCCAACACATCCCAATCAGGGGCACGGCTACAGCGTGCGATGTTGTAGCGATTGCCTTTTATCAGTCCTTGGTCGGCGTTATCGCCCTTGGCCGCGTAACCTACGGCTTTGATGAGGTAGCCCGCCGCCGCTTCGCTGAATTTGATTTTCTCCAGATGTGCCATGCCATTGCCCCAAAGCTGCTCGATGCGGTTCGCCCATCCTGCAAAGTGGTGCTGTTCCACTCGCCAGTTCAGCAGCACATGCACATGGGGATTAGGTTCGCCATCTTCATTAGCCGGAGATTCCGCGACCCAAATGTAATGAAAATCAAACGGGTTGGCGGTTGGTCCATGAATTTCTTTAACGTGCTTGATGCCGTCGTCATCTTTCCAAGCGGCTTTAAGTGGACGGCCAATTCGGCCATTTACTTTGACTTTGTCACCATCTAACCCAAGTGACCCCGCCTCGCTTGCGGAATATTCAAACCCGCGTTGGTACATTTTCTTGAGGCCATTTAGAAAACGGGATACCTCGGCACCAATCGTGGTTTGGATTGGGCAATATGGCAGCCCCTCATCCGTGACCGCTTCGCCACCAAAAATGCGGTCGCGTTGCTTTTGAGTAAACGTCAGGGTGAGAAAGGTGCTAAACCCACCATGACACGCCGCGACATACGCGCCCGATTCAAAGATTTTCTTTACAGCGCGAGGGTTTAGTTTGTCAGTGAAACGTTCACCACTTTGCGGCGCGGGTGCTTCGGACGGGCTTGGGTGGTATTTCACCTGCATTTTCATCTGTTGCGCCCAACCACGGGACATCAAATACGCTCGGCTAGTGCCAATCGGTTGCCATTCGAGGCGGTTGTTTTCGTTGCGAATCCAACCTGTTTGCGCTTGTGAGCGTGCCCGATATTCATCGGTCACGTTGTCGCCACAAAACGATTCCGTTTTATGGCGCGGCGGCAGACGTCGAGAACGGGTCATCAAGCGGTCTATCTGCTTGCGTTTTCCGTGTCCGACTTTTGCGCCCTTTGACGAGCCTAGTCTTTTCTGGACTTCGTCCAGCGCTTCGCGCCCAAGTTCAGCACTTTTTAAGGTGCGTAAATGGTGGATTTGGTCAAACGATTTGAACTTTTGCAGTTCACTTTCCATCCAATCACGGTTTGGAGCACTAAAAAAACCGCTTTCGACAGCGGCAATGTTTTTCTCGGTAACGGTAACGTCTTGCGCTAACGCCGTAATAAAGCCCACATCATGCGGGCTTAAAAGTTGGGTAAATTCGCGTGGCGATTGCACGTCATAAAGATGGCTCATTTTGGTAAGTTCTCCAAAGATTGACCAGCGCGAGCAAGTTTGCTTAGTGCCATGTCTAAACTGATTTTATCAATACGAACTTTCTGCCCAAATGCGCCTTGCTCCACTGAGATACAAGCGCTTATTTCTTTCGAGGCTTCAGAAATGCAGTTACCTGCACGCCTTACACTAACGCGTTGCGCTTCGTGCTTTTCTTTAATGGTGTCGAAAACAAGTTCAGCCGCTTTTCTATCGCACTGAGTACAAGTCGTTGTACATGGTGCAATGTCAAAAATCTTAATGTGCTTGAGGAACTCATGACCGCAGCTAGAACATAGGTAGCGGTATCCTTTAGGGGGTAAACTCATGCTCAAAGTCTCCCTATAAGGAAGAATCCGCGCCCACTTGGGGCGCTTCATCTTGCTTGCGGATTTCGTGTAGTGGTTCGCCGTTGTTTTGCGCACCAAGTGTCTCCATGCGATGGGCGGCGATAGTAATATCAGCGAGCGTGGCGTCTTTCGCTTTAATACAAGCAACAAGCGTCATACCCTGATAAAGCCAAAGAGAGGCTTCAACGGCTTCAAGCTCAAAACTGTCGAAGTAAATATGAGTTCCGTTGCACTGTGATGCAACAAGTTGGCGCTGATTGCGGCGCGTTTTCCAGATACTTAAATTCATGCTACAACCCCCTGACGAAAACGTGTAGGAATGTAGGTTTGCTTCTTCTTTGGGAATTGTTCAGCGAACTTTTCTCGTAATTGTGCAATCTTAAGAAGTGAGTTTGCTGTTTTAGCTGGGTCAGGATTGGTACACCCTGCCATATCTGGGCAAGGTAAGTGAATTGGGTCGGTAACGATACGTTCCATGTTGTAGCCTCCGCAAGCTATTGATTTCCTGTCTCAAAAATAACGTTAAGGAAATCTTTTTAAGCACGCAAGTGGCTTGCGGTAGTGAAAGAAGCCAGACTATCCACTAAAATTTAACAATATTGCGAAAGGATGCGGGAACATGACTAATTACACAAATGTGCTTTTAGATAGACTGAAAACCCAGTTAGAGCTTACCTCTGACTATCAGTTAGCTAAAGTTTTGGACGTTGGCACAAGTAGAATTAGCAATTACCGCAATGGTCGCAGTGTTCTTGATTGGGAAATTGCCTTTAAAATCGCCGACTTATTGGGGTTAGATGATCAAGATGTGGTATACGGTTTACTCGAAGATAAGTCTATAAACCCCCGCCTAATCAATGCCTTACAAGCAGGGGCGCCAGCCTAACCTCTCATTTACCAGCTTATACATAATGCGAACTTAAGGGTTAGAAGATTAGCATTGGTGAAGTCAGTTTAGTTACACCGTATTTGGCTTTTGCTTCCTTGCAAGCTTCATCAGCTGTCTTGTATGGGCCATGAACTTCGATTCCACCACAGCGACCACTTGAACTGTATCTTTGGTTACGTCCGACACCATGCACGTTGGTTTTGCATCTTGCTCATTCAATATGAGTCAACATGGATACGCGTTTGCCTAACCCTAACGTGTAAGTACTAGATTATCTTTATAGGAACAAGGAATCTAACAGATGTAAACTCTCTACTTTTCAATCTATACCTAGATCTTTCTTCATATGTTCACTCAACTCGTTAGTGGTTCTTACATTAATCTTATGTTTGCAATGATGGATTCTCAACTCTTCACCAAATAATTTTACTAGTGATTTGGTATACAAAGTACTAAGATTATTTATTATTCTATACAATGTATCTTTCTGATAAACAGATCTTTTCGAATTTTGTATTGCAGTCTTCATATTTAAATATCCTCACACGTTTAACTTTATAATTTAAGAATCAATTTCAACGTTTATTATTACTTTTTCCGATATGGAATGAGTCATTATCAATGATGCACAATAAATAATTAAATCACCCGAATCCAACTTAGTAATTTCACGAGACAAACTTTTTATTTTTAAATCTTTATTTTATATATTTAATCCGATTGAGTTAATTCCTTCAGGATATCGGTTTAACTTAATATCCAATATGGTTTTATTAAGATAGTAGTCTGCCATTATTTCATGGCGGCTTTTAAATATCATTGTCCCCCTCCGATGATGCAAGTTATACTTTCCCACCAGTTAAAAGACAACGTGACTCAGAGTTGCAAAAAGGTAACAATCATGGAATTGATGAACAATGAGCTGATCTGCTTTGCAGCCATTTGTAAACACCTCTCTCTTACAGAGGCATCAAAAGAACTTGGAAAGTCTAAAGCTCAAGTCAGCAGGCAGCTAGCAGCATTAGAAAAACAACTTGGCGTAACACTCGTCCACAGAACAACAAGGAAACTCGTTTTAACTGATCATGGCGAAAGCATTAGAGAGCTTGCTATCAAGACGTTAGAGAGTTTGCACGAGTTAAATTACAGAGCTAGCTCGTTGAGTGAATGCATTGATGGAAAGTTTAAAATCACAATGCCCAACTCTATAGCCTCTTCTATTTTTGGTTCTGTTCTTAAAGACTTAAAAGAACGATATCCAAAAGTTGATTTTGAAATATCGTCAAGTAACAATGTGGAAAATTTATTAGAAAGCAACGTAGATTTAGCGATTAGGCTTAATAATGTTATTGATGACACTCTTATTGCACATAAAATTGGTGATTATAGTGATGTTTTGATATCTAGGGTAAGTAATGCCAACAACAAAACACTATTAATCTACAAACATCATTCGAATAAGGAATCAATTAAAAATCAATATACTGATGTTATCGAAGTTGATAACACCTCTATTTTAATAAACTTTGTTTCTGAGGGAGTTGGGGTTGGTGTCATTCCAAACTATCTTATTAAAAGTAACTATATAGACAAAAATATCCGAATATCGCAAACTTTTGATATAGAACGTTCCATGTATATTGCCTACCCTTATCAAAACCCTTTGCCAAGAAAGCTAGCTGAGATATCTACTTTTATTAGGTCTGAGTTATCACAAGTATTGAAGAGTGAGTCATTTTAGGGCGGTTGTTCAGGTTTAGAATTTTGCGTTGTCTACTCAACTAGGCCTAACGCTAATCTTTGTAACATATTGTTTCGGCGGTATTTATTAACACCACCATCTTTATGCTTGCTATCACAATGTGAGATGCTCTGCCGTCTTGTTATCAAGGTTTTGCGTGGAATAAATCACGTGGGGTAAACGATAGATTGACTTACATTAAAATTTTAATCAAAAGCAACTTTATATAAAATTGATTTCATACCAATCTATGTGTATCTTCTACCCATATCCCCACAATAACCAAGGAGAATGCCATGGATAAGCTACTCGCGTCTGCATTAGAAATTAAGCAGCGAACTATGGTGACTGGCTTTTTTGCTAGAAATGGATTCAAAATCGCTATGACCGATTTTGATGATGTCACTTTTGAGCGAGAAGGCGTGCAAGTTAACGTACATTTTGATCTGCAGTCAAACGCGGAGTCTGCATCTGTTTTATCTCATGAGGCATCAATCATTCCTGGCTAAAAACTTTTATTATCACCGATACACCAAGCCGAACATAAACGTTCGGCTTTTTAGTGACAAAAAATGATGAGTGCGAACAAGAGTTGTCGATCACTCGTCTAAATAGACGATTAATAAATCAGCTTCAACTTCGTTCACAACCTTTGGTATCGATGAAAAAAAGCGACTCAATAAGTTGTGATGATGACCACATACAACTAAGTCTATCCCCTCTTTTTTGACGATTCCCGATAGTTTTATATGAAGATCGCCGATTACTACCATGGTCTCGTTTACTGGATATAAGCATTTATCAGCGAGCTCTTGCAGCCTTCTTTCCAATTCTTGCTCTTCCTTCGCTTCCATGACTATGCGATCAACATCTACGTAAACAAATGAGAGTTTGCTGCTTGAGTTATCTGCTTGCATTATTGCTTTTTCGATAACGGCTTGGCTAGATTGAGATAAGTCGACAGCAACCAAAACGTGCTTATAACCCATCATTCCTCCCTAGGTTAGTTTTTGTTCTCATATTAAGTCTAGTCCACATAGAGCGAACACAACATCAAAACTACTGCTACATGATAGTTAAAGGAGTTTAGTTTAAAACAGGCAAATAGTTTTCATTGCAACCTTGTTGCTTCCTCTCATCCAAAGATAAACGATGTTTTTCCAATTTCTTCTCTAATTATCGGACTATTTAACAGGAAGGATGCCAGAAAACGTTACGTTGTAATGCGCGTTACTGCTCTTGATTTCTACTACTCTTGAGGATTCATATTACCCACTTCAACGTCGCCTAGTTTAGTAAAACTACTTTAGATTAAGCATATTCAATATGTAACGCTCCGCTCAAATCCAGGAGACGTATTTCGGCTAAAAAAGCAGCTCAATAAGATGAATTTCGATTCATCTATTACATATGTCTGCGAGTGCTTACTGTTCTTATATCGCTTATTTAATAACTCTAGTTTAATTATCGTTATAAGTTACGGTGTCTCTTTTTTCTTTTTTTTAGCATAATCTTCTGTCTGAGAACGAAGCTCTCTTGGGCTTTGTAATTAAATTACAAGATCAATCACAACCAATATGGTTGGCAGATTAAATGCCCGCGGTAAATAATTGATATTATTGAGTTTAATTTATGAGTTCTTTAAAAAATGCCTAATTACCTGTGCTACGAAAACTAAGGTTAACACGATTAGGTAAAATTTTACCAACTCGCTATTTAGTCTTAAAGGCAATTGAACAAGATTAAAATCATATAGGTATAGTAAATTTTAGTTACAGCGTAACCAGGGTGGTGTTTGGGAGTGTAAAGGAATAGAAAATAGAAAGGCAAAAAACAGGGCGTATGCCCTGTCCATGAATTGATTAGTTTTGTTGCTGTTGTTTTTCTGCGTACTCAGAACGAATCCGTTCGGCAACAATTTTGATAGCTTCTGCAGTACTTGTGCCCTTCGCCATCAATTCTTGAATTCTCTCTACAGCTTGTTGTTGCTCTTGGTGAGATAGAGGGGGTAAATCGTCAAACATAAAAAGCTCCTCATTTTGAGGAGCTGACTATAACGATTCAATTAATAGGTAGCAAGGAAATTAATGGATGCACCCATAGCGTTCTCGTTTGTGTACTGAGCTGCGATATCCAATTCGAACAACTTAAGTGGGGACAACCCGATACCAGCAGTAATGGTTCCTTCGTCATTACTTCGAGCTAAGTTCTTCATATACCCTGCTCGTAATGCCATTTGACGCAAAATATCAAACTCAATACCAGCTCGAATCATTTGCGTATTATCATCAAAGGATGAAAAACGTTTTTCTTCGTTAAGATCGTAGTCAACACTCATCGTAAAGTAATCGGCAACAATCCCTGCCCCAACGGTGTATACAGGACGCATGCTATATTCGTATGATTTTATCGTATCGCTGCCATATTGGAATGATTTTGTTTTAACGTCTCTTCCGATCAAATTTTTCGCTGAAATACCGAGACGATATGGGCCAAAGAACCAAAGTGCGCCTGCGTCTAAGTTAAACATCGTTTCCGCGGTCTCATTTTCACGTAAGTCTTTAGTATCAAAATTCTGAAAACTCGTGGCGTATGAGTATGTGTATATACGCTGAAGTTTAGGAGTAACACCAAAAGAAAGGTGTTGGTTCATGAAATTAGTGTATTTAGCAAGTGAAATACCAGCTTCAGCCACGCCAATAGAAACACCTTGTACATAGCTATCATCTAATGGATTAGTACCTGAGGTATCAACATTTGGTTGTACGAATGATTCAGTGTATAGCTTACCGTATGCAGTTGCAGATAAGAATTTGTTGGGGATACCAATGGCAACGACACCACCAAGATCAAAGTCTGTCTTTTTCCCATCGATAGCATCCATCGATTTTTTGATTTCATCGACGTCTGTCAATTTGCTGATGCGTTCTATCTCATCAACTAGATCATATTGATCATCGTAGCTGCCACCAAAACTTGGCACGATCATGCCTGCATCGTCATTTCGGCGATAAATCGCAGTAAGAGCGGGGTTGAAAAAAGGCGCAGTTAGATAAGTTGCTGATACGGTACCAACGCCACCCATTGCATCACTACGAGCCTCTATCGCATAAGTAGCAGCAGAAGCAGCATTAGCGAAAAAAATAGTAGCAACAGAAGTGGCAAGAATTTTATATTTGTTTTTCATACTACACTTGTGATTTTAGTTCGTCCTGAACCTTTATCGGCACAAGTAGTATTTCTTTAACTATTCTTCCTGGGAAAGATCATAGGTTCGGCTAATAGTTTGAGCCTGCTCAACAATTATATCGCCCTGCCAACGGCGACTATTGATACTTACCGCCAATACGTATCTATCGTTTGGGACACCCGCTAGCTCCAATGAATTTGGATAGTTAGACTCATAAGTCTTTTTCCACATTTGCTCGTACTGGCCATCAATGTAGTCATACAAACCAACTTCAAGTTGCGGTAATGGACAATGGGGATTACGAAGTGCGCTCTTTTCTACTTTCCAATTCTCTTTAGATGTCCAACGAACATATTGAGAAGAGTTTGAATCTCCAAGTATTACCCAAGTTCGATACTCTTGTTTATCAGTAGAAACAACGGTTAAGTGATATAAACCAGCTTCAAGCTTGCCTGTTAAGTTATAGCGTTTCGAGTAACTACGCTCGTTGGCAAGTTCTGTCCCGTTCGGCTGTTGTTCATAGCTGAATGAACTGTCCGCGGATATAGATTCATCCACCCATCGATTAAATGAAATATTTTCGATGTCAGTTGTAGCTCTTAGCTTGATCACCAATCTAAATGTATCTCGCCCAGGGCTTTGAATAGTCTGACGAATAACGTTCACACCACTTATCCAATCAGGCAGCGTTACACCAGTGAGAGCCTTGCCACAGTTTTTGGATAGTGACTGACCAAGAAGATCATTAAGGTGAGGAGTCAAATCTTTACTTGGTTCCGTTTGCCAGAGTTCAACAAGAGAGTTGAACATACCCGCAAGATCATCTTCAAGTAAGTGTTGATGTGCCTGTGTTAAAGGCGTGTTAGTTTGAAACCAGTCCATCGCATGGACTGGTTTCACTAACGCTAATGAGACAACTACAGGGAGTAGTATTTTCATTACGACTTATGCTTTCATCTTGTAGCCAACACCACGAAGTGTTTCAATTTCCAGTCCTGGCAGTTTTTGACGAAGCTGTAGTACATGTGTATCAACCGTACGTGTTGTCGGGAAGTGATTGTAACCCCAAACGTGGTCAAGTAGCTCATCACGAGTAAACACGCGACCTAAGTTTGACGCCAAAAATAGCAGCAAATCAAACTCTGTTCGAGTAAGCGTAATTAGCTCGTCTTTATAAGTCACTTCACGAGTCGAGCGGTCAATCTCTAAGTCTTTTGTAATCACTTTATCAGCGTTGCTTTGTTCTGCTGAATCCGGTGCTCGTAGCTGTGCACGGATTCTCGCAAAAAGCTCCGCCTCAGCAAAAGGCTTTGTTAAGTAGTCGTTCGCGCCGGAATCCAGGCCTGCAACTTTATCTTTTACGGTAACAAGTGCCGTTAACAAGATAACTGGTACGTCTTTAATCTGTTTCCATTCTGGGAGACATTGTACAGAGTCACCATCTGGGAGTTGGCGATCGAGAATTACCAAGTCAGCTTTTTTCCATTGTGGCTCTACGTCTGCAATACGCTCCACATGTAAACACTCATATCCTGCTTGTTCCAGGCTTACTAACAGGCCGTCAGCCAAGTTTTTATCGTCCTCAACGAGAAGCAGTGTCTGTTTCACAAGGTATCTCCAATATAAAAGTTGTAGGTGGTCCCATTAAGGACATTTTTCCGCCCATGCGGCCTACCATAGATTCAACGATTGTTAATCCAAGTCCTAACCCGCTCTTACTTACGAACGGTTTCTTCAAATTTGCCCAATCTTTAGCCGTTAGGCCTCCTGCATCTCGGACTTGGAATACTATTTTTTCTTCACTAGTTGAGACATCCAATTCAACCGGTGCGACACCGTACTTAAGCGCATTACGAAGCAAGTTATCGATACAAGTTCCTAACCAGTACACATTAACTTTAGCAGCCACATCTTCATTGATGTTAAAAAGCACGGCACTATCAAATTCTTCTTCGATCTTAAATTCTAACCAATCTGCAACGGATGGTACCCAGTCTGTTGCAAGCATTTGGTTATCAGATTGCAAATAATCTTTACTCGCTTCTGCCAATTGACGCAGGCGGCGCGTATCTTCACACAATCTGCGGAATTCGTCATACACACTTTCAGGCAAATGCTCGAACTCTCGACGAAAGCCTTCAACCGTTAGTGACAGAGATGCAATCGGTGTTCTGAGCTCATGCGTTAAAATTTGCAACACGAGCATTCTACTACGTAGTTCTTCTCGCTTGCTATTCCAACGGTACACCGCCCAACCAATCACCAAAAGAATATTGGCGATTACCAGTATGATCATACTGATCCGCAAAACTTGCGAGTGATCTTCTACATCCCAACAAATATTGCCTCGTTTAACAAAGCAACTTTTGCTTTGAGAGGCTAGAGCGTATGACAGACCCGCATTCGCTACGTTCTCTTGCCAGATATCTTTCTCGAAAACAAAGTAACGGTCACCACGTCTTAGCCAAAGTTCGTTACCTTCAATAAACATGCTCGCGCCTGCAATCAAAGCATTAATGGCGTCGTCATCCATGTTTTTCAAGCTTTCTAGCAACTCATCCCCTTCCTCGTTATCACGCTCTTTTATATGCATGTACTGAGATAGTTTGGGTTTGAGTTCTGGATACTTATCCACATAACGTGCCGCGTACGTCCCACCACCAGGGTGAATGAGACCACTACGCGAGAACCAACGAGGTGTCAGCTGCGTCCCTTTACAAATCGCTCTTGTAAATACTAAAGGCTCAGTAATTAAAGGACTTAATGGTAATTTGCCACGACAAGTATTCGCCAAGCTGTAAAGCTGTTGGATATCTTTTAACGGATAGTCAGACGTTTGCGGCAGAAGCGAATCTGGCGCAAGTAACTTGGTAGGATAATTTGATTGCAGAATACGAATATCGTACGACTTAAGAGCTACTTCATAGTTAAATAGCTCTGTAAACGTATCTATTCTTTCTGGTAGTGAATCGGAAAATGCAGGTGCCGAAAAAAGCGGCAATACAGTTGCAAAACCGAGCAAAAACTTTTTAATCAAACTGTTACCGTCACTTGTTACATTAGCCAAAACTATACATCAATCTACAAGCAATTGACATCTGCTAACAGAAGGATTTGCATTACTATAACATTGAAACGGAACAAAAAAGGGCCAGCGATTGCTGACCCTGTATAGTTTTAAATCAAGAATGGTTAAAGTGCTTTAAAAATAGACTCAACACTTTCTTTCGCATCACCAAATAGCATTGATGTATTTTCTTTGAAGAACAGTGGGTTCTGTACTCCTGCGTAACCAGTATTCATTGAGCGCTTGAATACCACTACGTTTTTCGCGTTCCATACCTCCAATACGGGCATACCAGCGATTGGGCTGTTCGGATCTTCCAGTGCGGCTGGGTTGACCGTATCGTTAGCACCGATAACCAATACGGTATCGGTTTCTGCAAAGTCATCATTGATTTCATCCATTTCAAGAACGATATCATACGGTACTTTTGCTTCAGCGAGTAACACATTCATATGCCCCGGTAGACGACCCGCTACTGGGTGAATCCCAAAGCGAACTTCAATACCTTGTGAACGAAGTACATCAGTAATTTCATGAACAGGGTATTGTGCCTGAGCTACTGCCATGCCATATCCTGGAGTGATGATTACTGATTTTGAGTTCTTCAACATCTCTGCAACTTCTTCAGCCGTTGTTTCACGATATTCGCCCTGCTCTTCGTCACCTGAAATCACTATCTCTTGACCAAAACCACCGGCAATAACACTGATAAACGAACGGTTCATTGCTTTACACATGATGTAAGAAAGAATCGCACCTGATGAACCTACCAAAGCACCTGTTACAATCAATAGATCATTTGCTAGCATGAAACCTGCTGCCGCTGCTGCCCAACCTGAGTATGAGTTCAACATAGAGACAACAACTGGCATATCAGCACCACCAATTGAAGCGACTAAATGGTAGCCGAATGCGAACGCAATCAAAGTCATCACAATAAGAGCGAACATGCTGCCATCTGCTTTTACGAAGTAGATCATAAGAAGCGTAGAGATAACAACCGCTGCGAGATTCATTTTGTGCTTATGAGGTAGGTTAAGTGGCGACGAAGAAATCACACCACGCAGCTTACCAAATGCGACAATTGAACCGGTGAAAGTTACGGCACCGATGAACACACCCAAGAATACTTCTACAAGGTGGATAACATGCTCAGCATGTGTTGCTGCTTCTGGCGCATCTAGGTAACTGTTGTAGCCAACTAAAACCGCAGCTAAACCTACAAAGCTGTGTAGAATCGCAACCAGTTCTGGCATCTCGGTCATTTCTACTTTCTTCGCATAGAAAATACCGATCGCACCACCTATCGCCATCGCGATAATGATCCAACCAAAACCTTGCGCATCTGGGCTAAAGATCGTCGCTATTAGCGCGATCGTCATACCAGCGATACCGTAGTAGTTACCATTACGAGCAGACTCTTGCTTTGAAAGCCCCGCCAAACTCATGATGAAAAATAATGCAGCAACAATGTAAGCTGCTTGTACTAATCCTGCAGACATTGTGACTCCTATTTATCTTTGCGGAACATTTCAAGCATACGCTTGGTGACGGTGAAACCACCGAAGATATTGATACTCGCGATCAATACGGCAATAAAAGATAGGAATGAAACGACGCCATTACCTTGTCCAATTTGCAGTAATGCACCAACGACAATAATGCCAGAGATAGCATTCGTTACTGACATTAGTGGAGTATGAAGTGCATGGGTAACATTCCATACTACGTAGTATCCGACAACACACGCTAGAACAAATACAGTAAAGTGAGAAAGAAACGCTGCCGGAGCAACCGATGCAACCCATGCAAAGGCTCCAACAGCCGCTGCCACACCAATAATTTTCTTCGTTGGAGACGTAGGTTCTTCTACTTTAGGCTCTGGCTTCACAGGCTGTTCTTGTTTCACTTGCGGCTGAGCTGAAACCTGAATTGGTGGCGCTGGCCAAGTAACTTCACCTTCTTTCACCACGGTAACGCCTCGGATAACAACATCTTCAAAATCAATATTGATGTTGCCATCTTTCTCTTTACACAGCAGTTTTAGAAGGTTAACAAGGTTTGTCGCGTAAAGCTGAGAAGATTGTGTTGGCAAACGACCAACCATGTCAGTGTAACCAACAATTTTTACGCCGTTATCCGTCATGATAACTTGGTCTTTCACTGTATATTCACAGTTACCGCCATTAGCAGCTGCCAAGTCGACAATTACACTGCCCGCTTTCATGCTGTCGACCATTTCTTTGGTGATCAACTTCGGCGCAGGTTTACCAGGGATGAGCGCGGTCGTAATAATGATATCAACATCTTTAGCTTGCTCTGCGTATAACTCTGCCGCTTTTTTGTTGAAGTCATCAGACATTTCTTTTGCGTAGCCATCCCCAGAGCCTGACTCTTCTTGAAAGTCAACGGTCAGGAACTCAGCGCCCATCGATTCAACTTGCTCTTTTACTTCTGGGCGGACGTCAAACGCACGGACAATGGCACCTAAGCTACCTGCAGCACCGATAGCCGCCAAGCCAGCGACGCCAGCACCCGCAACCAATACTTTCGCTGGAGGTACTTTACCGGCAGCCGTAATTTGACCTGTAAAGAAACGACCAAACTCATGAGCTGCCTCAACCACTGCACGATAACCAGCGATATTAGCCATCGAAGATAGCGCGTCTAAGGCTTGTGCACGTGAGATACGAGGAACGGAATCCATGGCAAGAACGTTAATGTTCTTACTTGAAAGTTGTTCCATCAACTCAGCATTTTGAGCCGGCCAAATAAAGCTAACCAGTGTTGCTCCATCTTGCAGTAACGCAATTTCGTCAATGCCTTGCTCATCATCCACAATTGGCGCATTAACTTTTAAAATAAGGCCAGATGCCCAAACTTCTTCACTAGAAACGATTTTCGCACCAGCTGCTTCATAAGCGGCATCATCGAAACTCGCTAGCACCCCCGCTTGGGATTCAATCGCGACATCGAATCCCAATTTTATTAACTGCTCAACCGACTTCGGCGATGCAGCCACTCGCGATTCACCTGCGAGTATCTCTTTAGGTACACCGATTTGCAAAACGCATACTCCTTGTATACATATCAATAAATTAGTCCCAAAACAGAGCGTCGCTCTACTCTAATTCTTTTTTATTTCTATCTGTTTACCACGCAAGACAATTGCAAACGAAAGATGGTGTTTGGGGACACCCATTTGCACAAAACACCTTGACTAACAGCCCTGTTATTATTCTGTTTGTATCGAACGCGTCTCATTACTTCAAGTGTTTTGTAATTTAAATACTAAATTTCATTACATATAACGCTAAGTAATGAATGATTGTCGCTCTGTGCACGAAAAATAACAACGCAACACCGTACTAGACTGAGGTCTAACCAGGTAACGATTAAATACTGACTTAACAGAGATTTAAGCGTTAAAAAGAAAGAGCCACTAGCATATACACTAATGGCTCTTTTTAAGATGACTGGAATCAAATTGCAGTAAATTGCTAGTCGAAGATTTTATCGCCCATTTGATCAATAAACATTTGAGATTTCTTCAACATAAGGTCATTGGCATCTTGCTCTGAGCCAAGCAAATCGGAGCGAATAAACCGATGTGTTTTCACTTCATCATCGTCATGCTTTTCTATTCGACCAGCGATGCGATATTGTCCGCCCTCTGAAAGGCTCTCTGGGTAAATAAGGAAACCTTTATATTCAACTGATTCGATATTTTTGGCTTCAACCGTTTTCTCACTACCACCAAACAAACGCGAAAAAAATCCCACGATTCCTCCTTGGGTCAGCTCACTAGTCAACTGAGCGACTCTTACTTAATATTAACGTTAAGGATCGGTTTTTCATACCAATCCAACTCTTTGTCATCATCATAACTAGTATGGGAAAAAATTACAGGCATATCATACTCTCGGTTCTTACGCCTGTCTTCTTTCACCATTTCTGCGGCGTTTTTCACCGCTATATCCGCGCTTTGCTTAAACTGGCTTAATTTTTGTTCAGGAAGTGAAGACAAAAAATCAATATCATGACGGATATAGACAGGCTTGAGCTGGATAAGCGCAAGGCAAGCAATATCGGCTAACTGTTCGTTGTCATACTGTTCTAAAAATTCGGGCAAACTGAGAACCTGGCCTACTAATGTTTCCATGTAGTTGTGCACATCTGAGCTTATCTGCATCTGTAAATCTCCTTTTTCCTATGAAATGAGTATAGCAACGACTTGTTTATAACAACTTATTGATTGCTCTTAATTTAATCAATCTCTCTCTTTTTGCGGTAATGTCTTCCAAAATACTTGGGAAAAGGAACAAATAGACGTATTCTTGCTAGTTCTCAAAGTTCGAAATTCAATAACGGATAAATATCCATATTGATAAAACGATTTACCTAACCAATTATATAGTCAACTATTTTCAGGCAGTTTGTAATAGATGTCCTCATCGTCAATGACTTCATCAGGCTTCAGATTCTCATTCCCTTTTTTGCTACTGGGCATAGTGAGTTCGGGCATGGACAGCATTATTCAGATGACTCAGGCAAACTGGGGCATTGCCGCAAACTTGCCGTACATACTATTAGGTTGTGCGCTACTCCTTTGTTATTCATTTAAGCAAGGCAGAGAGTCCATGGTGTGCTTGGCAATGTTGCTAGCCTACTTCGTGATACAGCACCGCCTACAAGTCCCGCTTCAAAGTGGTACCGCTTTACTTGAGCTAACCATTTTAGCCACGTTACTTCCTGTCTCGTTTCTTACGGTATTTTTGTTTAGTAAAGAAGGTTTTGACTCTAGAGCCATGTTGACTTACATCTTGATGTTAGCAATGTTCGTTCTTTGGTCTTATCTAACGCTAGCATATTACGTTGAAGGAGGGTTTGAACAATGGACAAGCGGTATTTTATTTATTGTACCTACGGTCTCTAAACTGCCTTTAATTCTTGTTTTATATTGCGTGGGTATTGTCTGTTTTCTTGGAATCCTTGTTTTAAAGAAGAATGAAATTATCCATGCGATGACCTACTCTGCCATGGTATTGGCGTCTGCGACGTTCATTTTCTTTGATGTGCAGTACATATCAAGCACCATGTTTACGCTAACAGGGCTGCTTATCATTATTTATGCCGCTTCCGCTAGCCATCAACTGGCTTTCACCGATAGCCTAACGCTGATTCCGAGCAGACGTGCACTTGATCTCGATCTAAAACACATGGGTAAGAAGTTCACGATCGCAATGCTTGATGTTGACCATTTTAAAAAGTTTAACGACACCTACGGTCACGATACTGGTGATGACGTTCTAAAAATGGTCGCTTCGCGCCTCACTAAAACCCCAGGCGGCGCAAAAGTTTATCGATTTGGCGGAGAAGAATTTACCATCGTTTTTAAAGGCAAATACGCTGACGAATGTAAGAACTTTTTGGAAGAAGCTCGCAAATCGATTGCAGAATACGAGATGATATTACGCGATGAAGAATCTCGCCCTGAGAACCATAAACAAGGACAAAAACGTCGTGGTAGCAACAGTTCGAAAAGAAAGTCGGTTTTTGTTACCGCAAGTTTCGGAGTTGCTGATAGCCGGAATGGGCAAGCTCCTCTGGACGTTATTAAATCAGCGGACGAAGCACTTTACAAAGCGAAAAAGGCCGGACGTAACTGTATAAAGCTTCGTTAGACCCTCACCAATCGTGAAAGTTAACAAGCTTGTCTGGGTTTACAACAAAACCGAACTTCCCCATCAGCATAATAACTGCAATCATCGTTGCCACTATCCCGATGTTATCTATCTAATCAAAGGTATAAGGTATACGCCCGATTGCGACATTCCGTTCGAACTGTGTTGCCTATCTTACTTTGAGTTAGCTTTAAAACAACCACCAAAAAGTGACAACGCAACAAAAAGAGTGACATTCATAAGATTTTGTTTTTAAAAAGAATTGACCACAGTATGTGTGTTTCTTCCCAAAGACTTTGATGTATATAGTGCTTTATCAACGGTTGCATACAAATCTGATTGCACTTCTTTCCCTGTCGGTTGAAAAACAAAAACACCCTGTGACACCGTCACTCTACTTGACACACTAGAATACTCATGTGGGTAATCGAGAAAATACATAGCCTCTTGTATACGCTCGGCTTCTCTTTCTGCTGTTTGAGTGTCGGTACACCCTAGCAACACAACAAACTCTTCTCCACCATATCGACCTACATATTCCCCAGAGCGACAAAACGTCGCCTTTAGTTGATTCGCAATCGCTTGCAAGCAACGGTCGCCTTCAATATGACCGTAATTATCATTAAACGGTTTAAAGAAATCGACGTCCAATAGAATCAAAGCCATTGGCATGTTGTGACGGCCATGCCATGCAACCATCGATTCCAACTTATGGTCGATATAACGGCGGTTATAGAGTTTGGTTAGGCCATCTTCATTCGCTTGCTGAGTCAAAAGTTGATTAACTTGCTCTAATTGAGCTGTCGCTTGCTTAAGCTCTCGTCTCATATGAGCAATACGCTGCATTGCGATAAGTTTAGAGTTTAGTACCAGTTTATCTACCGGCTTAATTAAATAGTCATCACCGCCCGCATCTATGGCTTTAGCAATCATTTCTGGCTCTTCGTGACTACTCAAGAAAATAATTGGGATCCAATCCGGAAACGTTTCTCTTATATGAAGAGAGACTTCAAAACCGTTCATATCTGGCATTGATATATCGAGCAACACCAGTTCCGGATCAAAACTCTCGTAGGTATTTAACGCCTCTAGTCCACTACCTACGGCTTTTACAATATGTCCAAGTTGCTTTAGACGAATAGCCAACTGCATCCTGTCTAGCTGAACATCGTCAACCAGAAGGATTCGCATCGATGTCCCTGTCGGTTGCATAACGCGTTCCATTTTTAATTATGTCTTTATTAAACATATACCATACTCATAGAGTTGTTGCATTCGACTCATAATTAAGTGCTATATTTTTGTTTGAATATCACGGAATCCATTGCATAAAGCAGTTAGACTGGACGTTACCCTATCTAATCATGGCCTGTGAGCAGAAGTTCAACAAACTCATTCACTTTGGTCATCTTGTGGATTAATGGGTATAGCTATTTGATGCATTTGGTATTAATATTCCCGCCTTTTTGTAATGAGAGACACACCATGTCAGAAGCAACTAACAGCGAAAGCAAAAAAATCGATCTAGCCAGCATTTCTCCAGAGCTACGTAAAGTTATCGAATTTGACGAAGTTCCAGAGCAAATGTTCGAAATGGTTACCTCTATCCATGAAGTGTCTGAAGAAGCGGTACGTGAATCATGGGACGAAATGCCAGCAAGCGCACAGAACATTCTAGACAACTTTGAACAGTTTCATGCTCTAGTTTCTGTAGGCCAAGCATTCGCTGGTATTAATGTGATGGAAGAGTTTCCTACTCTTAATCTGCCAGAAAACATGACAGATGAAGATAAAGAAGAATACCGTGCTCAACTACTTGATAATGTGCTTCACAACTGTGTGAAAGACATGGTTAAGCAACTTAAGAAAGCACGTCGTGACCCACTTCTTAAGCGTGAATTCAAAGAAGTATTCGCGAAGTAATTCCGGCATTCTTCTAGTAAAAAAGGCCGCACTTTGCGGCCTTTTTTGATCATGAAGCGTAAATCAGTCTAAACGGTTAATGAGGCGCTAGTGCCATATCTTTTTGTGTCACACTGACACCTTTAATTTGTGCAAAAACACGGCTACCAACTTTTAGGTTGAGATCGTCAAGGGCCCACGGTGTGATCGTTGCCCACAAATAACATTTCTCGTCTAGCTTGAGTGATACATTAATACTCTGTTTGTCATCGGCTGCGTTAAACACTTCGATGGAATCGACAATAGCAGGCAGAATATTTCGAATCGACGTCGCCTTGGGCTGCTCGAGCGTGATAGAAACGTCATTGGCACGCACTTGCAAGCGTATTGGCGTGTCTGGTGTTCCGTCAATCTTTTGCACCCACAGGAATACATTAGGTGCAAGGTTGATACAAGTCAGTGCATAACGTTCATGATGTTCAGCAATCCGGCCTTCAAATAAGCTGCTTTGGTCTGAGAAAGATTGCCATGGACGCATAGCATGAGAAGCCCACACTTCCTCAAGCTTACCTGAACTCGAAATTTTACCTTGGTCAATAATTACAAGGTGCTGAGCAAGCCTTAAAATTTCCTGGAGACTGTGTGTGACATAGATAATAGGAATATTTACCTTCTCCGACAACTCCTCAAGAAAAGGCATTACCTCACGCTTTCTTGGCATATCGAGTGAGGCAAGTGGCTCATCCATCAAAAGCAAATTGGGCTTAGATAGCAATGCGCGCGCAATCGCAACACGTTGCTTTTCACCACCAGAAAGTGATACCGGAAAGCGCTTTAGTAACGGTTTGATAGACAAGAGTTCGGTGACTGCATCAAAATACTCGTCATCTTTTTCTTTAACGCCATATAACAAATTGCCTTGAACCGAATAGTGAGGAAACAAACGTGAATCCTGAAACACATAACCAATACCACGCTTGTGCGTTGGTAGGTTGATTCCCTGTTCACTGTCAAACAAAACATGCTCACCAACCGCAACATACCCTTGCCTTGGAGTGACCAATCCGCTGATGATGTTAATCAACGTCGTTTTACCTGCACCAGATCGTCCAAACAAGGCACTAATTCCGTTACAGGGTAACTTAAGTTTGATGTCGAAGTCAGTCTCACCAAGCATTTGTTTAAATTGGACTTTAATCGTCATTGCTTCGCACCCAATCTGCTTGCCGCTTTACGATTTAGCCATTCAGAGATCATTAATGTAGACAAGGCTAACGCGATAGAAATGATACACAGACGAGCCGCCTGCATTTCTGCACCTGGCGTTTCAATAAAGTTGTACATCGCCAGCGGAATCGTTTGGGTCTCACCCGGAATGTTAGAGACGAAACTGATCGTCGCCCCGAATTCGCCAAGACTACGAGCAAATGACAGCATCGTGCCCGTAATAATTCCGGGAATGGTCAGTGGTAACGTGACGGTGAGAAACACTTTTAAAGGAGAAGCGCCTAACGTAGAGGCTGCGTGCTCCAATTTAGGGTCGACGCTATCTAAGCTTAAGCGTACTGAACGAACCATCAAAGGCAAAGCCACGACAATACAAGCGACTACTGCCCCTTTCCAATTAAAGCTAAAGACTACCCCTAAGTTTTCATAGAGCCACTTTCCAAGGACCCCTTGTCGTCCTAAAGAAATCAACAATAAATAGCCGATTACCACTGGCGGCAATACCAGTGGTAAATGAATTAAGCTATCGAGAATCGATTTACCAAAGAACGTTTTTCGAGAAAGTAGCCAAGCAAGAAAAACGCCGAGAGGAATCAGCCAAAGTACTGCGTACGCGCCTACTTTGAGGCTTAACATTAAGGCTTGGTATTCCAGTTCTGTCACGCTTCGCTCCTATAATTGAAGGCCGGTTTATTGCTGAAAGCCATATTGAGCAAAAACGCGTGCGGCTTCGTCCGATTTTAGGTACTGGAAGAACTGCTCCGACTCAGTAGAATCATTCACAATTGCAGCCGGGTAAACAATAGCCGCATGCGTATCACTCGCAAATTCGCCGACAATTTTGACTTTATCAGTTAACTGAGCATCGGTTTTGTAGACCACACCTAAAGGCGCTTCTCCACGTTCAACCAACGCCAAAGCTAAGCGCACATTCTTTGCTGGTGCGACGTGAGTTTGAACCGCTTTCCATACACCCAGTGTAGTCAATGACTCTTTCGCGTACATACCAGCAGGTACTGACGTCGGATTGCCTAACGCAAGACGATTTCCATGCAATGCCTTCTCCCATGCCTTTGCATCAGAAAAGTTAAATGAGGTTAATTCTGAAGACTGAGGAGCAATCAACACTAAGCTATTGCGCACTAGATTTATGACATTGTCACGATAAATGACGTCTTTATCGACCAAATAATCCATCCATTTCGTGTTCGCAGAAATGAATACATCCGCTGGTGCGCCATTGATAATTTGTCGAGCGATAGAAGAAGAACCCCCATAAACGGGAGTGATAGAAACGTCATACTTTTCTTCAAAGTTTTGCGCGATCTCGTTAATCGCATTCGTCATAGAAGAGGCTGCATACACTTTTAGGTTCGTTGCTGCGTTTGCTGAAAATGAAATGCTTAATACTGCCGCAAGGCAAGCATGCTGTTTCCATGCTTTCATAGAGATACTCCAATACAAGGCAAGCGAAAGAACAGGTTATTTGAATATAAAGTTCAATCAGTTAATGTGCTATTTAAACAAAAAATCAAGGCGCATATGTTGTTCTATCGCATCTGCGATGCGATTAATGCCTTGCTCCTTTAACTCTTCAAAGTCTTGTTGTTTGATTTGGGTGCCGTTTACCCATTCTGATACCAGGCTTAAGGCATCTGCCTCGTCAAAGAACCCGTGAAGGTAGGTTCCCATGATTTGGCCACACTCGCTGATCGCCCCCTCCGCTTCACCGGAACTGAATGTAAGAGGTTGCAGGCCCCGTACTTCACTTTGCCCTACGTGGATTTCATAACCCTTTACATTGGCTGTTTTGCCGTTAAGAGAAAGCTGTGCTTGTGTGTTTGTAAGCTGTTTGCTGTTAGTTAGCGTCGTAGTGATATCAAGCAAGCCAAGCCCTTCGCTTTGACCTGGTTGGCCTTCGACGCCGTTTGAATCATCAATCAAGTTTCCAAGCATCTGGTAGCCGCCACAGATACCAATCACTTTTCCACCAAGACGAATATGACGCAAGATATCTTTATCCCACTCTTGGCTTCTTAGATACTCTAAGTCGTCTCTCACTGATTTGGTCCCAGGCAAAATAACCAGGTCGGCTTTATCTATTTTTTCGCCTTTACCCACATAACGTAGATTGATATCTGGATTCAATCGCAGCACATCAAAATCAGTATGATTACTAATCCGGGTTAAAACAGGCACAACAACATTCAGTTTTACCTCAGAGTGCAACTCTTGCTGCGCAGTGATCGCGTCTTCTGCTTCTAAATTCAAACCATGAAGAAAAGGAAGTACACCAAGTACAGGTTTACCTGTTTTTTCTTCTAGCCAATCGAGGCCCGATTGCAATAAACGAATATCACCTCGAAAACGGTTGATAACAAATCCTTTTACTCGCGCTTGTTCAGATTCAGAAAGTAACGCAAGTGTTCCGTACAAATGTGCAAACACTCCACCACGATCAATATCAGCGACAATGATCACTGGTACATCAGCGGCCTCAGCAAAACCCATGTTTGCAATATCGCCTTCTCGTAAATTGATTTCAGCAGGACTCCCCGCGCCCTCGATAATGATCGAATCAAATTCTTGAGTCAGACGAGAGAAGGAATCTAACACCGTGTCCATCGCCACTTTCTTGTAATCATGAAAGCCAGCCGCATCCATATTGGAAATCGCCTTACCCTGCAAAATGATCTGAGCACCTGTATCACTGTTAGGTTTAATTAAAACCGGATTCATATGTACAGTTGGCTCAATATTACACGCCTGTGCCTGAACGGCCTGTGCTCGACCTATTTCACCGCCATCTTTGGTTACCGCACTATTTAGTGCCATGTTTTGTGGCTTAAATGGGGCAACATTTATCCCTTTTCGTGCTAATACACGGCATAAACCTGCCACAAGGACACTTTTTCCGGCATCCGAAGTGGTGCCTTGAACCATTAAAGATGGGATCGCTGATTTCATGAACATTTGTAAGGAATAGAGGAAGATGAACAATCATAACGTCATCGTCCCCACTTACTCAAGCAAATGAATAGAATATGAATGTTGAAATCATCATTGGTTCAAACAAGCCCTGCTTTAATGACCCCATCAAAACAAACCGATGAGGATGTAACATGAAAAAGAATACAATTATCGCAACAATCGCCGCCTTAGCTATTGCTCCTTCTATCGCGTTCGCGAAAGATAACGCTCAAAACCAATCAAACTTGCAGTTTAACGGTCCTGTCACTGTGGAAAAATTGGATGCCTTGCTAAACGACTCCAATATGTTTACTGAAAAAGATGTGGTCGTTGAAGGTAACTTATTGCGTCAAGTTCGCGCGGATAAGTTTGTCTTTAGCGATGGTTCCGGTGAAGTGATGGTCGAACTCGATGACGATATTCAGCTAAACACTCCGATTGATCACACGACTAAAGTCCGTCTGTTTGGCGAATTTGAAGGCGGGAACAAACCAGAGATTGAAGTCGAACAACTCGTGGTCATGTAAAACAAACCCCGATTGCTGTGCATATCAACATGATGTAGTGACGATTACAGCTAAATAGTGACGGCAAGCACTTAAAATGATAGCTTTATCAATCTTGGTCTGCTTTTTGCAGACCATTTTTTTGTTCATTTTATTCATCTTGCCCGGAGACACCATGCTAGGTAAAGCTCTAAAGGTTGCAGCCTTTGGTTTGTGTGCTATTTTGCCACTTTCCGCACATGCAAATAATTTCAACTACAACACGATGGAATTTCGCATGGGCACTAGCCCTGGTACATTTGGTGGCGAGTTCAATACCTACTTTACAGAGAATACCCATTTCATTGCTCGCGCAGACAGTGAATTCAGCGGAGACTGGGACATTGCTGGTGGTATAGGCTTTAATGGGCCAGCAGGCCAATTTGCAGATATTTATGGCCAAATGTTGGTACACAACATTAAAGAGAACGGCAGTGATAAAGTGGGCGACGAGTGGCGCACGGAAGTGAATATTGGCACTCGTATTTGGTTTATGCAAAATGTTGAGCTACATGGCCGTATCGGCCAAATCATAGATAATGACGATTCGAATACCATTTACAATCTAGGCGCACGATTCCACTCAACTCAGCAACTATCGCTTGGTGCAGATTTTAAAAATAATGGTGTCTATGGCCAGCAAATTGTAATGTCTGCTCGTTTTGCATTTTAGTGGATATGACTATGACTATGACTATGACTACCAGGGCATCACAAGCAATCATATGATTCAATAAAAATAGCCTCCGATTTTGGAGGCCATTTTTTGTTAATCACGAATTATTAGCTTGTAGCAGAAACTAGCTGTAATACATCAGTTTTTAGCGGTTTTTTTAGGTTTATCTTGCACATATTTTTTCGATACATCTACAACGGCGATATCTCTAAAAAAGCTTCGACCAAGCAAAATTGGAAACGTCATATGTCCGCGATCCGCTAACGTAAACTCTGTCTTTTCTTTGTGATCCCCAACGGTAATGTAGGCTTTTACCACCGCTCGTTTATCCACCTCTTCTGACGAAGACTGCTTAACTTTAGCCCAGCGCTCAACGGGTACTTTAAATTCTTTGGTGTCTTTGTCACCTAAATCTATCTTAAATTTAACCCAGTCTTTACCATCACGCTCAAACGGAACAATGTCAGTCGCACTAATTGATGATGTTGTCGCACCTGTATCGACTCTAGCCTTGAAAGTCTGGTCAATTTCAGGAACATAAACCCATTCTTCAGAACCAAGAATTAACATGCCATCGGGTGTTTTTGTGACCTTGACTGGCTTCTTAGGCTTTGGTTCCGGCTTTTTCTCAGGTTTCGCTTCTGGTTTGGGCTCCACCTCTGGCTTTGGATCTACATCAGGTTTCACTTCTGGCTCGACTTTAACGGGCTCTTCGACCTTTGGCGACTCTGGCTCAACAGGTTCCTGCGTCGTTTGAGTTGACGTACAAGCAATTAAACTGCCGCTCATCATAAGCGGCAGAATCAGTTTCCAGTTTTTCATCCACACTCCAATTAAGCTTGAGATACTTTCTTAATTGCGTCCGCTACGTATGGAATATGAGTTTCGGTAAGTCCGGCAATGTTAATTCGACCATCGCCAACACCATAAATGCCATAATCTTCACGCAGTTGCGCCATTTGGTTTCCACTAAAGCCTAGCACAGTAAACATGCCTTTGTGACCCTCAATGAAATCAAATTGATCTGTATTATGGTTGTTTCTCAACTCGTTACACAAACTTTGACGAAGGCTAACCAAACGATGTTGCATTTCACTCAATTCTTGCTTCCAAACGGAAGTGAGCTTGTCATCTTGCAGAATGGTCTTGACTAAAGCTGCACCATGGTCGGGTGGCATCGTGTAAGTCGAGCGAGCTAGAGTGAGGAGTTTACCTTTTGCATTGGTTACATCATGCATGTTCTTACCAACCACAATCGCTGCACCAGTTCGTTCACGGTACAAACCAAAGTTCTTCGAACATGAAGTAGTAATCAACATCTCTTCAACGTTATCTGCCATAAAACGAAGACCTTTTGCGTCTTCTTCTAGGCCATCACCGAAGCCTTGGTAGGCAATGTCCACAAATGGGATGAAACCGTTCTTCTGCGACAATTCTGTAATGGCTTGCCAAGCAGATAAGTCAATATCCGCACCAGTTGGATTGTGGCAACAACCATGAAGAAGTACCACATCTGAAGGCCCAGCTTTCGCAAGATCATCCATCATTTTTGCGGTGTCTACTTGTTTCGTTTCCGAAGAGAAATAGTGGTAGAACTTAACTTTAAGGCCTGCTGCTTCCATTACTGGCTTGTGGTTTACGTAGCTTGGGTTGGAAATCCAAACCGTCGTATCTGGCTGTGCGATCTTCATCAGATCACCGAGCATACGCAGCGCACCACTTGCACCTGGCGTTTGAATTGCTGCAACACGATCCATTGCAGACGTTCCCGTCAGCAGCAAATCGATCATGCTTTTATTAAATTCTTCGCAACCCGCAAGACCAACGTAAGACTTGGTTTTTTGAGTTTCAAAAACGACATCCTGCGCCATTTGAATGGCTTTCATAATCGGCGTTTCGCCTGCGCTGTTTTTGTATACGCCAATGCCAAGGTCAACCTTGTTTGGACGTTCATCGTTACGGTATGCAACGGATAGAGATAAAATAGGATCTAATACGGGAGTTGGGAGATTAGAAAACATGAAAGTCATAACCCTTTGAAATTCAAGTACCGAACCTCACGTTAACACCATCGCAAAAAATGACGAAATGATTTTTCACTTATTTCATCAATTAGAGAACAAAATTCTGGCTTACGGTGAGTTTTGTGCGCTCTATCGTTCAGAAAAAGAACGATTCACTCCTTGTCGTACCAATCCACTCTACCGTTTTTTCTAAACTCTCTTGGTGTCATGGTCGACCACGCTTTAAAACGTGTACTAAAGTTAGCGCTTGTCGGATATCCGACTATTTCTCCAATATGCTGAATTGGCCATTCTGTTGAACGAAGTAACCTAGCAGCATATTCCATGCGCATACGCGTTAAATGTGCCATTGGGCTTCGACCAAACTGCTTTTGAGTCAGTCGATGCAAATGAGGCTCCGAACATGGATATAGAGCCGCCACCTGCTCAACGCTCCAATCCTTATGGAGCTGACGTTGGACAAGGTCAAATACACGCCGAAGCCTCAATTGGCTGCGTGATATCGACTCTGAGGGCGGCATGTTTAACATCAGCTCTAACTGAGCCACACTATGCTCACCTACCGCACCACCATAATCGATTGGAAGGTGAATGCTGCGTAGTAGTGTTTGGATACATGCATACATCACTTCAGGTGTAGATGAAAGCTGGTAGCGAACATCGCATTCTAATATCGGCCACTCTCTATCAGGAGCAAGAAAAAGCCACGCGATCTGCCAAGGTTCTTCTTCTATACCAAAACCGTTTTCAACACCTGCGGGTACTGTAATCAACGAGCCCGGTTCCAAATCGTATCGATAAGTCCCACTCTCTAGCCACCCTTTACCACGCACCGTATAGAGCAGCATGTGTTTCTTTTGGTTTTTACGATAAACAGAGAAGAAGTCACGACAAGTGGCAATGCCGCACTGCACAATGCCTCTCTCCTCAAGTGCTAATACTCGACTGTGATCAATAAACTCTTGATAAGTTTTTTCTGAAATCGCGTAGCGTTCTTGTTTATCTTCCATGATTTATTGGCTCACATGTGCTGTTAGTAGAGAGTTTTACAAAGGTTTTGGATTCCTTTGAAAAATACACCGCCAAATCATGAGGATAAACTACTCGCATTAATCTTTAAGGAGAAATGCGATGCTCTTAACACGCGAATACATCGATAAAGTATTTTGGCAAAAACTGATTACGATTGGCCTACCTGTTTCACTTCAGTCCATGCTTTTTGCTTTGCTCGGCGTCGTGGATATTTTCATGGTAAGCCTACTCGGTGAATCTGCAACGGCAGCAGTTGGAGTTGGAAATCGTATCTTTTTCTTCAACCTAGCGGTTGTCTTTGGCCTATGCGGTGCAGTTACCGTACTTGCTTCTCAATACTACGGCTCAGGAAACCTAGCCGGAATTCGCAGAACGTTGGCGCAATCTTGGTTTATTTCCATTTTGGTGACGCTGCCGTTTATCGTTCTTTATGCGATTTTTGATGAAGAGATCGTCTCTTTTATGTCAGACGATCCTGAATACGTCACTTATGCACGTGATTATCTTGTGGTTACGGGCTTTAGCCTCATTGCTACGGCGATAGTAGTACCGATTGAAGCGGTATTGCGCTCCGTGGGCCAAACCAAACTGGCAACCAACGTTAGTATCTCCGCCATTGTCGTTAACGTCGCGCTTAATTATGTTTTGATTTTTGGTTTATTTGGTTTCCCTCAATGGGGCGTATTTGGTGCAGCCGTAGGTAGTTTTGTTTCTCGATTTTTCCAAACCGCCGTCTTGATTTATTTTTTCTACAAACGATATGCTTACCTAATTCCGACTAAGTTCGATTGGGTACAAGGCCGCTTAAAACAGTATCGAAAAAAGTACTTTAAGGTTTCTTTACCCATGTTGGTCCACGATGCGCTTTGGACTGGTGGATTGATCGTTTACAGCATCATCTATGGTCAATTGGGCGTTTCAGAACTGGCGATCATCTCATTCTTATCACCGATTGAAGGGGTACTGATTTCAACCTTTATGGGATTTGCGGTCGCTGCATCCGTTCTTCTTGGGAATGATATTGGTGCAAAACATTATGACCGAGTCGAGAAAACGGCGTGGTGGTATGTGTTAACCAGCGCAATCTTAGCCACCTTGCTGTTTTTCCTAGTGTGGTTGAGCTCGCCCATGATTCATCACCTATTGGTACTGAGCCCGTTAACCGATGCAGACATGGCACTTAACGTATGTTTAGTCATGGCGCTAGGTATGATTTTGAGGGTGTTTAACATGGTTGGGATTGGCGGCGTACTAAAGAGTGGCGCTGATATTCGCTATAGCATTTTCATCGACACGTTCGGTCAGTGGGCTATTGGCATCCCCCTTACTTATTACACAGGCATGGTGCTAGGGCTGCCTTTGCATTTTGTCTTGATGTCTCTGCTCGCGGAAGAGTTAGTGAAAGGCGTACTGACGACTTACCGTATTCAATCTAAACGTTGGATAAATAATATGGTTGAAGATGACCAATCGGTGACAGCGTAACCAAAAAGACATTAACGAACTCACACCAAAAGGGCTCACCCGTTATGCACGCGTGAGCCCTTTTTATGTGCGGAGAATACTTGATTAGATGTCCGTAAAGCGATGAATGATTTGGTTTGAACTGCCACGCCATTCGAGATTGAGGTCTTTCTTGTCTTGTTCAAACTTACCATCAATCAAAACATCGATGTATTGCACCACTTCCCTTTGCGCGTCATTCAGTTCCGTCAGCGTGTAGCCAGTCCAAACCCAAATGTCTTTACCTGGGCACTCCTCTCTCACCCTTTTCACTATCTTCAAAATATGAGGCACATTAGCAGGGTGAAGCGGATCTCCACCCGACAACGACAAGCCACGGCGTTTGATACGCGTGTCGTTTAAGTCAGCGATGATTTTGTCTTCCGCTTCTTGCGTGAAAAGTACACCAGAATCCAAACGTTGCGTCGACTGGTTATAACAGCCACGGCACTGATGCACACAACCCGACACAAACAGCGTGCAGCGCGTACCCGGTCCGTTAACAACGTCAATTGGATAGTATTGGTGGTAATTCATAATGCGTCTCTGTGTTATCGAGAAAGAGAAAATCAACCTGTTTAAAGTTGATTTTCAAAGTGTAAAACGAGTGGTAGTTAACCTTACAGGTGTTTAACTCGGCGCTTCACTTCTTCTTGCTTACCGAAGTTAAACGGGCGTGCATCTGGGCTGCCTAGGTAGCCACAAACACGACGTGTCACTGACACTTTGGTTGAATCATGGTTGCCACAGCTTGGGCAAGTGAAGCCTTTACTTGTACAGTCAAACTCACCGTTGTAACCACACTCGTAACACTCATCAATTGGCGTGTTAGTTCCGTAGTAAGGCACTCGGGTGTAACTGTAGTCCCATACGTTTTCTAGTGCTTCAACGTTACGTTGCATGTTCGGGAACTCGCCGTAACAGATAAAGCCGCCGCTTGAGATTTCTGGGTAAGGCATCTCAAAGTCGATCTTGTCGTATGGGTTCACCTTCTTCTCAACATCTAGGTGGAAGCTGTTGGTGTAGTAACCTTTGTCTGTTACGCCTTCAATTACGCCGAACTCTTTCGCATCGATGCGGCAGAAACGGCTACATAGGTTTTCACTTGGCGTTGCATATAAGCTGAAGCCATAACCTGTTTCGTCAGCCCATTGATTCACAGCATCTTTTAGATGCTTGATGATCGCGACCGCTTTTTCACGCAAAACAGCGTCATCATAAACGTGCGCTTCTGTACCGAATAGCGCGTTAATTGTCTCGTGTACACCGATGTAACCAAGAGAAATAGACGCACGACCGTTCTTGAAGATATCTGCGATTGAGTCGTCTGCTTTCAAGCGAACACCACATGCGCCTTCCATGTATAGGATTGGGGCCACACGTGCTTTCACGTTTTCAAGGCGAGAGATACGTGTCTCTAGTGCTTTACGAGCAAGACGTAGGCGGTCATTTAGAAGCTCGTAGAATTTCTCTTCGCTTCCGTTTGCACGGATAGCGATACGAGGAAGGTTCAAGCTCACGACGCCAAGGTTGTTACGACCTTCGTGAATCAGCTCACCGTTTTCTTCGTAAGTACCAAGGAAGCTACGGCAACCCATTGGCGTTTTGAATGAACCGGTTACTTCCACTACTTTGTCGTAGTTAAGAATGTCTGGGTACATACGCTTAGACGCACACTCAAGCGCAAGTTGCTTGATGTCGTAGTTTGGATCTTCTGATTTGTGGTTCAAACCATCTTTGATGCCGAATACAAGTTTAGGGAATACCGCTGTTTTACGGTTCTTGCCTAGACCTGCAATACGATTCTTCAGAATCGATTTCTGGATCAGGCGGGATGCCCAGCTTGTACCAAGACCAAAACCGAACGTAACGAATGGGGTTTGACCGTTCGCTGTATGCAGCGTGTTTACTTCGTATTCTAGAGATTGAAATGCGTCGTAACACTCTTTCTCAGTGCGCGCTTTTGCGAACTCTTCTGGCTCAGCAATGTTCCACTCTTTTGCAATCTCTAGGTGTTTCTCGTAGCTTGTGATTACGTACGGTTCTAGAACCTCATCAATACGGTTGATGGTTGTACCGCCGTAAATGTGGCTCGCGACTTGAGCAATGATTTGTGCTGTTACCGCTGTTGCAGTCGAAATTGATTTTGGCGTATCAATCTCAGCGTTACCCATTTTAAAACCATGCGTCAGCATGCCTTTAAGATCGATAAGCATACAGTTAAACATTGGGAAGAACGGTGCGTAGTCTAAATCGTGGTAGTGAATGTCACCCACTTCGTGCGCTTGAACCACATCGCGAGGAAGAATGTGCGTCTTCGCGTAGTGTTTCGCTACGATACCAGCCAACAAGTCACGTTGAGTCGGAATTACTTTGCCGTCTTTGTTCGCGTTCTCGTTGATTAGATCCAGATTACTTTCTTCAATCAAACCTTCGATTTCGCGAGTTAGTGCACTTTGCTTCTCACGAGCGATGTCGCGATCGTGGCGATATTCAATGTAAGAACGCGCTAGGGCTTTGTAAGGACCTTGCATGAGTTCATTTTCGACTAAGTCTTGAATCTCATGGATGTGAACTTCATCGTGTTCTCTTAACTGTAACTCGACAGCAAGAGCCACATTAAGAGCATAAATAGCGACATCTTTATCTTTGTTTTCCGCTGCTGCTTCAACTGCTGCTTGGATACGATCCCTGTTGAACGGAGCTCTTGATCCGTCGCGTTTGATTACGATTGGTTTCACTTTGTTCTCCTTACCCGAGCATACTCACAGAGTTATCCACAAACACACTATATGGGGTTATTTTTTATTCTGGCAACACAATATATTGTGGCGTATTTAACGAGAAGCACCACTCGAAAACATTGATTTTGATCAATAAAGATTGGCTAGCGAACAAGAAGAAATCGATCTTATTGGCGTTGATCTCAGTTGCGAAGAAAACCATGAAAATTGCAAAATTGGTACTAAATCTACTTGCTATTTTTGGAGGTCTTGTAGGATAAAGGATGGAAAGGAATACGCTAAAAGATAGGAGTGCAACAGGCCAAAATGCGATCACTTTTTGTTACGTTAATATTACTTTTTAGTTCTCTTTCATTTGCTCAAAACTCCATCAATCTAACCAGTTGGAACATAGAATGGTTATCTATAGATGGTGGAAAAGTGTCGAGAACACCACAAGATTTTGAAAAACTGACCCACTATGTGGATAAAACACAAGCCGACATTCTTGCTTTTCAAGAAGTCGAAAGCGTCGCTGCAATGCAAAAAGCTGTTGGCAATGACTTCACTATCTATCTTTCCGCTCGTTCAAACGCCTCCAACCGACACCTTCAGTTTAACGACACCAACCAATACACAGGCTTTGCCGTGCGCAATGGCGTAAGCGTATTAGACAAGCCAGACTTCTCTATCACACGAGGCAACAGCAAGCTGCGCTTCGCGAGCTACCTTGTTTTAAATCCAAACCAAGAAAACGAGACTCACCTACTCTCTGTACATCTGAAAGCGGGTTGCAGTGGCGCGTATCGTAATAACCGCGATTGTAAGATAGTGAAACAACAAGGACAGGCACTAGCTAAGTGGATAAAGGCGCGCGAGGACAACAAACAACATTATGTCGTGCTTGGCGACTTTAACCACAACTTGGGTTATCAAGGAGATTGGTTGTGGGACGTGATATCGGACAATACTAGTGCAAAGCTAGTGACTAAAGAGACTAAAGCGGAATGTAAAGTGCGTTCTAATCGTAATCCGAATAAAACCCACCAATTCCGCTCGGTGATAGACCACATTATTGTGAGTGGTGATTTAAAGGCGTCGTCTGGTGTTCAAACCGTTTTCAAAACACAAGATGTACTCGACTACAAACTGAGTGACCATTGCCCGGTTTCTACGACACTCACTTTTTAGCGTTTAAGTACTATTTTTAACGTTGAAGTACTTTCTTTATTGACGAACCACTCTTTTAGCGGTGAATGACCCAGCCAACATTGCCACTATAAAGAGCAGAACTTGTGTGTTGCCAGTGAAAAGGCTGGCAACCGCAGGACCAGGACACACACCCAGTAACCCCCAACCAATACCAAACAGTACAGCACCACCGACTAACTTTTTGTCTATCGCTTTAGAAGTTGGGCGTACAATCTCATCACCAAACACAGATTCGCTTCTTGGCTTTATTAATAAAAGATAAGCTGGAACGAACACCGCAAGTGCTCCGCCCATTACAAAGGCTAAGCTTGGATCCCATGCTCCAGTAATATCGAGAAAGCCAATCACTTTTGCCGGTTCAGCCATACCAGAGACCACCATACCAATACCAAAGAGCACACCAGAAAATGCAACAACGGACATTTGCTTAATACTTTTCATTACATGAGTTTTCATAACGGCACTATTCCTCACGATACTAGCAAGACGGTTAACATGGCTGTGGCCATAAAAGTACACGTCGCGACCACAGAACGGATTGAGAAACGCCCTATCCCACAAATGCCATGACCACTAGTACAACCATTGCCGATACGCGTACCGACACCGACTAACAAGCCAGCAACGATAACTAAAACAACAGAGCCGCTGTACTGTTCTGGTACATGCCCGCCAAGAACATAAACAGCAAACACGCCACCTAATACCATCGCAATTAAAAAAACAATGCGCCA
This sequence comes from Vibrio sp. Vb1337, assembly GCF_033338715.1. NCBI lineage: Bacteria > Pseudomonadati > Pseudomonadota > Gammaproteobacteria > Vibrionales > Vibrionaceae > Vibrio > Vibrio sp. Vb1337. Next base: position 61,006 of record NZ_JAWOTD010000005.1, on the reverse strand, counting down.
AACGCGATCTGCGTTCTCAACGGCACCGTTTAAGATCCCACTGATCCCAGCAGTCTTGCCAGTAAATAGCATCAGTGTTATCGCTGATACGCCAACTATTATGCCGCCCAACAGCGACATCCAAGGAACTTCAAACATAGCAACCGCCAAACTAATTACTTACAGAAAACTTGCTTAAAGGCCTCAACCAGCGGACCAACTCTTTCATCAGAAATTGAATAAAATACCTGCTGAGAAACTTTTCTAGCTTTAATAATGTCGTGCTTTCTCAATACGGTGAGATGTTGTGAAAAAGCAGATTGGCTTAATGATGAACCTTCAAACAGTTCACCGACCCCTTTCTCGCCTTCAATCAGCTTACACATCACGATTAGGCGCTCTGGATGAGCCATAATTTTAAGCAGCTCACTCGCTTCGGTCGCACTTTGTAGCATACTGTCGCCCATTCTTATGCCTCTTCATTACTACATTACATTTTATTAGATATTACTAATTAATATTATTAAGTCAATGCTAATGTAGATTAAATAACATTAGACGTAGCTAATTTATTTAAGTAAGGTGTAGGCGTTTTCGATCATTCAGCAGGAGAAATCCATGAGCAAAATCGTGATTATTGGTGGGGTTGCTGGCGGTGCATCTGCAGCAGCTCGCGCTCGTCGTCTTAGTGAAGACGCAGAAATCATTATGTTTGAACGCGGTCCATTTGTGTCATTTGCAAACTGTGGCTTACCCTATCACATTGGTGGCGATATCCAAGAGCGCAGCAAACTGCTTCTTCAAACGCCTGAGAGCTTTCTAGCGCGTTTCAATGTTGATGTCCGTGTGATGAACGAAGTGGTTTCTATTAACCGTCAAGACAAAACGGTTACGGTTAACAATTTGCTTGATGGCTCGGAATACCAAGAGAGCTACGACTTTCTTCTACTTAGCCCTGGCGCAGGTCCAGTTGTGCCGCCTATTCCGGGTATTGATAACCCGTTAACACACTCGCTGCGCAATATTCCAGATATGGATCGCATCATTAAAACGATCGAAACCAACAAAGTTGAACACGCTACGGTCGTTGGTGGTGGTTTTATCGGTTTGGAAATGATGGAAGCCTTCCACCAGCTAGGCATAAAAACCACATTAGTTGAAATGGCGGATCAAGTGATGACGCCCGTTGACCGTGAAATGGCTGGCTTCGCACATGCTGAAATTCGTGAGAAAGGCATCGACCTTAAACTTGGCGTCGCACTTGAGTCGGTGAAATTCGTACCTAACGAGCACGTGGCAAGTTTCGACTCTGGTGAAAGCGAAAAACACCAACATCTAGAAGGTGAATTGGAATTAACACTAAACAATGGTGAAAGACTCACCACCGATATTCTGATTATGGCAATTGGTGTTCGCCCCGAGACCAAATTAGCAAAAGAAGCTGGCTTAGAAATCGGCGCTCTTGGTGGTATTTATACCAATGAATACATGCAAACCAGCGATCCTTCGATCTACGCTGTCGGCGACGCGGTAGAAGAGAAAGACTTCGTGACTGGCGAGCAAACTCTAGTGCCACTTGCGGGCCCGGCAAACCGTCAAGGCCGAATGGCAGCAGACAACATGCTTGGCCGCCAAGAAACTTACCAAGGTACGCAAGGCACGGCGATCTGTAAGATTTTTGATTTAGCCGTCGCTTCTACTGGTAAAAACGAGAAACAGCTGAAACGTGAAAACATCGCTTATGAAAAAGTGTATGTGCATACAGCAAGTCACGCGAGTTACTACCCAGGTGCAGAAACCGTGTCATTCAAAATGCTGTTTGATCCAGTAACAGGTAAAATATTAGGTGCGCAAGCAGTAGGTAAAGACGGTGTTGATAAACGTATCGACGTAATGGCAGTTGCTCAGCGTGCTGGTATGACGGTAGAGCAACTGCAACACCTCGAGCTAACTTACGCGCCACCTTATGGCTCTGCTAAAGATGTAATTAACCAAGCGGCGTTTGTGGCAAATAACATCATCAAAGGCGATGCGACCGCGATTCATTATGATGAAATGGATTCACTGACAGAAGACCAACTGTTACTTGATGTTCGTAATCCTGGTGAATTGGAGTCCGTTGGTTATCTTGAAGGTGCAATTAATATTCCTGTCGATCAACTACGTCGTCGCATGCACGAACTTCCTAAAGACAAAGAGATCGTGATTTACTGTCAAGTTGGGTTACGCGGTAACGTAGCATACCGTCAGCTGGTCAACAATGGTTACAAAGCCCGCAACTTGATTGGTGGATACAGAACTCTCAAATTTGCTCGCTTATAACTTGATAATAAAAAAGAGAAAACCACGTGCTTGGTTTTCTCTTTTTTTGCAGGAAAGAAAGCGTAGATCATTCACCTTCAATTGCCAAACGGACTGCTGCTTGAGCATGGATAGAAGTGGTATCGAGTAGTGTAACATCGGTGTGACTTTGGTTTACAAGTAAGGCAATTTCAGTACACCCGAGAATCACAGCTTCAGCTCCGTGCTCTTTTAGTTTTTCAATAATTTGCAAGTATATCGTCCTTGACTCCTCTTTGATTTCACCTTGGCATAACTCTTTATAAATAATGTTATGTACTTTAGAGCGGTCGTCTTGATCGGGAATGATGACATCAAGCCCATAGAGGTCTGAAAGCCTTCCTTTATAAAAGTCTTGCTCCATTGTGAATTGAGTACCAAGGAGTCCGATCTTTTGAACCCCTTTCTCACGAAGTAACTCAGCAGTCGCGTCTGCGATATGTAGTATAGGGATATTAGTACTGGCTTCAATTTGAGGCGCAACTTTGTGCATTGTGTTAGTACAAATAAGAATGAAGTCAGCGCCCCCTTTTTCTATTGAAGATGCAGCATCAGATAAAATGCTTGCCGTTTCTTCCCATTTACCTTGATGTTGAAGTTTCTCTATCTCCGAAAAATTCACGCTATACATACAAATTTTTGCGGAATTTAGGCCGCCTAACGCCTCTTTGACTCCTTCGTTGATCAATTTGTAATAACTAAGCGTCGACTCCCAGCTCATACCACCTAGAAGACCGATAGTTTTCATATAACTCTCCAATCGTTATACACCACCGTGCCAGGGGTGTTTTTACAAAAAAAATCAGCCACTTAAATAAGCAGCATTCAAGCGTCTTCACTATTGAGCATTGGGTAACACGAAAATAAAATCATTCCCACAGGGACCGCTACGCGATTCTCATAAATCCTCGCAATATCGTTACTGCATTTCCAGAAAGCTTAACGTGCTCAGTGCTTAACAACTCTGTATGGACGACCCCACTTCTCTTGGAGGCTTGGAAGCCTTTCAGTTGCTTTTTGTTGAGCTCTTTAGCCCAGTAAACACATAAAGCGCAATGTGCAGAGCCTGTAACTGGGTCCTCATTAACACCTACCCAAGGCGCGAAGTATCGAGAGACAAAATCGGCGTCAGTGCTTGATTGAGCAGTGATGACGACGCCACGGCCTTTTTGTTTAAAAAGCGCACCAAAATCAGGGTCGAGCTGTTCAAGCACAAATTCATCATTAATGACGACCAACTGCTTATTATCAAACTGACCGTAGGCGACTACATTGGCGGCATCTAACCCCAAACCATGAAGTAAGTCTTTGTTAATACTAGCTCGCATATCTAAAGTTGGAGCAGGAAACACCAAATGAATTTCTTCATGATCGAGTTGTGCAGTTAAAACCCCAGATAGCGTAACGAACTCAATCGTATCTCCAGTATTATATAACCCCTGCTCTTTCAGAACGTGCGCCGTTGCAAGTGTGCCGTGTCCACACAAAGCAACTTCCGTCCTCGGTGTAAACCAACGAAGTTGCATTGTACTGAGTGACAGAAATGCCGTTTCAGATAACGACATCTCGGCCGCGATGGCCAACATCGTTTCCTCATCAAGGCTTGACTCTGTGATACAAACACCCGCGGGATTACCTTTGAAAACCTCTGATGTAAACGAGTCAACCTGAAAAATTTTAACTTCCACGAAATATCCTTAAGTTCTATCAAACACGTAATTCTGTATCACGTGATTTTTAATATCTGTTGTTTGAGCGAAAAAAACCTATGAAATTTTCTACCAACCTTATAGGTCTTGTTGGAAGCGCTAACAAACAGGAGAATGTAGTTAATTATGCAAAACGTAAAAAGCCATCATCAATGTGACTCAATTGGATATCTTATCGGAGTTTTCGGCGTTTCTTTAGTTCTAATATGGATTGGTATTTATAAATTCACACCTACAGAGGCCAAGCTTATACAACCGCTCGTTGAAAATCATTTTCTGATGAGTTGGTTGTATGATGTGATGTCAGTTCAAGCCGTATCAAACATCATTGGCGCAACAGAAATCATTGTCGCTATTGGATTAATCGTTGGCCTTAAAAACACACGAGTCGCTTATTTTTCTGGCATAGCCGCCGCAATTATTTTTCTTGCGACACTCAGCTTTCTAATTACGACACCGAATACATGGAAAGTGTCTGATGGGGTTTTGGTGACAAACTTCTTTTTAGTAAAAGATATTCTATTTTTAGCTATTGCGATTAGCGTCATCGAACGAAACAAGCCAAACAGAGAATAACTCTAAATAGTTCGAAATCTTGTTTTTCCAGAACGTAGCCTGAAAGGTGCAAACGACTTACAAGTCGAATGGTTCTGTCAATAACTCTAAACAAAGGCTCTTAAATTTAGAGTGTTTAAGAGTCTTTGCCTCTTAATTATGCGAAACAACATCCTAGCGTAAAGTGAAAAGAAAAGCCTTTCACTCTACTGCTAAGGTTTATTGATACTTTGCCGAAGTAATGAACTCACCGAATGTCTCGCACCATACAACAACCGTATTGTATTCAGAAATTGAAGTGCTTTGAGGAACCTCAACAACGAAGTTATCGAACGTTTTGACATCACCAATTAAGCTCATCTCAGATTTAAGGTCATTAAACTCTTGTTCCGTTTCGACAAACTTAGGAGATAGATAGAGTTTATAGTCTGGTCCGGGAGCGAGTTTTCCTACCAACGTAATGACTTCAGAACTCAAATGAATTTCTCCCTCTCCCCAATGAAAAGCATCGCTACCTTTGAGTTCCCTCTTAAACACTGCGCTGTATTCTGCGCCTTGCTTACTCTTAGCAACTTGCTCATCGGTCGGCGCAGGTGGTGCAATAAGGATCGGTAAAGTATAGACACCTATCGCAATGCCAATAGAAACTGCCACTAAGTGACTGATTGTTAATTTAATTATATTTTTCAAGGTCATAAGCATCTTCTTATTAGTTTTACTACTTGAATTTAGATTCAAATCGGCCTTATCTGTCTATTATCGAGCAGCATAATGTCATTAACATTATACACAAGCTATGCGCACTAAATGCAGACTGAGCGCAATTAAAAACGGCTGATAATTAATATCAGCCGTTTGCTTATCGGAAATGTCGTTGTGCCGGTTTGGTCACTATTCCGCTTCCACCAAAGCGATCTTATCGGATGTCGATTTTTCCAATTTTATCGCAATAAACTTAGAGGTTGGCGTAAACGTTCTATCCCCATAACTGTCCAAAGGAACTAATGGGTTTGTTTCTGGATAGTAAGCCGCCGCCTGACCTGCTGGTACATCATAGGCAACAAGCGTAAATCCGCTCACACGGCGCTCAACGCCATCTTCCCACAATGACACCATGTCCACTTTGTCGCCCGGTTCAAAACCGAGTTTACGAATATCCGCTTCATTGATAAACAGCACTTCGCGCATACCAAATACTCCACGATAACGGTCATTCAAGCCGTAAAGTGTCGTATTGTATTGGTCGTGTGAGCGCATGGTTTGCAAGATCAAATCTGGCTTTTGGCCTTTTTCGAGTATCGCTTCGCTGATCAACTGCTTCGGCAACTCGCTAGAGCTGAACTGTGCTTTGCCGCTTGGTGTATTCCATCGACGCTCGGCAGCTGGGTTTACCAAGTGGAATCCACCCGGGTGTTTAAGCTTATGGTTAAAGTCGGTAAAGCCCGGAATCGTGTCGGCAATCAAATCGCGAATACGGTCGTAATCTTCAATCGCCCACAACCAATCAATTGGTTTTGCCCCGAGTGTAGCATTGGCAATACCGGCAATAATCGCTGGTTCTGAACGCAAATGCTCCGAACGCGGTTTTAGCTGACCAAATGAGATATGTACCATGCTGAAGGTATCTTCAACCGTCACGCCTTGTGGGCCAGTCGCTTGCTGATCAATCTCAGTACGGCCTAAGCATGGAAGAATAAGCGCATCTTTACCTGTGACAAGGTGAGAACGATTTAACTTCGTCGAAATGTGTACGGTTAAATTACAGTTTCGCATCGCGTTGTGCGTACGTTCTGTGTCTGGCGTTGCTTGTGCAAAGTTACCGCCCAAACCGATAAATACTTTCGCTTGCCCTTCTTCCATCGCTTTAATGGCTTGCACAGTGTTGTGGCCTTCACCACGCGGGACGTCAAAGTTAAATCGACTTTCAATGCGATCCAACAACAGATCTGAAGGTTTTTCATCAATGCCCATCGTACGGTCGCCCTGAACGTTACTGTGACCACGCACTGGTGAAAGACCCGCGCCCGGCTTACCAACGTTACTTCGTAACATTTGCACGTTTGCGACTTCTTTAATGGTTGGCACAGAGTGACGATGCTGAGTCAACCCCATCGCCCAACACATGATCACACGTTCTGCACGTCGATACATGCTCGCCACCATCTCGATTTCACTTAAATCAAGACCCGATTGTTCCGCGATGTGTTCCCAAGAGGTTGCGTCCACTTCAGCCAAATACTCATCAATACCTGTTGTGTGTTGCTTGATGAATTCACGATCAAATACCGCTTTTCCACCGTTTTGCAATGCCTCGCGTTCCCATTGCAACAAGAATTTCGCGATGCCACGAAATACTGCCATGTCTCCGCCCAAAGCAGGACGCAGGTACGCCGTGTTGGTAGGCTCTGAGCCGTTACTCAACATCTCAATCGGCATTTGTGGGTTTTGGAAACGCTCTAATCCGCGCTCTTTCAGCGGGTTTAGACAGATAACCTGTGCACCACGTTTTACCGCTTCGCGCAGAGGTTCCAGCATTCGTGGGTGGTTCGTGCCCGGATTTTGACCAATCACGAAAATCGCATCAGCTTCTTCAAAATCATCAAAGATCACTGTGCCTTTACCAACACCAATGGTGTCTTTCATCCCTATTGCACTGGCTTCGTGACACATGTTGGAACAATCTGGAAAGTTATTGGTACCGAATGCGCGGACAAATAGCTGATACAAAAACGCCGCTTCGTTGCTTGCACGACCAGAGGTATAAAACTCCGCTTGGTGCGGTGAATCCAATTGATTGAGATGCTTCGCGACAAGTGCAAAAGCCTCATCCCAAGAGACTGGCACATAGTGATCGGATTCTGCATCGTATCGCATTGGGTGCGTGATACGGCCTTGGTATTCCAACCAGTAATCGGTTTGCGTTGAGAGAGAAGAAACGCTGTGATTGGCAAAAAACTCAGGATCAACCAGACGATTGGTCGCCTCCCAGTTTACCGCTTTCGCGCCATTCTCACAGAAATTGACTTTACCGCTATCTGGCGACTCACCCCATGCACATCCCGGGCAGTCGAAACCGCCATTTTGGTTGGTTTTGAGCATAGTGCGAATGTTTTTAACTGCATTTTCACTGCCCCACCAACTTCTGGTTACGGCTTTCAGTGCACCCCAACCACCAGCTGGACCTTTGTATGCTTTTATTTGTTCTTTTTGGCTCACGACTTTACTCCTCGCAGATATACCAGCAAGCAGGGTGCCCGTGAAAACAAGCGCGTTATTTATTGAGATAATGCGGAAGTATTGAAGGGCTTAGTTTCTAATCCATGTATTTTTTAATCCAAATAAGTAACCACTCAACATGCTCTCGCCTGTCCGAGCGTTTACTTATCTAGATTCTTGATATCGGATACCCGCCTACTGTTTCTAAGACTGGTAGATTCAATTTGCATTGCTGCGTCTTGATCTAAATCAAAGATTAAGTCGATATTCAATATGCGTCCAATTGATAATCCTGACCGAGTGATAAACAAAATCTATGACGAATTTTTCCACTGACGGTTATCACATTTTTAATCAATACAATTTATGAGGCTAATCGTTTTCCCATTCGATTCCACCTAGTTCGATTAACGAACTCAATAAAATCGCTACTCTTGATAATAGATAATATCTATCACACTATAGATACTTTAAATTTGACCCTAATTAATATCAGGAATAGCCTTGATTCAGATCAATTTTGAGTGTGGTTTTATTCTTGACTTGGTTTTGGTTTTCCATTCCCTAGTTAAAACGCTCCAGCGCTTAAAAAGTACGGTAGTGCTGTGCCCTTTTTAGGGAGTTCCCCCGTACATGTGACTCACAACGCAAGGTTAACAAGCCATTATGGATATCAAACAACTTAAATATCTCATCGCACTTGAACAGACCAAACACTTTGGTCAAGCCGCCGCATTGTGCCACATTACGCAGCCTACCTTGTCCATGAGGATCCGAAGCCTAGAGGAAGAGCTCGATCTCGAATTAATCCAAAGAAGTCAACGATTTGAAGGATTTACTGAAGCCGGAGAACGCATTTTGGCTTGGGCAAAAACCGTCTTAGCAGCTCATGATGGATTGCAAGCCGAAGCCGCCAACTGCCGTGGTCAATTGGTCGGCTCTCTTCGGCTTGGAATGGTGCCACTCGCCAGCCAAAACCCTATGCAATTGCTCAAACCATTAGCTCAACAGTTCCCTGAGTTACGCTTTCAAATACTCTCCATGACGACCGAACAGATCATAGACCAACTCAATCGAAATCAACTTGATTTGGGGATGTGTTATGTCGATCAAGTTAACACCGCTTACTTCGATGTTATCGAGCTAGATTCAACCAAACTTGGCGTTTTATTCGATGAGCGTCATTTTGATTTTGCCGAATCTGAAGTGTTATGGGAGTCACTCAATAACATTCCGCTAGGGCTGCTTTCGAAGGGCATGCACTATCGCCACTCCATTGATCTTAGCTTTGTGAGTAAAGGGCTGGTTCCGCAAACCGTCATTGAAAGTAACTCCACCTTTCACTTGATCCAAGCAGTAACCAGTGGCCTTTGTTGCGCCATTATGCCGCTGAATTGTGGATTGGAAGAGTTGAACGATACGCTTCGCATTATCCCTATCGAAGAAGCCGCCGTTCACGCCCCGCTAGGTTTGTTAAAGCGAAAACAAGAACCCTTCTCCGCGCTAACCGATCAGTGCTTCGCAGAAGCAAAAAACATATTCAATCGATAACAAGAATCCACACGTCAATTTTTGGCATACATAACGGCTTATGAGGTGATTTCATGAGATGTACTACTCAATCTTATTTTGAACTGTCCGATTTCAATCAAGCACCACCTCAACCAAGTGCGTTCAATTACCGAGAATTGATTGATGGCCGCCCAGTGCAACAAATGTCGCTGGCGAGTGAATCCGCCTTAGCTATCAGCTATAACGGCATTAGCCAAGCGGTCATGATGGTGACGCCAGGCCATCTGGAAGACTTCGTGAAAGGATTTAGCCTAAGCACAGGCATCGTCCACGATTTCAAAGAGATTAAAGACATTGAAATTGGTGGCGATCACGAATCTCACTATGCGGAAGTGGAAATCAGCAACCGCGCTTTCTGGGCGTTAAAAACACAGCGCCGAAATCTTGCCGGCACAACCGGATGCGGCATTTGTGGTGTAGAGGCTCTGGAACAAGCTTTGCCTGATTTGGCACCGCTAACACCGTCTCTTCCTCCGCGCTCCGATGTATTTGAAGGGCTGCGAGACAAAGTCGCACTGCATCAAGAAGCCGCACGTGAATCTGGCGCGTTACACGCCGCTTTATTTGCAGATTTACAAGGCAACATCAAGTTGTGCCGAGAGGACATCGGCCGTCACAACGCGCTAGATAAGTTGATTGGCGCATTGGCCAACAATCACATCGAGCCTCAAAGTGGCTTCGCTATCATGACAAGCCGTTGCAGCTTAGAGTTGATCCACAAAGCCGTTCGCGCGCGTATCCCCACTCTGGTTTGCTTATCTGCACCTACAGCGTTAACTGTCGAATGGGCAAGAAGAAACCATTTGAACCTAATTCACTTACCAAAACACGGCTCGCCACGTCTATACAGCCCTGCGCCTTAACACGTCAACCTAGCCAAATCCCTAATATTTCTAACAGAGACCTCTGGGTCTCTGTTGTTTGCTTCTCGTTCCCAATTGATACTTAGCGACAAGCCACTATTCTCTCCAACCAAACGTGCTCACCCCTTGTCAGCACTAAGCTTGCGTATATTAACCTGCTTGCATTTGAACGCTTTCCAATCCGATAGAACCCTGTCAAAGACCCATAGATTAGTAAGGATTTTGTGTGACTCTTTTCACGCTTTTCCGCCTTACTAGGCATTTCTAGGAATTTTTCCTAGCCGATCTAGGCAACCATCTCATGTGCCTCACAAAACCACTCTCTAGAATTCCGCTCAGTCAAAGGTAACAAGAGCGCATAACGGTCTCCGTTGTGTTTCTAAAACAATTACAAGAGAGTTCATCATGTTAAAATTCCTCGAACAGGTGCGGAAGCCGACCCTCGATCTTCCCGTCGAAGTTAGAAGAAAGATGTGGTTTAAACCGTTCATCCAATCTTACTTGGTCGTATTCATCGGCTACCTAACCATGTACTTGATTCGTAAGAACTTCAATGTCGCGCAAAACGACATGATCTCAACTTACGGTTTGAGCATGACAGACCTAGGTCTTATTGGCCTTGGCTTCTCCATCACATACGGCATCGGTAAAACCGTTGTGTCTTACTACGCTGACGGTAAGAACACCAAGCAATTCCTCCCTTTTATGCTGATCCTTTCTGGTCTTGCAATGCTTGGTTTCAGCTTCAGCATGGGCGGCGGTAGTGCAAGCCTGTTCTTGATGGTGGCTTTCTACGCTCTAAGTGGTTTCTTCCAAAGTACTGGTGGCCCTTCTAGTTACTCAACCATTACAAAATGGACACCTCGTAACAAACGCGGCTCTTACCTCGGCTTGTGGAACATGTCACACAACGTTGGTGGTGCGGGCGCAGCGGGTGTTGCTCTTTTCGGTGCCAACTACCTATTCGACGGGCACGTAATCGGCATGTTCGTGTTCCCTTCTATCATCGCGATCATCGTCGGCTTTATCGGTATGCGCTTTGGTAGCGACTCTCCAGAAGCTTACGGTCTAGGTAAAGTAGAAGAACTTTTCGATGAAGCAGTGAGTGAAGAAGACACCGCCGCTGAAGAAAACCAGATGACCAAAAAAGAAATCTTTGTTGAATACGTTCTTAAAAACAAAGTTATCTGGCTACTTTGCTTTGCCAACATCTTCCTTTACATCGTTCGTATCGGTATCGACCAATGGTCAACGGTATACGCGTACCAAGAACTTGGTCTGTCAAAAGAAACGGCAATCTCTGGCTTTACTCTATTCGAAGTCGGTGCGCTTGTGGGTACTTTGATGTGGGGTTACTTATCTGACTTAGCAAACGGTCGCCGCGCATTGGTTGCTTGTGTGTCTCTTGGTTTGATCATCGTATCGCTTGAGTTCTACCAACACGCCACTAGCGAGTTCATGTACTTAGCCTCACTATTTGTATTGGGCTTCTTGGTGTTTGGTCCGCAACTTCTTATCGGTGTTGCCGCGGTTGGTTTTGTCCCTAAAAAAGCAATCAGTGTGGCTGACGGCGTAAAAGGTACATTCGCTTACCTAATCGGTGACAGCTTCGCGAAACTTGGTCTCGGTATGATTGCAGACGGTACACCTATCTTCGGCTTAACAGGTTGGAAAGGTACCTTCGCAGCTCTAGATACCTCCGCCATGATTTGTATTGTTTTGCTTGCTTTCGTCGCTATCGCGGAAGAGAAGAAGATTCGACACGCGAAGAAGCTTCAACTTGCACAAAACCAAGCCTAACTTCTCTGCGCGCTTTACTTCGGTAAAGCGCGCAAGATCATTAAAATGAGTTGATCAATTCAGTATCATTAAAGGTTTTTCTATTGGCTCCTGTTGGAGCTTATTGTTGTTAGTCGTCTGCTCTATTTGGTTGTAATAATGATTCATGTTGCTCTAGTTGATGATCACGTCATCGTGCGTTCAGGTTTCGCACAATTATTAAATTTAGAAAGTGATATTACCGTTGTCGGTGAATTCGGCTCTGTCGCCGAAGCGCGCAAAGGCTTGCCTGCGGTACACCCTCATGTCGTCATCCTAGATATCTCCATGCCAGATGAAAGCGGCTTAAACTTTCTTAGCGAAATACCAACTGGCATTGCCTGCGTGATGCTTAGCGTGCATGACTCCCCTGCGATGGTGGAAAAATCACTAAAGCTAGGTGCAAAAGGCTATCTTAGTAAACGCTGTAGCCCAGACGAACTTATTCAAGCCGTGAGAACCAGTGCTTCTGGCGGCTGTTACCTCACATCAGATATTGCACTTAAACTTGCAACGCCTAGCGACAACACCACCTCTCTATGCCAACTGACAAAACGTGAAAACGAGGTATGTCAGCTACTTGCCAATGGGTTGGATGTAAAGTCTGTCGCGGCAGAGCTTGGCTTGAGCCACAAGACCGTGCATGTGCATCGTGCGAATGCCATCGACAAACTCGGCGTGAAAAACAACGTTGAGCTCGCCAAACTATTTTCTCAAGAGTCCTTTTAATGCGAGCTTATGCTGTTACCACCATTTGCGGACTTTTTGTTATGGCCTGCGCCTGGTTCTGTTTGTGGGTGATCGCCTACTACTTTGTCAATGATCCCGAGCTGGCGATCTTATTGTTTCCTTTCGCTTTACGATTAGGTGTCGCCCTTCACACTCGCACCGCTTATTGGCCGACGATTTACCTTTCGGAGTGGGGACTTTCCATCGCACTTGCGATGTTACTGGGTCAACCGCAGTGGCTTACCGTGCTGATTGCGAGCATTGCCAGTATCCCGGTCACACTGATTGCGAAAAAATACTACTACGGTGACCAAAACCGCCACTTAGCCGTCATGGGCATTGTGATCATCATTACCGCCTTCATCAACGTAATGGCGGTCGGATTTCACGTGCCTTCTGTTTACATGGTATGGCTGGCTAGCATTTCTGGAGGCTTGCTCGTGGTGCCTATGTGCTACCTGTTGTGGAGCTATTTGTTCCAAAGTCGTTGGTCTCCGCTTAGCTCTCTCCTACTTAGTAATGCCGTTGTATTTCAGGTACGTCATATCGTGCTTTATGCGCTGCTTTTGATCGGCAGTATTTTGGTGCAAACCAGTTTGCCTGAAGAGCTAAAACGGTTTGCGCCGTTTTGTATGGCGATTCCAATCATCGTGCTTGCTCTGCGTTACGGCTGGCAAGGTGCTCTACTCGCCACCATGCTCAACAGCATTGCGCTGATTGCGGCTCGCAGCGGCGTATCAAATCTAGAAATCACCGATTTGTTATTATCTCTCTCGGCGCAAACCATCACCGGCATTATGCTCGGCTTAGGGGTTCAGAAACAAAAAGACCTCAATCACAAACTGCGCGGCGAACTTGCACGCAATCAGAATTTGTCTCGCCAGCTTATCAAAGCGGAAGAATCGGTAAGACGCGATATTGCGCGCGAGCTACATGACGAAATTGGACAGAACATCACGGCGATCCGCACACAAGCCAACATCATTAAGCGGGTAAATAACGCCGAAACAAGCGTAGGTTGCGCAGACATGATTGAAAGACTTTCCCTCAACGTGTACGACACCACTAAGCGACTGTTAAGCAAGCTAAGACCAAAAATGCTGGATGATTTGGACTTGAAAGAATCCGTCGAGCAACTGACGCGAGAGATGGAATTTGCCAATCACGGAACGACTGTTCAACTGAACTGGCAAGGCGATTACACCAACTTGAGTGACACGCTCAAAGTCACCCTATTCCGTTTATGCCAAGAGTCATTGAATAACGCCGCCAAATATGCAGAAGCGCAGTTGATCAGTATTGAACTGACGATCGGAGAAGCGGCGGTGTCACTAATGATTCACGATGATGGTGTCGGCTTCAAAGTTCAGGACAGCATGAAAGGCATGGGCGTTCGCGGCATGCAAGAGCGTGTGCACGCGTTAGGTGGAAAAATGGTTATCTACTCCACCAGCGATCAAATGATCGGCACACAAATCAGCATTACTTTACCTAAGGTGTAACTCAAGATGTTTGGATTTTTACGTTCACCTAAATTTACTCAACCGAGCCTGAGCAACGAGCAAATCGACCAGCGTTACCGCCATTGGCGTTTGCACATTATGTTGGGGATGTACATCGGCTACGCAGGTTTCTACTTTACCCGTAAGACCTTTAACTACGCAGCACCAGCGATGATTACCGACCTTGGCTTAGATAAAGGCGACTTGGGTCTTATCGGTACACTTTTCTACATCACCTACGGCTGCTCGAAGTTTATTTCTGGCACGATTTCGGATCGCTCTAACCCTCGTTATTTCATGGGATTAGGATTGATTGCGACAGGTCTGGTCAATATCGCGTTCGGTTTTTCTAGCTCACTCGCGGCTTTCATTACTCTGTGGATCTTAAACGCCTGGTTCCAAGGCTGGGGCTGGCCTTCATGCTCCAAGCTGTTAACGACTTGGTATTCACGTTCCGAGCGTGGCTTCTTATGGGCGATTTGGAACACCGCACACAACGTTGGTGGCGCGCTGATCCCTATTTTGGTGGGTTATTTAACGTTGCACTACAGCTGGCGTGAAGGCTTTATTCTACCCGGCATCATCGGGGTATTGCTCGGTCTATTCGTTTGTTGGCGATTGCGCGACAAACCCACAACAATGGGTTTACCAAGTGTCGGCCAATGGCGCAACGACGCATTAGAACTTGCGCAAGAAAATTACGGACGTGGCCTCACCTACCGCGAAATTCTGAAATCGTACGTATTTAACAACAAATACATCTGGCTACTCGCGTTCAGTTATGTGTTGGTTTACATCGTCCGAACCGCAATCAATGACTGGGGAAACCTGTACTTGACCGAGCAGCATCACTATAGCCTGATTAACGCCAACGCTGCTCTGTCGATGTTTGAAATCGGCGGTTTTGTTGGTTCATTGGTTGCGGGTTGGGGCTCAGACAAACTCTTTGGCGGTAACCGTGGGCCAATGAACTTGCTGTTCGCTATTGGGATTTTCTTATCTGTCTCCGCGCTTTGGCTGATGCCTCTGACTAACTTTGCATTCCAAGCCGCGGGATTGTTCTCCATCGGCTTCTTTGTCTTTGGACCACAAATGCTGATCGGTATGGCGGCGGCGGAGTGCTCTCACAAAGATTCTGCCGGCGCGGCAACAGGATTCGTGGGCTTGTTCGCCTACATGGGCGCAGCATTGTCTGGTTATCCACTGGCGTTAATTCTTGAAGAATATCATTGGACGGGTTTCTTCATCACCATTTCAGTTTGTGCAGCCGTCATTGGCCTTTTGTTACTGCCATTTTTGCAAGCGCAACCATCACGAAAACCACTCGAACCAAAACCTCGGTTGTAAATCGACTTATCGCCCTTCGGGCAAATTGGCGAGTGACCTAACCGCGCTCGCCCACCTTATTTAACGTATCTCTGCTCAATTTTTCTTCCGATTCAGTTCGGAGGGTTAACTATGGGAAAAATTCATGAATTTGAACACTATTTCATCGCATAGCTTCTTTCAAATGAACAACAAAATCCAAAACTACGCTTGGGGAAGCACCTCTTCTATTCACGATTTGTTTGGCTTTTCTAACGAAACGAATGAGCCTCAAGCAGAAGTATGGATGGGTACTCACCCAAACGGCTGCTCTGAAGTTCAGATTGAGCAAAACACGCTGCCTTTGTCTGAACTGATCAAACAAAACCAACCCGCTTACTTATCAGCAGAAACCGCAGCGAAATTTGGCGACCTGCCCTTTCTGTTTAAGATCTTAGCGGCCGAACATGCACTGTCGATTCAAGTTCACCCAAGCAAACAAGATGCCGAAATAGGCTTCGAAAAAGAACAAAGTGCCGGGATCCCACTAAACGCAAGCCATCGTAACTACAAGGATCCAAACCACAAACCTGAGTTGGTGTACGCGCTGACAAGTTACCAAGCCATGAACGGTTTTCGCTCGTATGCCGAGATTATTGAGGCATTTAGCCTTTGCGATATCGATGAGCTACGCGCGCCTCTTGACACATTCAAACGCGAAATCAACTCACAAGGTTTACGCGATTTCTTTGTGCACATTCTTACCATGGAAGGAGAAACAAAAGAGCGAGCACTGAAACAGCTTCTTGCCCACGCTTCACGTCAATCGGAGCAAGGCACTGACAGCGACGTTTTCCAGCTCATCTTGGATCTATCCACTCAATACCCTGGCGATGTCGGCTTGTTTGCGCCATTACTGTTGAATGTCATCACGCTGCAACCTGGCGAAGCGATGTTCCTGAGCGCAAGAACGCCACACGCTTACATTAAAGGTACGGGATTAGAGATCATGGCGAACTCAGATAACGTTTTGCGTGCAGGACTCACGCCGAAACACATGGATGTTGAAGAACTGGTTAAATGCACAGACTTTGTGCCTAAGCCGTTTAACAGCCTTGTTCTAGAACCCAATGCCGATGGTTGCCAAAGCCTTTATCCGGTCCCAGTGGCAGACTTTAGTTTCAGCATTCTTAACCAACCGAACAATGAAGTGGTTGATGCCAATAGCGCAGAGATTTTGATGGCGATTGATGCCGACCTGACACTCATCAGTGATAACGGTGAGACGTTAACCGCCGCGAAAGGACAATCGGTATTTGTTCCTGCTTACGTTGGCCATTACCGTATTAAAAGTGCGGGACGTGTGGCTCGCGCCTTCAACTAGTTTTTGAACAACCGATTCAAACTAACGTCTGGCCCAAGGGACTGGGTTAGACAATTTATTCCTTTCATAGATTGAACCATTCCGCTCTTAAGGCACTCATGCTTACACCTTGTCGAATCCAAACACCTACAGGCCAGTTTCTCTAAAAGCCATAACCTCCCGGATCTACCATTTACTCAACATTCATTGTCAAAACCCATTTATGTCCGATAAATTCGTCGCTCCAATATCAAATCACTTGGATAATAAAGGCGCTTGCACAGTGGTATTTGTTGCAAAACGTATAATCAACGTTGTAATCAAAGCCTCAATCACTACAATCTCTGGTTCGATTTTTCAGTTAACGTTTGTATGCCGAAGTTAAACCAAGATAACCCTGTTCAAAGCTCCGCCCTTTCCGATATCGAAACCAGCAGTAAGATTCAATCGGCATTAGAACCGAAGTTTCACAAGCCAGAGAAACGTCTCTGCTTAAGCCCTGGCCTGTCGGATAAGCATTTGGCGCGCCGTTGGCAAGTATTGGAACACGTGACCAATAAAGATCATCTCCTTGATCCTTTCACGCAGTCACATTGCGATACTTACTCCAACAACATCGAGCACTTCATTGGTACTGTTAATGTGCCGGTCGGCATTGCAGGTCCTTTGCGCGTCAACGGCTTGTATGCGAACGATGACTTTTTGGTTCCGCTCGCAACGACAGAAGCCGCGTTAGTCGCTTCCTACAACCGTGGCGCAAATCTTATCACCGCCGCTGGTGGCGCGAGCGCATTGTTACTAAGTGAAGGGGTGAGCCGAACACCAGTATTCGCCTTTAATCACCTTGCTGACGCCGGCCAGTTCGTCAGTTGGGTTGTGACCCAGTTTGACGTATTTCGTCAAATTGCGGAATCCACCACCTCACATGGCAAACTCAAAGACATCAATGTAAATATCGAAGGAAACCATGTTTATTTGGTCTTTGAATACGTGACTGGTGACGCTTCCGGACAAAACATGGTGACCATCGCAACAAACGAAGTGTTCCATCATATTTTGGCGACTAGCCCAATCAAACCAACTCAAGCATTCTTGGATGGCAACTTATCAGGCGACAAAAAACCAAACGCACACACACTGCGCTCGGTACGCGGTAAGAAAGTATCCGCCGAAGTGACCATTCCTGCTGAGTTGGTGGAAAAATATCTGCATACGACGCCGGAGTCTATGGTTCAATTTGGCAAAATGACCACAGTGGGCGGTTTACTCAGCGGGACAATTGGCGTCAACGCGCATTACGCAAACGCCCTTGCCGCGCTGTACATTGCTTGTGGTCAAGATGCCGCTTGCGTTGCAGAGTCTGCCATTGGAATCACTCGTATGGATGTGGACGCTCAAGGCAACTTGTACGCGTGCGTGACCTTGCCAAACATCATGGTGGGAACGGTTGGCGGTGGTACTGGCCTTCCAACGCAAAAAGCATGTTTGGATATTTTGGGTTTGCACGGCAACGGCAATGCGAAAGCGTTAGCCGAAGTCGCAGCTTCGCTTTGTCTAGCTGGCGAACTCTCGATTGTGGGCGCATTTTGTGCCGATCACTTCTCTCGTGCTCACCATAAGCTTGCCCGAAAATAACCTTTGTTGCTTTGTACAAGAGAACATCCGTGTGGTTTTCTCTTGTGCAAACCAATGGACTTTATTTATTGGCTCAATAATTTCTTGAAACTAACTTAAGCCTTAACAAACATACCAATCTCTTGTTAACCGTACTTTAGCTGTCCCCCTTCTATATCCATTGCGATATCTCTGCTTGTCACTCTTCATTGGCCATATTTAATATCAGTATCTTAGAAAAAATAGCATCAAAAACTTCTAGCACTATAGTACCAAATTCACCGTTTGAGTTTTTTGTTCACCACTTATAGCTACTATACTCGCCTATGCAGCTGCTTGATTTTCATAAATTTACTAAACAGCTCAAAAGAGCTTAATAACTCCCGTTAAATGGACTTAAATCGTTACTTCGGGTAAGCGAGTTAACTATGAGACGTCAGAAGCTAAATAAAATCTCTGCTTGGGTACTAGGATTGGCTATCTTATTGCTGAGCCATGTGTCTAATGTATCAGCACAAATACAGCAATCCCCATCCGATCAAACCGTTGCGCGTTTTCTCTATCAAACCTCTTTTGGACCAACACCTGCATTAATTAATGAGGTTAGGGAAAACGGGTTAGAGGATTGGATACAGAAACAAATCAACCTGCCAGCAACCTACCATCAACCACTTTATCAAACGCCTTTTTCTAAAGGCCTACAGTCAAACCGAGAAAATGCTTGGTATCAAATTGTTGTTACTGCTGAAGATCAGCTTAGGCAGCGAACGGCTTATGCATTGAGTCAGATCGTAGTCGTTTCTCGTTATGGCGGCGTTCTTTCCAGCAAACCTACAGGGTTAGTGAATTACTACGATCTGTTGGTTGAGCATGCGTTTGGCAACTACCGAGACCTGTTGTATGACGTTTCCATCCATCCAGTCATGGGGAGCTATTTGTCTATGCTCGGTAGTGCAAAAGAAAATAGTGCGACAGGAACGCTTCCCGATGAGAACTTTGCTCGAGAGTTAATGCAGTTATTCACTATCGGTTTGTATGAACTCAATTTAGATGGCAGTAAAAAGCTAAACCACGCAACAGGCAAACCTATCCCCACGTACAATCAAACTGATATTCAAGAGCTCGCGCGAGCATTAACTGGATGGAAAAATTCCGACATCGCATTCGTGAAACCGATGCGAGTTATCAGTCAGCGACACGACACCGGCGAGAAGCGATTTCTAGGGAACGTGATCCCATCGGGTCTAACCGCACAAGAAGAGCTTTCAAAAGTGATTGATATGTTGATGTCTCACCCAAATGTTGCTCCATTTGTTTCAAAATTACTTATCCAACGTTTGGTCAGTTCAAATCCAAGCCCAGAGTACGTCGCGCGTGTTGCAACGATATTTAACAACAATGGGGAAGGAGAAAAAGGCGATCTAACCGCCGTTGTTCGAGCCATATTGCTCGACCCTGAAGCATTAGGGATGACGGATACCCCGCCTATAAAAGTGAAAGAACCGATACTGGTCCTGACTAATTTTCATCGAGCATCAGGTTTTACGGTTAAAGGATCACGTTACGAAGACGCAACAACGATGATGAACATCGCTAATCAAGGGCCGCTTCGTTCTCCTTCCGTGTTTAATTTTTACTCTCCAGACTATCAGCCGTCTAACGCGTTTACGGAGTCTGGTATTAACTCTCCAGAGTATGAACTTCTCAATTGGTCTGTTTATACCGATTTGGTCAACTATATGTTAACCAGCACTCGTAGAGGAGGTGGTGATTCCTACCACTTCGATCTTAACGAGTTTTATCTTCTTCTGGACGATCACCGTGCCTTAGTCGAATTGGTTAACGAGCGTTTCTTTGCTGGAACGGCTTCTGCTGAATTGAAAGAGCTCATGCTCACCGCCCTGAATGATTATCGTGGGGACTATGTGCCAACAACAAAACTCGCTCTAGTGATATTTACCGCCATTTCTGGCGACGAATTCTATATTCAGGATTAGGAGTGAATTATGGATATTTCACGACGACATTTTATACAAAGCACGCTATCAATGGGCGCATTAGCCTCTCTTAGTCTGCCAGGTTACTCTCTCGCAGCGCCATCCAATGACTTTCGAGCATTAATATGTGTGTATTTAGCAGGCGGAAACGATGCATTCAACACCATACTGCCATTATCGGAGGCGCATTATCATCAATATTCCAAAGTCAGAGGGCCACTCTCTGTCGCCAAAGAAGACATACTCCCTATCAATTTGAGTGCTGTCGATAGCTCAAATCACCCAGTGAAGCTCGGCTTACACCCAAAGTTAAATGCGTTAACTTCCGTTTTCGAACAAGGCGATGCCAGCATCGTGCTCAATAGTGGCATTCTCAACCATCCCGTCACCAAACAAGCTATTGAGCAAGGTGAAGCATCACTTCCCGAGCAACTGTTTTCTCATAATTCTCAAACAGACGCTTGGTTACTTGGTGGAATGAGCGAGTCTAAAAATCTTGGTTGGGCTGGCAGAATGTTGGATGTATTAAACTCTGAATCAGAAATAACACCGCTATACAGTGTGCATGGCAACTCGCTTTGGTTACGGGCAATGGAACACCGCCAAACCGTCCTGAAAAAAGATCGCGCAGTTCAGCTTACCGCGATTGATAACCCGCTATACAAGGGTATCTATGATCGCCTTCTCTCTCATCAAACTGACAATCCATTTAATGGTCATTTTAATTTGATGGTTGATGAGTCGATGGTAATGAGCAGTGTACTGAGCGAGCAACTCAACCACATTGCTGACGAGCCGCTGTTTACGTCATCGACGCTCGGCAAGCAGATGCAAACCGTGTACAAATTGATAGCAAGCCAAGATGTCCTGAAGCAGCAACGACAAGTCTTTTTCGTTAAACACTCTGGGTATGACCTGCACGATTCGCAATTGGCACGTCATCCAGTGTTACTTGAGGATCTCGCGACAAACCTTTTAGCAATGTATCGTGCGGTCGAACGGTTAGGGCTAAACAAGCAAGTCACCTCTTTCACTATGTCTGACTTCGGTCGACGGATGATGAGCAACGGAAATGGTACCGATCATGGCTGGGGTGGCCATCAACTATTAATTGGAGGCGCGGTAAATGGGAAACAACCTATCGGTACATGGCCGGAACTAATACTGGGCGGAAACGATGATTACTCTCAAGGCCGACTCATACCCCAAATTGCCGCTGATCAAGTTGGTTCAACACTAGCACAGTGGATGGGCGTGAGTGATAACGCTGCACTGGAATACGTGTTCCCGAACATCCGTAATTTTACTCATTCAAACCTGGGTTTTATGGCTTAAGATATTTTACAGGTTAGCTGTAGAACTCATCATCAAATAAGGGAGCCTCGCGCTCCCTTACTCATCTTATGTTTGCAGAGTGTCCGTTACACCTCGTCGCGACGGCGTTCGTTACACAGCTTAATGGCACGCTCAAGTAATTCTAACGCGGATTGCTCACATTCAGGCAGAACCGCATCACTTTCAGAAACTGGCGTTACGCGGTCACCCCATTTCAATACTGCCGCACCCCATGTCAAACCAGCACCAAACGCAGCGAGAAGCATGTTATCACCTGGGTTAACTCGACCTTGCTCTACCGCTTCACACAATGCAATTGGCACCGTCGCAGCTGAAGTATTGCCATAGTTTTGAATGTTAACAAACGCTTTGTCGTGTGGAATTCCAGACAGGTCACACAAGGTTTGAATAATACGAATATTAGCTTGATGCGGAATCACAACATCGATTTGTTCCGTCGTTAACTGTGATGCTTTCAGTACGGTTTTCGCAGCTAGCCCCATGCCTTTTACTGCACGTTTGAAAATTTCTTGTCCTACAAAGTTGAAATCCCAGTAACCGTTGTCTTCCGCAAAGCGATCCATACAAGTACCAAACTTTGGTACGGACAGAATATCGCGGCCTTTTGCGTCACAACCGATTTGAGACTGTAGTAAACCCGTTTCTTTTTCCGTTCTTGATAACACAACGGCGCCCGCACCATCACCAAATAGAACAGCGGTATCTCGCATTGCCCAATCGATGTAGAAAGACAATCTTTCCGCACCAATAATGATCGCGTTACGATAGTTACCTGATTGAATCAAACGTGTGCCCGTTTCTAGGCCATAGACAAATCCCGTACATGCGGCATTTAAGTCAAAGGCAGCGGCAGCACGAATACCTAGGTTCTGCTGTACCTTAGACGCGATATTTGGAATCAATGAATCTGGTGAACAAGTCGCCACAATGATTAAATCCACGTCTGTCGCATCGACGCCTGCTCGAGCTAATGCATGTTTAGCAGCAACGGTCGCCATGTCTGACGTGTTTACATGACTAATACGGCGGTTTTCGATACCAGTGCGGGTACGAATCCACTCATCGGAAGTATCGAGGAAAGTGCTAAGATCATCGTTAGAGAGCACGGCTGGCGGAACACATTTCCCCCAACCTGTAATTTCAGCGTAGTAATTTGTCATCGCAGACCTATTTATTGTTGTATTTTAATAAAATTTCTTAGAACCTTAGGCTCAAATACAAACCTGCGCTGCGTTATTTCGGCAGGTTAAAAAATAAGTATACAAATAATGAGGCTGACTGGTAAGTCATGTTTTCATCAATACGTAATAAAGGAAGAAGTCATGTCATCGTTTAAAACTCGCTGCCCTTCGTGCGGCGGTCTAAATCGTGTCCCTAATGAGCGCGTTGCCGAATCTGCAACTTGCGGTAAATGTAAAAGTGCACTTTTAGACGGCTCGCCTATCGAAGGTACACAAGATAACTTTTCTGCTCTATTACAAAGTGATATGCCTGTTGTAGTAGATTTTTGGGCCCCATGGTGCAACCCGTGCGTTGGTTTTGCTCCTGTTTTCTCTGATGTTGCTGATGAGCAAGCCGGAACGGCTCGTTTTGTTAAGATTGATACCGAAGCTCAACAACAACTTGCGGCGCAATTTGGTATTCGCAGCATTCCTACCATTATGGTTTTCAAAAATGGTCAACGTGTTGATATGATCAATGGTGCGTTACCTAAAACTCAATTCGATCAATGGTTAAATCAAGCACTTACTAAATAATCTTCCACGCCAACCTTGTTTGTAGGTTGGCGTTTTTATGCAACTTATCAACCTATCTAGTTAATAAATATTATTTGTCGAAACGACTTAAATTTATCATTTTACTTGCCTAACTATTAGCCTCATATTCGCGCCGAATAACCCTTAGATTTCATTTAACTTATAGGCGCAAAACAGTGGAAAACACAGTCGTTCCTGCAGCATCACCACGAGTTACAGTTCCAGTCGTCGCACTGTCTCTTTATGCGGTGGCTTCGGGCTATTTAATGAGCTTGATCCCTCTCATGCTCGGTGAATACAACATCTCAGCAGATTACGCGAGTTGGTTGGCGAGTGTGTTTTATGGCGGCTTATTAACTGGTGCGATTTTTATTGAACGTATCGTACGTCAAGTTGGTCACCGTAACGCGTTTATTGGTTGCTTGGCCGTATTTTCGCTAACTATCGTCACACTACCCGTGTTTGCTAACGGATTGATGTGGCTTGCCGCTCGCTTTATTGCGGGTATCGCGGTTGCTGGTGTTTTTGTCATTGTTGAGTCTTGGCTAATGTCTGGAGACGAAGCATCGCGTGCGAAACGTTTGAGCTTGTACATGCTATCGCTTTATGGTGGTTCAGCATTAGGCCAGTTTGGTATTGGCGTGCTTGGCGTAAGTGGCGGCGTTCCGTTTATTGCGATCACGACGTTGATCCTAATGGCGATGCTGGTGCTAATGTTCATTGAGTGTGAGCAGCCAAACAGCCATGAATCAACCGCTTTATCATTTAAGCAAATTGCCAAACTAAACCATGCAGCAATTATTGGTTGTGTTGTTTCAGGTTTGACCTTAGGCGCGATCTACGGATTAATGCCAGTTGAGTTAACTAACCGTAAAATTAGCCATCAAGACATTGGTACATTGATGGCGCTAGTGATTCTAGGTGGCATGCTAGTTCAACCAATGGTGACCGCGTTAAACAAATATATGAGCCGCACAGTGCTAATGGCGTTTTTCTGTATTTTGGGTATTTTTTCGATCGGTATGACCTTTATTTCCTCGTCAGCCGTGGTATTGGCTGCAGCATTATTCTTTTTAGGTGCAGCTACTTTTGCCTTGTACCCGATTGCAATCAACTTAGGTTGCGAAGGACTTGATGAACGCTTTATTGTCTCTGCGACACAAGTCATGCTGTTTAGCTACAGCATCGGCTCTGTTGCTGGTCCTGTTGTCGCTGATAAATTCATGGGCCAAGAACACGGCTTGCTAGGCTACTTGTTTGCCGCTTTGGTTGCGACTGGCGTATACATGCTACTTGCTGCGAGCAAAACCAAGCAGCGTATGGCCGCTGGCCTCTAACCACGCCGCTTCTACTCAACGAAAACGAGGGCATGTCGCCCTCGTTTTTTTATTCTTCGAATTTTTGTTTAGATAAACGCTTGTGACGGTTTGACGCGTTCGCTGCAGGCTTTTCCGGTACCATGCGCTTTTCATGAAGCAAATGACGAACCGCCAAGATGGGATGTTTCAGTAACATTCTGGGGCCAGAGTAACGCATGACCAAACGCATTTGTTCTTTCGGCTCTGGTTTGTAGCAGTGAATCGGACATTTGTTACACGTCGGTTTATTCTCTCCATAAGGACAGCGGTCGAGGCGCACTTCTGCGTATTCAAGCAGCTCACGACATTCTGAGCATAAGTCACGTTTTGTTCCATGATGGTCATGACAGTAAACCTCTACCATGGCTTTTACTGTCTTAAATTCAGTGGCGAGTTTGCCAAGTAAAATATCGCTCATGCGCTATCCAAAAATCACAACATCATTGTGTAAAGTTCTAACGTGCGGCCATTATCATATTGCTGCTCAACTCGTTCAAACTCAAAGCCCAGTTTTTTGAGCAAACTTATACTACGAATATTGTCATTATTGGTGATGGCAACCAAATTATCGAGTTTCATTTCCTCTCTAGCGTATTCCAGCACTGCGGTTGCAGACTCCGTTCCGTAGCCGAAGCCATAAGCGGAAGGTAAAAATCCATATCCGAGATCATAGTATTGTAATGTGTCACGTTTAACCAACCCACAAATCCCGATGGGTTGCCCATCTTCTTTCTTCTCTACAACGAGTAAACTCACGCCTTTAATTTGTTGCATGCGTAGCATGTTTTCTTTTATGTAACGCGCCGCTTCATATTCGGTACGAATTTGTTTGTCTCCGACAAAACGGTAGAAGTCTGGGTGGTTATAAAGTTCTAGTATAAATGGTGCATCATCTACACTCACAAGACGCAGTATCAAACGTTCGGTGTACAGTGTTTTCATTTGGGCTCCATTAAAACGCGATAGATGATTGGACATAGGAACGTACTTGAATTTTGCGACCGATACCGGCGCTTATTTAGTTGTAACTTGATAAAAAAGTAACTATCCTGCCTCGCTAAATTAAAGGACCACCACCATGAACCGCAAGAAGAAAATCAATCAGATCTTGAAAGCGAAGCAGAAGAAGCATAACGCTAAGCTACATAAGAGCAATAAGCCGCGTTATATCTCCAAAGCTGAACGCGCGAAAATGGAAGCTGAAGAACAAAACCAAGCTTCAGAACACACGGAAAACGTTGTAGACACAGCGCAGACAGATCAAGCCTAAAAGAAAAGCCGCTTTCAGCGGCTTTTTTGATATTCGGAGAGAGTTAGCTTTAGTATTCGACACTGTAGTTCAGTGTGAATGTGCGACCTCTTCCTTTGTAGTCGTACGCTGCTGCATCGTAGTGTGCTGCATAAAGAATCTGCGCACGTTGTCCCCAAGCGGTTGTGTAGTCTTCGTCAAATAGGTTTTGAATACCAAAACCTAACTGCCCGATAGGTAGTGTTACGTTACCAAGAAGATCAAACGTAGTGTATCCATCTAGTTTATTGTTTGCGTCATCTTCGTAATCAAACATCGTCTGGCTTTGTAAACGTACTGAATAGCCATCCTGATAGTAAGCCGCCCACGCGTTCGCTTTTGATGTACTTGCTTTACCCGCGCTTAGATCTTCCCACTTACCGTTGGTTTTCAGCTCAGAAACCACATAGTGACCTGATGCACCTAACAAAATATCACGGTTTACCCAGTAGTTAATGTTTGCTTCGGCACCGTATACACGTTGCTCGTCATCAACATTGGTGATTAGGAGCGTCTTCTTGTCATACTTGATTGAGTTATCCGACACCGAGTAGTAACCCGCCGCTTGCAGTGCGACAGTATCGGTATCTAATCGGTAACCGATTTCATAGCTGTCCGTTTTGATGCCCGACATTTTTGAGTCAGATACGTTAATGCTATTGTTCAACGCGTAGTGACCATTTGCATCCGCGGCATCGTAGCTACCTTGGCCGTAGTACTTTGCAGGATCAGCGAGTTCGAAACCTTGAGAGAAGTTCGCCCAAAGCTGAGATTCATCGTTAAGCTGATAAATGGTGCCCAAATTAAATAAGCTCACAGAGTAGTCAGTGCTGCCACCTGGTACCGCATCCGCTGATACACCATTACCCGATGCGATCTTCTTTTGTATACTATAGGCAACAAAATCATCAATCTTATTGTCCATGTATTGGTAGCGGTAGCCTGCTTGTACTGACCAATCTTGATTGATTTGGTAATCCCCTTGGACAAACATTGCGTAAGACGCCACATCAACATCTGGGTAACGCCCCACTTCGGCATAGGTTCGATTAATTAAGTTCCCAGAGCTGTTCGCAATGGTTGGATCGAACAGAGCCTGGTTACTTTCAAAACGGTCTAAGTACGCATCGACACCATAAACAAGTTTGAATGACTCCCAGCTTTTAGCTAACGCTAAGCGCCCAGCAAAAACTTCTGTTTTTTGTTGAGAGGCACTTTGGTAATAAGGAGTAAAGGTTTGGTCTTCACTACGGTAAGATAACTCGCCTATCAGTTGATGACCGAATACGCTGTCGTGAGCGTAGTTCGCACTTAAGAGAACTCGCTCTGTACCATGTTCACGGTCGGAATCGAACCCCTCTCGTACATCAACAAATTTATTGTTAACAATGTACAAACCGTATGGCGAATCTTGCTGGCTGTCATAGTATTGTGCGACAAGGTTTAACTTGCTGGCATCGGAGATTTGAATCTCGGTCGATCCCATAACATCGAGCGTTGAATTATACTGCAAAGAGCCCTGTGAAATGTCTGGGGTGACAATGTCGCCATTTGCGTCAAATGCACCTTGTGTCTCGGTGTACACAACCGAACCTCTAGCGGTAATTCGCTCATTACCACCCGAGATAGACTGAGCGAGTTTGTAATCAAAGTCATCGCTGCTATTAAAACCTGTAGTGCCACTCACGTAGGATTCAAACGACAAGTCATCCGAGTACGCTTTCTTGGTGATAATGTTAATAACACCACCAGTAGCGCCTGCCCCATAAATGGAGGTTGCACCAGATAGTACTTCAATTCGCTCGATGTTGAATGGGTCTATTGCGTCTAACTGACGACTAATCGGGCGAGAAGACTGTAACGAGACACCATCAATCATTACCAACATTGCTCTACCGCGAAGGTTCTGACCATAGTTAGTTCGACCACCGGTACCGACGTCTAAAGAAGGGATGGTTGCAGAAAGAATATCACCCAGTGTCTTGCCCGCACGATATTGCTGAGCAATCTCTTCTTGGCCAACAAACCAAACCGTTCCTGGAATATCGGAGATCGATTTCGGCATCACACTGCCTACAACAACCAATTGCTCATCGCTCGGAGTCGATGTTTGTTGAAGATCTTCTGCTGCTATTGAGCTAACTGCGTATCCACTGCTCATCGCAAGTACGATGAGATTGAAAGAAAACGTCCTTTTCATCATTGTATTTATCTTTTTGTTGTCAACAAGAGCATGCAATGATACTTATTCTCACTCTCAAATCGAGCATTGTTACACAAGTTAAATAAATGTTAATTAAGCACCTTCTTGCTCATAAGCTGTCGATTTTCCTCTAAACGAGGACAATCTGCACAAAGCTTTCTGCCTTCACACTTATAGACTAAACAACAACTTTTTCTTACTAACTTTAGCGACTGATCTGATTCCGTCTCATGAAGTGAGCGGCTATTATCAACATCCAAACCCATTGCGCTTAGCCACAAGACCGCATGCTCCTGAAGTGTCGAGTTAGTCATTTGCGGAAAGCGCTGTTGGAGACGAATTAAACAAGCCATGATTCCGTCCGACATCAATTGATGGGTGAAGCCAGGACGAATGCGTGTCCATTGACTCATCTCTTGTTGATAGAAGTCGAACAGTTCTCGGATTTGACGCCCCGCCTGTTTTATCAACGCTTCTGGCTCGCCATGTATATGCGCTTCGTCGGCGAATCGGTACCCAGAAACAAAACAAGGTTTGAGGTGCTGCGCTATCTCGCGAATGTTTGGCAACGTGTGGTAACCGTAAATAGAGATGAATGCGACATAAACTGGCTGCCAACAAAGTAAATCCCACGTTCTTGTCAACCAATATGCTTTTCCCGCTTCCGGATGAGCCTCCGAGATTTGCTGGTAAAGGCCTTGGATGATCGGGTTGATATCATTCTCGATATGGATAGCTTCTTGCCCTATCTCGCCGATATCACCGTGTAGGTAAGGTGTAATCTCACTCGAAGTTTGAAACAGTTGCGGGAAAAATTGCTCAGACATGATGGCTTATTGTTGGTGTAGTCATTCTGACACCTTTATACCCAAGCACCAATCGCAATGCAAACTATTATCCTTTGCGTTTTCATAACAAAGAAGCACTTTTAGGGTTAGTTATGAATGTATTTCCGAGTTCTGTGAAGCTGTAAGGTCTGGTTAAGTATGCGATGAATAGCAACAAACTCTTAAACCTCTTCGCATTTAGCGCTGACATGACCGCAAAAATACACAGCATAAAAACACCCTGATAAAACTGTGTTAACAGTTTCCCTGTGTAGCGTGAGTTATTGCCAATAATTGAATATTGCTGTTTCTTATCCAGCGGATTGTGAACAACATGAAGTATTTTCTTTCTGAATATCGAGACAATACAAAGAGGTAATTTGGCTATGTAGCCCTCTGTTTTGAATAAGGAAATCCACATGTTGTATCTTGAGTTTCTATTTTTGCTCGTGATGCTGTATATCGGCTCACGTTATGGTGGTATAGGCCTTGGTGTCGTATCCGGAATTGGCTTGGTGATTGAAGTATTCATCTTTAAGATGCCGCCAACCTCTCCTCCTGTCACCGTCATGTTGATCATTTTAGCGGTGGTAACATGTGCTTCCATTCTTGAAGCCGCTGGCGGTTTGAAATACATGCTGCAAGTTGCCGAGCGTGTGCTTCGTAAGAACCCAAAACGCGTCACCCTTATTGCTCCTTTCGTGACTTACTTTATGACCTTCCTGCTTGGTACTGGCCACGCGGTTTACTCCATTATGCCAATCATTGGCGACGTTGCATTGAAAAACGGCATTCGTCCAGAGCGTCCTATGGCTGCCGCTTCTGTCGCCTCTCAAATCGCAATCACAGCCTCGCCAATTTCAGCGGCCGTAGTTTACTACTTGGCGCAACTCTCTGATATTCAACACGAGATCACTCTGCTCTCAATTCTGCTCGTTACTGTACCTGCAACCTTATTCGGTACGTTGTTGATGTCACTTTACAGCCTAAAGCGTGGTAAAGAGCTAGACGACGATGAGAATACCAAGAGCGTTTGAAAGATCCTGTGTGGCGCGAAAAGATCCTCAACACAACTGCGACGTCTCTTGATGAAGTACTACCAACAAGTGCTCGTAACTCTGTATTGCTGTTCATTGCATCGATCTTGGTTATCGTCGTTATCGCGATGTGGCCAGACATTCGTACCATCGTAGATGGCTCGAAGCCAATCAGCATGGCAGTTGTGATTCAAATGATGATGCTTTGCTTCGGCGGTATCATTTTGCTTGCGACCAAAACTGACCCGCGCGACGTACCAAATGGGGTGGTATTTAAATCTGGTATGGTGGCGGCGATTGCTATCTTCGGTATTGCATGGATGTCAGATACCTACTTCCAGTACGCTATGCCTCAATTTAAATCTGGCATCGTAGAGATGGTAACCAACTATCCTTGGACATTCGCGCTTGCATTATTCATTGTGTCGGTTGTGGTGAACTCTCAAGCTGCAACGGCTCGCATGATGCTGCCTGTTGGTCTCGGCTTAGGTTTGGAACCTGCGCTGCTTATCGGCTTGATGCCAGCGGTATACGGCTACTTCTTTATTCCCAACTACCCTTCAGATATCGCGACTGTGAACTTCGATACCTCGGGCACAACTAAGATTGGTAAGTGGTACTTCAACCACTCATTCATGTCTGTGGGCTTAATCGGCGTGATTGGTGCGTGTTGCTTGGGTTACTTGCTAGGGCAAATGATCATTCCTTCGTAACTAGCCAAATCAACGATAAATTAGAGGCGAGTCATTGTACGTTTCGTACAGCCTGAGTGACTCGCCTTTCTTTATTGCACTATTCACTACAGCAAGAAATCGTCATCAATCGCGACAAAATTGTCGGCACAATCAATCAGAGTTTGGGATGTTAGCTTAGGTACACCATAAACGGTCACCGTTTTATTGAAGCGCTGCTGAATTCTCTCTACTAGCAGACTAAAGTCTCCATCTCCCGAAACTAGAATCACTTCCTCAACTTCGGGAGCAATTTCAATTGCATCGAGAGTAATACCCACATCCCAATCGCCTTTCGAGCTGCCATCACGACGCTGGATGTAGGGTTTAAGCATCACCTCAAATCCAACACCACGAAGAATATGGTGGAACTGACGTTGCTTGGGATCATTGCTCGCAATTGCATAAGCACGAGCACTTACCACCTCTTTCCCTTGTGTGGCAACATACCAAAACTGGTTGTAATCAAAATTGCTTCGATACGCTTCGCGACAGGTGTAATACACATTCTGTACATCAACCAAAATGGCGATTTTTTGTTTGCTTTCCGAACTCATCTATTTCTACGCTCAATTTATTTGCTGCCTACCCTATGCCAGTTTTGGAAAAAGCACAATGAGCCAATTCCACTAAACTTAACGTATAAAAAGTTATTTGGGTTTCTAGGGGAACTGTCATGGGCGGAAAGTTACTAGTGATACTGCTTTCTTGTATCTTGTCATCGACAGCATTTGGTTATCCAGCGCACTCCAAATACTGGCCACATAGAAGTGTGCTCTACTTTGCGCCAGAAAATGATGAATACGTCAAACAATTCTTGCTAGAAACACTTATGAATGAGTGTGAGTTGGAAGACAGAGATGTCGTCACGCTGGTCATTACAGAACAAGGTTATACTTTTCCTGCTTGGCTTAAAGAAGAGTTCGACCTAAAAATGCTAGCTCGTCTTTATGAGGTCGAAAAAGGATCTCACACCGCTATTTTGCTTGGTAAAGATGGTCTAGAAAAGCACCGCTGGGGCGCAGAAACAGACTGGCCGTTTATCAACAACCTCATTGATCAAATGCCTATGCGTAAGCAAGAAATGCAGAGGCAGCAAAGCCCCTGTAAAATATAGTCACTTCTGGGCAATGTTACTTTGCGAACCAATCCAACTTGTTGTGAAGTTGAGTCACGCTACCAACCACAATCAATGCTGGGCTCACGGCTTGCTCTGCCATGATCGATAGCTCGTTCAACTTTCCTTGGAACACGCGCTGCTCTGGGCGCGTACCGTTTTCAATAATGGCGCATGACATCTCAGGATCTAACCCATGAGTGATCAGCTTATCCATAATATGGCCGCTTTGCTTCAAACCCATGTAGAATACAAGCGTGTTATTAGACTGAGCTAGTGAATGCCACTCAATTTCACGACCATCTTTTTGTACATGACCAGTGATAAATTGAACGCTTTGTGCATGGTCGCGGTGTGTTAATGGAATACCAGCATAAGCCGTTGCACCCGCTGCTGCTGTGATACCCGGAACCACTTCGTATTTGATGCCAAATTCGGCTAGCTCTTCTAGCTCTTCACCACCACGGCCAAAGATAAATGAGTCCCCACCTTTTAGGCGCACAACGCGCTTACCTTCTTGCGCTTTTTGCACCAAGATTTGGTTGATTTGATCTTGAGGCACACAGTGAAAATCGAGTTTTTTCCCAACATAAATCATCTCTGCTGATGCATGAGCCAACTCAAGAATCTCTTTTGATACCAATCGGTCGTACACAACAACTTCAGCCGCTTGAATGGCTTTTAAGCCTTTTACTGTGAGCAAATCAGGATCACCAGGACCTGCACCAACAAGAGAAACAAAGCCGCTGTTTAAAGATGAGTTAACAGTTGTCATATCAACGCCTATCGAAAATTTGGACATAAAAAGTAACACTCAAGTCATTAACTCAAGGTTAAAATCACCCCGTTGAACAGCCCTACCTACCATAGGTAGGGCCAGATAAAAGCGGTTTATTTTGCGATTGCAGGCTCTGCTTTTACTTCTTCTTCAACTACGTTGATAGAAGGCGCTGTTTTCGCGTGAGTTAGGTACAGTGGAATACAAGTCATTACGAGACCACCAACAATATTACCTAGAATGGTTGGAATAAGGTTGAAGTTCAACCAAGTCGCGATACCAAAATCCGCACCTAGAATCATACCTAGTGGGAATAGGAACATGTTTACTACGGTGTGTTCAAATACTAGCGCAAAGAAGATGAAGATTGGGAACCACATCATTGCTACGCGACCAGACACCGAACGTGCCGTCATGTTGCCTATAACGCCTAGACACACCATTAGGTTACAGAAGATGCCGCGTACGAAACATGTGATCCATCCGTCCATACCCATGTTTTCAAAACCAAGGCTACGCGCCGTAGAAACAGCGACAAATTTCTTCGCTACTGCGTTCAGTTCTAGAGAGAAGTTACCTGTTAGAGAGATAGCCACTAGGTAAGCAACGATCAGAGAACCGATAAGGTTACCCAAGCCTACAAGACCCCAACAACGGAAGATACGACCCCAAGTGATGCCCGGACGGTTCGCAAACTTAGCCAGAGGCGCTAGACCAAAAACACCGGTCACTAGGTCATACCCCATCACACTTAGAATTACGAAACCAACGGGGAAAACAAGTGCTCCTACAAGGCCGATACCCGTTTGTACAATCGCGGTAATAGCAACCACCACCGCAAGCGAAAGAATAACGCCAGCCATCGTACCGCGAAGCAGAAGATCTCGCGTGCTTGTATTGGTTTTCGCTTCACCAACATTGATCATGGTTTGCACGAATTCTGCAGGCTTAAAATCAGTAGACATGAATGTGTCCTTATCCAAAATTGAAAGTTAAAAAGTTAAAGATTGAATAGAGAAAGGCTTCCCGTTGACACCTGAACGCTGTCTACAACACCTCGCTTCCCTGTTCCCCTGAGTTGATGCTTGGAAAGCCTTTGTCTATTAAATCTAGGTTTCAGTTCATTCCCTCCCCCTAAGAGGAGGGAATGAAAACCAAGCTTACGCAGAGATTTCTACTTCGCCGTTGGTTACGCGGGTTTTGTACGCTTTCACGCTAAAACGCTCGTCTTCCATGCACGCACCTGTTGTCAGGTTAAAGCGTTGCTTCTTAAGTGGGCTAGCCACCCAAAGCTCGCCTTGGTGCTCACAGATCAAACCGCGAGAAAGCACGTTTGATTGGAAGAACGGGTCTGTGTTGCTGATCGCCAGCACTTCTTCTGCTTGTGTTGGGCGGAATACCGCAACTTGCTGACCATCAACCAGTGCACAAACACCTGTGCCCGGTACGATGTCGCTGATTTGGCAAATCTTTTCAAATGACATAATCAACCTTCCCTTATGCTTCAGTGATCGCTACGTGTAGGATGTCGCCTTTCGCTTCAGGGTGCTTTTCCGTGAAGGTTGCTGGGCGGTGCTGTTCACGCTCTTGTACAAACACAACGTTGTCATCGCGCTTGTCAGAGTTGATGAAGTGCGCGAAACGAGTCAGTTGTGATTCGTCGTTGATGGTCGCAGTCCACTCACACTCATACTCGTCTACAAGCTTCGCTACGTCTGCCTCTAGTTGAGCGTTGATACCAAGCTTGTCGTTAACAATCACTTCGCGTAGGTAGTCAACGCCACCTTCCATGTTTTCCATCCAAACTGATGTGCGTTGTAGTGGCGCAGCAGTACGGATGTAGAACATCATGAAGCGGTCGATGTACTTGATTAGTGTTTCTTTATCTAGGTCACTTGCAAGTAGGTCTGCGTGACGAGGTTTCATACCACCGTTACCACATACGTACATGTTCCAACCTGCGTCAGTCGCGATAATACCAAGGTCTTTACCTTGTGCTTCCGCACACTCACGAGTACAGCCAGAAACACCGAACTTCATCTTATGAGGTGTACGAATGCCTTTGTAACGGTTCTCGATGTAAGAACCCAGACCAACAGAATCTTGAACGCCGTAACGACACCACGTTGAGCCAACACAGGTCTTCGCCATACGAAGGGCTTTTGCGTACGCTTGACCTGTTTCGAAACCAGCGTCGATAAGCTTGCGCCAGATCTCTGGAAGATCGTCTTTTTGAGCACCAAACAGACCAATACGTTGAGCACCGGTTACTTTGGTGTATAGGTTGTATTCTGCTGCAACGTTCGCTAACGCACCCAGTGCTTGAGGTGTTACTTCACCACCCGCCATACGTGGGATAACAGAGTAAGTACCGTCTTTTTGGATGTTACCTAGGAAGTTATCGTTCGTGTCGTGCAGCTTAACCAGTTGTGGCTTAAGAATGTGCTCACCCCAGCAAGAAGCCAAGATAGAACCAGCCAGTGGTTTACAAACTTCACAGCCGTAACCTTTACCGTATTTCTCTAGAAGCTCATCAAACGTTTTGATCTCTTCAATACGGATTAGGTGGAACAGCTCTTGGCGTGAGTATGCAAAGTGCTCACACACGTCGTTCTTCACTTCGATACCAGATTTAGCAAGCTCAGCATTTAGAACAGACGTCACTAGAGGAATACAACCACCACAGCCTGTACCTGCGCCAGTCACTGCTTTGATGTCAGCAAGCGTATGATTACCATCAGCAACCGCCTGTGCGATCTTGCCTTTTGTCACGTCGAAACAAGAACAGATCACTGCGCTTTCTGGTAGAGCGTCTGCACCTAATGCTGGTTTCTCAGCGCCTGCGTGAGCAGGAAGGATCAACGCATCTGGGTGTTCTGGTAGGTCGATTTCGTTCAACATAAGTTGAAGCAGGTCGCCGTAGTCAGAGGTGTCACCAACCATAACCGCGCCAAGCAGTTTCTTGTTGTCTTTAGAAACGATAAGACGTTTGTAAACTTCTTGTTCTTCGTTCTGGTAAACGTAACTCTTACAGCCTTCAGTACGACCGTTCGCGTCACCGATTGAACCTACTTTTACACCTAGAAGTTTCAGCTTCGCAGACATGTCAGCGCCTTCGAATTTGCTTTCTGTGTTACCTAGTAGGTGGTCAACAGCAACTGTCGCCATCTTGTAGCCAGGAGCAACAAGGCCGTAGAACATTTCGTTCCAAGACGCACACTCACCAATCGCGTAGATGTTCTCATCAGAAGTCTGACAATGATCGTTGATAGCAACACCGCCACGAGGTGCCACTTCTAGCTCCATTTGGCGTGCTAGTTTGTCTTGTGGACGAATACCTGCAGAGAATACGATGAAGTCTGTTTCTAGCTCTGAGCCGTCAGCAAAACGCATAACGTTGCGTGCGTTTGTGCCTTCTGGCGCAATCTCAAGCGTGTTTTTGCTAGTGTGAACGTTCACGCCCATACGCTCGATCTTTTGTCGAAGTTGGTTACCACCAGCAAGGTCAAGTTGCTCAGCCATTAGCTTCGGTGCGAACTCAACAACATGCGTTTCTACACCCAGTGCTTTCAATGCGCCTGCTGCTTCAAGACCTAGCAGACCACCACCGACAACAACGCCTGATTTGCTCTTCTTCGCACACGCTTCGATCGCTTTAAGATCTTCGATAGTACGGTAAACAAAACAGTCTTTGCTTTCGTGACCTTTGATAGGTGGAACAAATGGGAATGAGCCAGTAGCAAGAATCAGCTTGTCGTATTGAACTTCACGGCCAGTGCTTGAGTAAACAATGCGGTTTTCACGGTTGATGTTAATCGCGCGTTCGCCGATCAGCAAGTTAATACCGTGTTTCTCGTAGAAGCCTTCTTTTACTAAAGAAAGTTCATCTGCAGTATGGTGAGAAAAGTAAGAGGAAAGGTGCACACGGTCGTATGCGACACGAGGTTCTTCACAGAAAACCGTAATGTCTATATTAGACATATCAGCTTTCTCGACTAAGTCTTCAATATAACGGTGCCCTACCATACCGTTACCGATGACTACTAGCTTCAACTTGCTCATTATAATTCCTAAGGGTTAGGTTCTTATCACTGAGCTCATTGTTAATTGTGAAAGAAAATTAATACATGATGTAAATCAATTACAATTTCAAACTACCCTAAAGGGGTAGATGAACGTATTTATCTGACTATTGCGAAATAAAAAGTAATTTATTAACGGATATTGGTAGTTTTAACAAACTGAGATAACCGAAGCCATGCTAGCAACGGACTATACCGTTTTGCTTTTATGAAGTTAGGTTGACCATCGAAACCGAGCACACCTACGATAAGTCCTGTTTTGCTTCTAAACGACGCACTCACTTGACTTCACCGTTTCAAGGTGATCAGAGAACAATATCTGAAGTGATTGAAAGATTTAGAAAAATCAAACTTCACAACAAAAATTTTTTACTAGCTAAGTCGCACTATAAAGACTAAAATCAGGTTTAGTTCATATGGAATAGCGTCCATATGATTGATACCGTAATTGACATATAGAGTGCCGTCCCATTTTTGTGAGGCGGCCTTTTATTTGGGAGTCATAAAATGTCAGAAAACAATTCTATCTACATCTCAAGCTTAGATATGAACCGAATCACGGCCTTGTTGGATAAAATGCCAAACATCGCAGCGGAGCTTGTGGAATTAGAAGCAGAGCTCGACCGAGCAACAGTTCTTGAGCCAGAACAAATGCCAGATAACGTGGTCACGATGAACTCGACTGTAGAGTTTAAATTTTCAGGTGAAGATAGAACCATGACAAAGACACTGGTTTACCCTTCTGAACTGAAAAGCAGTGATGATATCTCTATTTTTGCACCCGTAGGCAGCGCACTGATCGGTTTGTCTGTCGGCCAAA
Organism: Vibrio sp. Vb1337; assembly: GCF_033338715.1. NCBI lineage: Bacteria > Pseudomonadati > Pseudomonadota > Gammaproteobacteria > Vibrionales > Vibrionaceae > Vibrio > Vibrio sp. Vb1337. The sequence goes on along the minus strand of NZ_JAWOTD010000005.1, from coordinate 23,090 downwards.
AACTTGACTGGCCAATGCCAAATAATCAAGTGAAGACAATTGAAATTGTCGATATCACATACCAACCTGAGCGTTGTGGTGCACTAAACCGCTAACCCTCAGTAGTCCCGGTGCAAAGGCCTCCATTTAAGACTTTGCACCAGGAGAGCCCCTCGCTTACCCCCTATTTCCTTCTTTGTTTTCCAAGCATTTACTTTGCAGCTCTTAAGTAACATCACCGATTCTTTATTATTTACCGCATATTCAATACTTATATCTCCAAGCTCAATCATAGAAATTGCAAAGTATTTTTCGTATATTGTCGCTCCGAAAACGACGTAAATTATGCGCAAAATGGAAGAATATCTAACTCGAATTGCCTGCTTAGAAAAAGAAAATGAAGAGCTGAAGCGGAAGAATGCGCGACTACAAGAAAAGTTGAATGCTGCACTCGACAGTAATGGACTGTGTTTGTGGGAGCAGCATATTCCTTCAGGTACTTTGACGATATTCAATATGCAGTGGGGAAAAATGCTAGGTTATCAGCCCCATGAGTTAACCGCGACGGTTGAAACGTGGAAAAACAATCTCCACCCTGAAGATTATGATCTTGCGGTGGGTGCATTTGAAGCTCACCTAGCTGGCAAAACCAACCTTTATGAGGTAGTTCATCGCATGATTCATAAAGACGGCAGTGATAGTTGGGTCTACGATCGAGGGCGCATCGTCGAGTATGGTTCTGATGGCGAACCACTGCGCATGATGGGCACTCATATCGATATTACAAAAGAAAAGCGATATGAGCAGCAACTGGCTAAGTTAGCTTCGAGTGATCCATTGACCGGACTGTTAAATAGAAAAGCAATTGAGGAAAACTTTAATCATCAACCTCAAACCAAGCCGTCTCAGCAGTCTGCCTTAGTGTTTGTTGATATAGATAATTTTAAAGCAGTTAACGACCAGCTAGGTCATCATACTGGTGATACTCTCCTCATTAATATCGCCAATAGCTTAACAGAGCTTGCGCCAAGCAAGTCTCAAGTCGGACGCATAGGAGGAGATGAGTTTGTCGTTTTAAGCTCTTATTCAAATCAAGAAGAAATATCTCAACTTTGTGATCGACTCTTAAGTTCCATCATTCCTGTGATAAATCAGGACTTAAATAAAGTAACGATTGGAATGAGCATCGGTGTTTGTCTATTTGATAAAGGAAAACAACAGTTTAATGAAGTTTATCAAAAAGCCGATCATGCAATGTATGAGATAAAGAAAAATGGCAAAAATGGCGTTGCCTATATCCAGATATAATAAGTCTCTTGTTTTTTGAAATTAATATTTCTTTAATTTGACAATTTTCTCTATGGAATTGATAACGTCTTATTTTTAATAAGTAATTTATATAAAACAAAAGAAATAACAAACAATTATGAGTGTTGCATACTACACGGTGTAATATTACTACTGTCTTTGTAACTACTTTTGTTGCATACAATATTGTCTCTTATTATTTTTATAAAAACCACCAGTAAAAATTAGTTAAACATTATAATTCATTAACTTATAAAAACCTAAATGCATGGTTGAATTTTAACCACCCCTTCTGATAATATCTCGCCTCGTGTTTAAAAGTAATAAACACACACAAATATAAAACAAACTTTATAAAACATAATGCACACTTGATAATTACTGGTTCTATTTGGGTAGAGCTCGTTATTTATTTTATTTAAAACATTATGAATTTGTAATTTCATTTAATATCAAAATATTAAGTAGGTATATAAATTGAAGAAGGTCATCCTCCCTCAATTGGGCTTTGTTGCGTCAAATTTACGCTTGCTAGCTCTTGGCTTTGTAACCCTCGTGTCAGCATATTCTTTTTCATCAGAGGCTTATGTTGAGCAAGTGGCTAGTGGTGAACAAAAAACATTAGTTGTACTCGTCAATTTCCAAGAAAACCCTCAAGAGATCCCGATCTCTAAAGAAGACGCCCATCAAGTTGTTTTTAGTACCGTTAGCGACTTCTATTCGCAAATGTCCCAGGGGCAACTTTGGCTAACTGGTGATGTTGCTGGAACATTCACCTTGCCGATATCAAACCAAATTTGCGATGATGATGCTGTAGCTGCGGAAGCCAACAAAATGGCTGAAACTGCGGGATATCAACTATCAAACTATGACCGTTTTATCTACTTAACAACCAAAACTGGATGTGCATCAGAAGGCTCTGGTAGTCAAGGAGTAACTCCCTCTAGAGCGTCAATAAATGCGGTTTTCGAGCCTCGAGTTATCGCCCATGAATTAGGACATAATTTTGGATTGCATCACGCTTCCGCACTCGACTGTAAAGACGGTACGTTGGCTGGTGATTGCCGTGTCATAGAGTACGGTGATAGCTACGATACAATGGGTAACTACGATATGGGTTACTTTAGCGCCTTCCAATTGGAAAACTTAGGGTGGCAGACCTCCCCTGCTCAAATCATTTCTAGTGATGGTGTTTACTCTATTGATGCCTATGAAGACTTTGAAAGTACTTCATCAAAAGTTTTAAAAATCCCAAGAGGTACCGATCCAATTACAGGCCAGCGCCAATGGTTTTACGTTGAATATCGACAAGCTCTTGGCTACGACAGCTTTTTACGTGACCGTTCGTACATCGTATACCGCCAAGATGTGACAGAAGGTGTGGTTGTGCGCCTAGCGACAGACGGTGATCTTAAAAGTAGCCGCTTGCTACACATGAAGCCTGACTCCACTTTCAAACAATTATTTGGGAGTAATGACTGGGAAGACCCCGCTCTTCCAATCGGTGGAACGTTCACCGATCCAAAAACAGGCGTGTCGATTACTTTGGAAAGTGCTAATGGTCAAAACGCACAGGTCAGTGTCATATTTGGTGGTGAATCAGGGCAATGCGTTGCGACATCGCCTCTACTCTCTCTAACCCCACTTTCAGGTTCTGATGCTAATGCCGGAGAAACATTAGCGTATAATCTTAAAGTGACGAACCAGAACAATACAGAATGTGCAGACGCGACCTATACAACAGCTTTAAGCGTTCCTGACGGATGGAATTATGACGCAAGAGCCTTGACGGTTCCTTCCGGCATGAGTGCAGAAACGACGGTCATGGTTACGTCAAACAGCGATGCTCAACCGAACTCTTACAGCATAGCCGTTGACGTTATAGATGCTGAAAATGAACAATCAGCCAAAACCGAGCTACCTTACACAGTGTTATCTGAGTCAACGTCACCACTTGAAGCGGTGAATGATAGCGTAACGATCAGTGATAAATCCGTCGTTCGCATCCAACAGTTAAATAATGACTCATTTGAACAATCGACTTCTCTTGCAATTACGGTCGCTAAGCCAAACAAAGGCAGCGCCCGTGTACTGAGCGATGGCTCCATTGAATACATACCTTCGAAGAAGTTTAAGAATAATGATTCATTCACTTATACGATCAGTGACGGTCAATCTTCTTCAACCGCGACGATTAGCATCACCTTACAATCGAGTTCTGGTGGGAATGGTGGTGGAAACGGTAAAGGGAAACCGAACTAAATCACGCAATTCAATATGAAAAAGCCTGGAGAATACTCCAGGCTTTTTATTCACAAGACGTCAATTAGTTGCTTGGTGCAGGACAAATGTCACAGTCTGCAGAAGCTGTATTCGTCGCTTGAGTATTATCGATTTTCAAGAAACCAACCGCTGTCACAGTATCACGGAAAGATTGTGTTTCTGCATTGCTAAATGCCGTTGGGATATAACTACCAGTATAAGACTGACATTGATCCGAAGCGAGTTCGATATTATCTACCACTTTCACGTCATCAGAAGTATCCTCAGGCGTACCTGAGTCATCCACAACAGAAACATTCACTAAAGTAAGTCCAGGCGTTGTGTTACATACCATTCCCGAGAAGCTCACTTCTGCAATGATACCGTTTTCAGTAAGTTTGAAGCCGCTTTCACATGATTTCGTTACACTAATCATTGGAGACAAGCTCAATGACTCACATGGATCACTCGCTGTATCAGTAATGGTCGCTTGACCACCCGGAGTCGCAGCTGCTGTGACTCTTACTGTATTAGTTAGACCGTTATTTGTACTTTCAAAACTGCCGCTGTATGAAGCACTGTCACCTGAAGCAATGGCACCTAAGCTATGTGTAGTACCTGCTTCTAAATCCTCTACAACAACATCGTATAGCGTACCAACACCATCATTAATCACGTCGCCGCTGTATGAGTAAACGTAACCATCTTCTGTTTCATTCACGACCGCTTGATTACATGTTTTAGTGATATCAACACTACACAACTCAAAGTCACCAACCACAAAGTCTTTCAACTGAGCGGTAATACTGCTTGATGCTCTTGTTTCGGCTGCAAATGAGCTAAAACAGGTGTCTGTTTGTAGAAGTTCAGTAAGGTTTACACCACCTTCAAAGAAGGTTTCTGGAGGGAAGACATTTTCGACACCACTTTTTGGCGTATACGCCCATGGTGCAGGTGAGTCAGTTGTATTGGTTGAAGCACACACATCTTGCGCGCCCGGTGAACACAGTGCATTTGTCTTAACTTTCAAACGTAAGTTTGTCGCAGCACACTGACCATCTTGTGGATTATTGTTATCAGCTTTCGCACAAGTTGTGTCCCATTCAAGAACCAAAATTTCTGGCCCCTCATTTGCCCCTTGCAAATAATTCACCTGAATCAAAAGGTCGCCAGCAATATGTTGACCAGTGAATGTACCGTCTGGGTTTGTACTGACTGAGTCTTGATAAAACCAAAAACCTAAGAAGGCATCACCGCTGTTACCAAAGCGGTCTGCACCAAAGGTGAGTACAAGGTCATTATTAATGTTGTATGCCGCTGCATACGCATGAAGAATATCCCCTTTATCAAGTACCGTCCCAGTCTTCCAACCGAGTTCTGGTATGTCTTTGATGTCTTTATTACCACCAGTAAAGATTGTATCCGGTGTTGCCGTGTCATTCTCAAAGCTAAATACTAATGCTCCACCACTGTTTGGCGGCGTTGACCAGTCATCTGGAGCTCCCACTCCAGAGTCATCTATCGCATTAGCATTTGCTTCTAACTCAAATACGCCATCTGTTGGTGTTGCAAATGCAGAGCTACCTATTAGCAAACTTGTAAATATTGCATAAAGAAAGCTCTTCATCGTATGCCAGATACCTGACTTACAAGAATTCATAACCTACTCCTTAGAACGCTTCTAAAGCTAGACGAAGGTCCCTATGTCATTAATTGCCTTTTAAGAAAGAGTGAAAGCGAGATACAACTTTCGTTTCGGCTTGTATAACGCATAGAGCATGCCACTACTTAAGGTTATGATTTTATTAAACTAAATATTTTCAACAGCGAAGAGAATGAACAGAGTGTTCAATTTTAAAGAAAGAGAAAGAAAACAAAAGAGACAAAAAACCTACGATAACAAAGATATATACGTGTTCTAGGATAATGTTACAGATTGACACTTTATTGTTTACACCTGTGACAGGTGCACAAAAACGACGGTATTGAAACTGTCCACTATGAATATGAAATATACGCTTACTCACCTGCTCCAACTAATGTGAAGGTGATGTGTAACACCTGTTTGCATAGTGTTACATCCTTTACACATCTAATTGAATACTCATTTAACTAAAACATATTCAGTAGTTTAGCGAATAAGTTTTAGCCCAACCATTTATGAAAATATAAACAAACTGTTCACCCCTCTGTACAAAAATAAAAAATAACCAACAAATACAAAAAGTTAAATATGGAACACTCTATGCTAGTCAACCGACGCAGTTTAACTCTGTGAGAAAACTATCACGTATGTGGGCTCAAGGACGTAGCGAGCCCACTTACACAAGGAGGTTTTATGAAAACCATATTTAACTCTTGGTGGGGCAATAAGAGTTACCGTTGTTCCACTTTATGTAGCCAGAATATACTTACAGCGATCAATATCAGCAGCATGTTTAAGCTGTTTACTTGGGTCATAGCGGTTAGCTTAGTGCTGAGCTCTCAAATTGTTTACGCATCCGCTGGCGACCCTTCAAGCCGAGGCGTGCAACCAATATTTGTTGAAGGGAATAACACCTGTCAACAATTACTTCCAGGGATCGATGGTTTGATAGAATACAAGCTTGAGCCAGTTACAGACGGCACTTTCGGTGATGGCATGCTTGAAGTGGTTATTGATCAACAACCTGGGGCAAAAACCTTCAGTTGGGATCAAGGTGATAGCCCTGTGATTATGCAAGCTATCTTTGTTAAAGGTGGTCCTGACGGAAACCTATATAACTACTTCACAGATGGATTATTGTATCAAGATGATGCCTTGCTGCATTCACCTGTAGGGAAAAATGGTAGATACTATGGCTTAAGTCATATTTCATTCTGTTACACACCAGGCGTACCAGACATTAAAATCACTAAAACTTGTACATTTGGTGATGTTGTCAATGGTAACACTTTGAAATACAACTATAAACTCACTGTAGAAAACACCGGTGACTTTGCATTGTATGATGTTGTGGCAACAGACACTACAGCCGTTGACAACGATATGGCTGCTGGTGACCATGTGTTCAATTTAGCGATGCTCGCCGTTGGACAAACGCAAGAGTTTAATGGTTCGTTTATTATTGACCAAAACGGTATCACTAACTATGCAGAAGTAAGCGCAGCACTTGAAACTGGTGGTGGTGTTGCGGTTTCTGACAACGCAGATTGGGAATGCCCAAGCCAAAACATCCCTGGTTCATTGTCTCTAGAGAAAGACTGTAGTGTCGTCGTCGTGAATCGATTTGAAGATACTGGTATTAATGAATACGGTCTTCAAGTCAATTACAGTGGTAGTGTATGTAATACCTCCAATGTCACCATTGACGGCATTGTCGTAATCGACAACAAAGACTCGAATCCAATCCAGGTTGGTATGCTTGCGCCTGCTGAGTGTTACGACTTTACTGGTAACTACGAGCCAATCCCAGGAGATGGTGAAGGCCTTCCATTACCGGGTGAAGAAGTCAGAGCGTTTACAGATACTGTGGATGCGAGTGGTGAAACTATCTTCGGTAATGTTGTCGTAGAAGCGATAACAGCGTCTGCAGAATGTACGCTATGTCCAACTTGTCCAGAGCCTGTTAACTGCCCTGAATAAGGTCTACTTACAACTTAATAAAACAACGCCTGACGTTAACTCGTCAGGCGTTTTCTTTCGAACTATATCGTTCTATTTATTCTTACCTTTTCCATTGTTACCAGAGTTGCCAGAATCGCCACCAGATGAGGACTCTAACTTCACTGAGACCTGAGCGGTCGAGCTGCTTTGACCATCACCTATGGTATAGGTAAAGCTGTCATTATTTTTGAATTTCTTCTCAGGTGTGTAACGCAGGGTGCCATCTGATAACAGCTCTAGTCGCCCCTTACTTGGTCTAGTAAAAGAAACCACGCTTGCAGAGTTTTGCTCTCCAACAACATCGTTTGCCATCACATCGATAATCACCGACTGTTTCGAAGACATAGTCACCTGATCATCAACAGCAACGAGCTCTGGTGATGGCGAGATTTCATTGGTTACAGAGTAATTCACGGATGCTGCGGTTTGCAGACTTGAGTCTTCTCCGTGCGTCACGATCATCTTCAAAGCATAGTCTTTATCACTAGCGTCAACCGAAGATACGACTGATATCATTACTTGTCCGGTTCCACCTGCTGCTAGCGTGATTGCATTGCTGCTTGCTTTCCAACCAGTTGGCACTGACGCGTTCACAGAAAAACTGCTCGCTGAACAATCTGCACTATCTTTGTTAGTAATAGTGACCTGATATTGAACCTCATCGCCGGCTGCAACCGAGTGGCTTGTTGCAGCTTTCGCAGTCACTGATGGAGCATTAACAGTACAAGTCCCGATATTACCGTTGTCAGAGTCGTCAAAGACAACGCTTACTTCGGCGATGCCGTTCGCTGCACTCACCAAACTCAATGTTACACCTGAGTCTGGGTCAGTATAGCTACCACCGACCGGCATAGATGGGTCAAACCAGTCATTTCGGCCAAAAACCGCACGATATTCAGAATCAGTTTTAAAGTGAAGCAGATTACTGCTGCGCCCATCGCCTTCTACAGCGCTTCGAATGATGATGCCATCCGTAACGTCCCCACGATAGAACGAGTAAGAACGAGCATCTAAAAAGTCGTCAAACCCAATAGACTGGCGGTATTCAATGTAAAACCATTTTTTTGCACCTGTAGAAGGATCAGTACCACGAGGTACTTTTATCGTAACTGGCTGAGCACTAGTCGTCTCGTAATTCGCGATGGAGTATGTACCATTTTGAGTAACTTCCAGTGTCTTTGAAGCGTGCTCTCCCTCTAGCCATCCTAGTCGCTCGCGCTGGAAAGTATTCAAATAGCCGATGTCTGGACCACCCATTACATCATAGGTATCACCGTATTCACGCAACGTACAGTTGTCTGAAAGCGTATGCTCGCCACAATCAAGAGCACGAGAGTGATGCAAACCAAAGTTATGTCCAAGCTCATGAGCGATGTTCATCGGAGAAAAATCACCATTGATGTGCGCGCGTGAAGGCATGCCATCAATAGTTGCGGATCCAGCGACACCACATGCCGTTTTTGTCATCAAGTAAACAATACGATCGTACTCTTCAAGCTTCACTCCCGCTGCGATGGCTTCTTGATCCGCTGCATCTTGAACAGCGGCAAAATCACAAACCTGATTAGACAACGGTAAATTAAACCAACCCACGACTTTCCCAGACAGCCACATTTGCTCAAAAGAGCTTTCACGGTAGAAGTCATTTACTGTGCCAAAGATTAGATTATTTGCCTCTGACAAAGTTAATGGCTGCTCATTTGGGTTTTCTTTGAAGTTCAGCAGGATAACCAATGTATTTTGCTGTCCCGTCGTACTTCCTGCTGCACTGGCGTAATGGATGCTCTGTAAACAAGCGAATATTACTAATAAAAATGACAACCCTTTATTTAGGATTGTTCTATTTATTTTAATATTTTTTATCACTGCTTCACCTAATTTTAATTTAATAACGAGTTCACCTTCCCGCCAATATAAGCAGAAATGGTAGGGTAAAATAATATAAATTTTAGGAAATAAAATGCCCTAGCCTATAAAGCCAAATATGTTCCTATATACATCAACATGGTTATAAAAGGATAACCACCAAAAATATAAGAGCCGGAATCATAGCAAAGCAACCGGTCAAAATTCAACCAGAGTGATAAGTAATTTAGGTTAAGTTTGTGTAATAATAAATTTATCCATTTTTGTCAGTTACTTAAAATAATCTTATGATTGTTTTATATGAACAGCCTTTGTATTCAACAATGACCTTAATAAATCACTTGCACTACAGCCAATTTAAATCATTAAAAATCAAACAATTATAAATTTAACTAAAACAATCTCAATTTCATCGCATAAAGTTATAACCTTTAAATTCATTAACTTAATAGCGAGTCATTCTAATAATATACCTCAACAACTCATGAGTAATATTATCCATCTTTAATTGTTAAATTTACGTTAAATTAAAGTGGTGAAAGTTTTTTGCTCACCTAGTTTTATACTCGATTAAAAGACAGACTGAGCGATACAGTGCAATATCAACTAGAGACATATAGAGAAACAAGCAGGATATATGCACAACTTTATTTTCAATATTGAACTAAAATCACATTGATAATATAACGCTATAGATAGCAATTCAGGAAAACCTGTTAAAGAGTGATTAACTGATAATTGAGGTTGGTATTTGTACAAAAATTAATTATTCAATAATAAATGTGTATTAGAATAGTTTGACAATACCAGATAGTAAAAAACCGGCACAAGGCCGGTTTTTAGAAATAGTGGAGGCGCCTCCCGGAGTCGAACCGAGGTCCACGGATTTGCAATCCGCTGCATAGCCACTCTGCCAAGGCGCCTTTCTGATTTTGTATCTCTGTCACCAAAGATTCTGATGGTGCCCCGGGCCGGACTTGAACCGGCACAGCGCGAACGCCGAGGGATTTTAAATCCCTTGTGTCTACCAATTCCACCACCAGGGCAACGCAATCATGCGATGGGTTAGACACCATCTGTCTCTGCGGCCTTTGCCGTGAGAACGAGGCGTACTTTAACGGATTAATTTATCTGGTCAACAAAAAATTAGTCTCTTTTATTCAAATGGTTAAAAAGTCAACTCAAACGAACAAAGGGCGATCATTTTGCTCACAAGAACATCAGCATGCTTTGCTCTCGTTTACTTTGCTTCATCACTTCATGTCAATGAGGAATCGACAAGTCGCACAAATTGGCAGTATGGGTATAAACTTAACTCGTACTGCAGGGGACAAATAAGCGCTCATCATGTTTCGAAAGTCATCATTTCAATTACCGCTACATACTGATTCCGAACTCGACTTCGTAGTGCCCTACTTCTTCCTTAGTGAATTTGATTATGCACGCTCTCTGGAGCTGGGAATCATCGAAGACTTGGATCCTGAATATACACACCAGTATCGCGTCACACTAAGGCGCATACGCTCACTATGCGTACTACTTCGCGAACTGATACCTCCTTTTGAACTGAGTATTTTGAAACCTCATTTAAAAATAATGATGAAGAAAACAAATAAGCTGCGTGATTTAGACGTATTTATCTTGGGCAAAAAACAATACATTGAAATGCTCCCAAACCACAAATCGTCTCTTGAGCAGCTTTTTGGCTTTATCGAAGCCGAACGTGCTTACGAACAGGCAAAAGTTACGCGTTGGCTAGCTACAGAAGAATACACAACGCACTGCACTTTGGTCAGGAATAGTCTGCTGCGAAGTACGCAACACGAACGAGTGGATAGCAACGTACCTGCGTTACTCTTCGCAAGCCAAAAAATCTCCGATCAATTTAAAAAAGTTGATAAAGCACGACGCAAGATCTCGGACAAAAGTCGTGACAGTGTGATTCATTCGATGCGGATAAAGTGCAAAGCGCTGCGTTATTTGTTAGAAGGATTTTCCACGCTCTATCCTTCCCAACAGCACAAAAACAACGTGAAACAACTAAAACTATTGCAAGACAAGCTCGGTGACTTTAACGACACTTCAAGTCAAATTGAATTTTTCGCACAACTCAAAGAGACAGCAAATCTCAATAAACAAGATCGTAAGGCTTTGAAAAAGCTAATTAACGTACTTAGCGAACATCATGAACTCTCTCGCCAAACCATCTTGACGCATTTAAGCCAGTTTGAGTCTTTCATTCGCGATACCAATACACAGAATCTCTACCGACCCTAAATCAAGGTTCACGTATTTTTAATATTCATTAATTACAGTCAACCGTTAGGCTCCACTAAGAAAGTTAACGTGAAACCATTAAAACGATACCAATACGAGCGCTATGCGGTGCTTTGTAATCTCGCCTACCCTCGCGTCTTCAGGCAAACTCAATACGGGTTCGATCCTAATGGGCAACGAGTCATTAGAAATGAACACGGTAAGATTATGATTCGCGTGCTCTGGAGTAAAAAACAGAGTGAAGTGGTCGTAGTGATTAAAGGCTCACACAGTATCAGTGATTGGTTGTTGAACTTCGCGATGTGGACGAGAAGCTGTCGAAGGTTGGGACTAAACTATCGCATTCACGCGGGTTTCTATCATCTGTTGTTCCAAGAAAGTTTACCGAGCCGGAATGAAGATCGGTTAGGGTTGACCGTGATCGAACGCCTCGAAGGTATCGTTGTACCACTTATTCTCAGGGGGAAAAGAATCACTATTACTGGCCACTCTTCAGGTGGCGCGATTGGCAGTGTTTTTGCTGACTATATTGAGAAAAAATACCCAAAAAGCATTAAACGCGTGGTCACTTTCGGACAGCCCGCTGTCGGGGATTGGACGTTTAAGAAACGCTACCGTTTGGGGCACAAAACATACAGGATTTGTTGCGACATCGACATCGTGACCTTTATGCCGCCCGTACCTTTTTTGTATTGGCATGTAGGCAAAATGCTATGGTTATATAACGGGAGAATATACGAGAACACCCCAACGCTCATACGGCTTGGGCGCTCCTTATTTAGTTGGTTAATGCGACCGTTCTCTTATCACTTTATGAGTAAATACATTCGCGACAAAGACTTTTTTGATGAACGCTGAGTTAAACATCCGAAAGGTATGACGTACAGACACGAAAAAGCCGGACTTCGCCGGCTTTACGATTAAGTGGTGATCTACAGAGAGGCAATTTCTTTTTCAAGTTGATATTTGTTATCTGTGACAATTCGCTCTAACACTTCAACACGTCGCTTCAAGTCACCAATTTGCTTGTTAAGGTTATCTTGTTCTTCTCGGCTCATCGTATTACGTTCAGATATCTCCAACGCTCTTACTTCTTTACGATGGTTCAAGATTAACTTTATTATCCCGCCCCCAAATATGGCACCGAACACAATAGCCACAACCAATACATCAGCAATAGATTCCATTCTTTATCTTCCTCTAGATTATGCTCAAATATAAGTTACTCATTTGTTGAATGAATATCAAATAACACATTGATTCATTGAAAAGTTTTATTAAGAATTGCCTACTCTGTATCAAAATCACAGGAATGGATTATTCAACGCCAACCCAAACCGAGACAGATCCGCCGTTTACTGGGAACTCAGCCCAACCATTCGCATCAGTCCAAATGTCTTCAGTTCGGATACCCAACTTGTCTACGTAGCGAGCACTTGGTTTACCCGTATACATCCACTTCGAGCCGCCAGGTCCATCACTCATGATCACGGCCATTGAATGTGGATGATTTGCATCACCTTCTCGAGTCCAACCAATTACGTCCCAGTGGTCGAGATAAGAATGTTGTTTGCCATAGGCATAATCTTTACGCAGTGTTACTAGCTCTTTAATGTAAGGCACTTTGACCATATTGATGTCATGCCCTTTATCACTGTACTGCGCGCCGTAGTAATCTGCATAAAACACGGATGGATAACCTTCTTCACGCAATAAGATAAATGCGTAAGCGAGCGGCTTAAACCACCAATCAACGGTTGATTCCAACGCCTGCAAAGGCTGAGTGTCATGGTTTTCTACTAAGGTAACCGCTTTGACTGGATTGTCCTTCATCAGCGTACCATCCATGATTTGACGCATATCGTAGCTACCACCCGATTTAGACGCATTATAAAAGTTCATATGTAACGGTGCATCAAACAAAGACATGCTGCCAGAGGTTTTGGTGATAAAGTTATGCAGCTGATTCACATCGTAGTTCCAGTACTCTCCGACCGTGAAAAGTTCTTTCCCTGTTTTCCAACGTAGGTGATCAATCCATTCTTGCAGGTATTGATATTTGATGTGCTTCACCGCGTCCATTCTAAACCCATCGACACCCGTCATGTTGATATACCACTCGCCCCAGTCTTTCAGCTCTTGCTTCACTTCAGGGTGATCCATGTCTAGATCAGCATACATAAGGTAATCGTAGTTGCCTTTTTCCGAGCTAACTTCCCAATCCCATGCCTTACCTTCACCTTTGAATTTGAAGATAGCTTTTTCTTCGCCAGCATCGTCCCAGTCCACGCCATCAAAGTGGTACCACGTCCAATGAAAGTTTGAGTACTTGTCGTTGCGCCCAGGGAAATCAAACTCTACCCACGCTTCAATCCATTTATCACCAAGTTCAATATTTCGGTTGTTCCAATCTACTCGCTTGGTATCAACCCAAGACTTTCCATCCGCACCACCGCGATGGTTGAACACCACATCGCCATAAATCTGGATATTGTTTTTATGGGCAGCATTGATGGCGCTTAGGTACTGATCTTTGGTGCCATACTTGGTGCGCACCGAACCTTTTTGATCAAACTCTCCCAAATCGTACATATCATAAACGCCATAACCGACGTCGTTGCTACCACCAGCACCTTTATAGGCGGGCGGTAACCATAACGCAGTAAAGCCGTTATCAGATAGTGCCGACGCGTTGTTTTCAACTTGTGTCCAGAGTGCACCGTCATTTGGCACATACCAATGGAAGTACTGCATCATGGTGCCATTTTGTGCCGCCATTACAGGCGAACTGAGCAGCAAAGTTAAGGGTAAAAGTGTAGGTTTAAGGTTGAATGTTTTCATTATTTTTCTCTCACGTTGAGGACTAGAATCCTCCTTTCTGTATATACGCACCAAGCGATACTAACTATGACGCTAGCTAGGTTGCTGCCTGTAATACAAAAAGCTCGGATTACAATCGAAGAGAAACTATCACCAATCACACTATACAATTATTGAGTTGTCTAACATTTATAAAATCAATGAGTAGCGCGTTAAAAATATTGAATGGTGATCAAAACATGGGAGACTTTAGGAAAGCGCGAAGGGTTACGAAAAGGCGGACTAAAAACGAAAAAAGCCAGTCATTTAAGACTGGCTTTCGAAATAGTGGAGGCGCCTCCCGGAGTCGAACCGAGGTCCACGGATTTGCAATCCGCTGCATAGCCACTCTGCCAAGGCGCCTTTCTGATTTTGTATCTCTGTCACCAAAGATTCTGATGGTGCCCCGGGCCGGACTTGAACCGGCACAGCGCGAACGCCGAGGGATTTTAAATCCCTTGTGTCTACCAATTCCACCACCAGGGCAACGCAATCATGCGATGGGTTAGACACCATCTGTCTCAGCGACCTTTGCCGTGAGAACGAGGCGTACTTTAACGGATTAATTTATCTGGTCAACAATAAATTTTATCTTTTTGATTTAAGTGCTTAAAAAGCGATCTGTCTAGTATATTTGGCATTCAATTAGACCAATAAGCACCCGTTCCCTTTCATTGTCTATTAAGTCATACGCATACTAGTGTCCGAAACTGCTTCGAGGTAAACACGCGACTATCACGCTATGAACGCTGATCTTTTCACCGCTGTAACATCTGTAACAATTTGATTCCCTGCTCTTGGCACGACTGCGTACAGAACATCATATTTTGTTACCGATAACTTTATATCGAATGTGGTCGTACCTTTATAAAATCATTGACTTTTTTTATTTTCAAACAAAGCTCAATTCATTATCGAAAATATCAATAAATAATGGTACGTTACACGAGTTGCAGTAATTTAATGGACATATATCACATATAAGGATGTGGTTTACTTTGGCGACACAACATAAGAAAAACAAGGTATATCACTAATGTCTATCAAGAATCTTTCTATAGCGAAAAAGATATCGCTATCGTTTTTACTCATTGCCATCGTCAACATTGCATTTGGCGTATTTTTATCTACAGAGCTCAAAAGCATCAAATCTGAGCTTTTAAACTATACCGACGATACGCTTCCTGCAATGGAAAGGGTCGATTCGATTCGAGATCACTTGTCTCGCTGGCGCCGAGCTCAATTTGCTGCGTACACTTATGAAGACGCAGACCAAGTCAAAACTAAAATTTCTAACAATATTAGAGAACGCGAAAAGATCACTAGAGAGCTCAACGCTTACGGTGAAACTATCTGGCCTGGCGAAGAGCAGCAAACTTACCAGCGTCTTATGCGTCAATGGAAAAAGTACTTGGTTACTATGGACCAGTACAATGAAGCGATGCTAGCTAACGACAAAAGCAAGGCCCACCCTATTTTGGCGAACTCCTTGTCTGCTTTCGAAGCGGTTGACTCAGAGTTAGGCGAACTAATCCGTCTCCTTAAAGAAGCTATGGATAGCAACAAAACTCATATCCTGTCCTCTGTAAATGGATTGAGTAATTCTTCAATTGCAAGTAACGTGATTATTCTACTGATCATGGTAGGCATGACATACGTGCTGACTCGCCTAATTTGTGGCCCACTTAAACTTGTTGTTGAGCAAGCAAATGCCATCGCGACAGGTGATCTATCAAGTGACATTGACCGTAAAGCAATCGGCAATGACGAGCTTGGTGAACTGGCAGACGCGACCACTAAGATGCAAGACGACTTACGCCAAGTTATCGATAATGTGATTGCTGCAGTTACTCAGTTAAGCAGCGCTGTCGAAGAGATGAACCAAATCTCCGATATTTCTGCGTCTGGTATGAAAGATCAACAGCTGCAAATTACGCACATCGCAACAGCAATGACAGAAATGAAAGCGGCCGTAGCCGATGTTGCTCGTAACACTGAAGACTCAGCGAACCAAGCTAACGAAGCAAACCGCCGCACACAACACGGTGTTCGTGAAACCCAAGGTATGGTTGACGCGATTCAAGAAGTTTCAAACGTAATTGGCGCTGCAGGCGATACCGTAGCAGAGCTTGAACAGCAATCGAATAAAATTAACGTGATCGTGGATGTTATCCGCGACATCGCCGATCAAACCAACCTACTTGCACTTAATGCAGCCATTGAAGCGGCGCGTGCTGGTGAGTCTGGTCGTGGCTTTGCCGTCGTTGCAGACGAAGTTCGAACTCTTGCCGGCCGTACGCAAGATTCAACGAGTGAAATCACTTCGATCATTGAGCAGCTACAATCACTTGCAAAAGACGCAAAATCAGCCACTGAACTTTCTAGAACCAGTATTTCAGAATGTGCAGAACAAGGCATTCAATCAAAACAGCTGATGAGCGACATTGAGCATTCGATTTCGGACATCTCAGACATGGGTACCCAAATCGCCACGGCTTGTAACCAGCAAGACTCTGTTGCAGAAGAGCTTAACCGCAGCATTGAAAACATACATTTGGCATCTCAAGAGGTCTCGCAAGGTTCGGAGCAAACCGCACAGGCGTGCCGCGAACTAAGCCAGCTATCCATTTCTCTTAAAGATGTAATGAGCCGCTTTAAACTGAGTTAAACTCAGTGGATACCTTAGTAGATATCAAATCAATCCCGATTTGCTTAAATTGAATGTCATCACTGAGGTATATTTAGGTATATATTAAATCACTATCTTAATAAACGCTCCAAAGCACCACTTGGAGCGTTTTACTTCGTCAGGTACTTTCCCCAAGTACTCAATAACATAACCAATACAAAAAACGCGTACGGAGACTTTATGCGCTTAAATAAAACCTTACTATCACTGACTATCGCTGCTGCAATCGCGGTTCCTGTAATGCAAGCCACTGCCGCTCCTCTTCAAATTAGCAATACAGCAGCAAAAGCAGAGCAAGTTCAAGGTGCTAACGCTTGGCTAGAAATAAACTTAGGTCAGTTCCGCGATAATATTGAGCAGTTTAAATCGCACATGGATGGCAAAACGAAAATCTGCGCCGTGATGAAAGCCGACGCATACGGTAATGGTATCGCAGGCCTGATGCCGACTATTATCGAACAACAAATTCCTTGCGTTGCCGTTGCAAGTAACGCCGAAGCACAAACTGTTCGCGACAGTGGCTTTAAAGGCCAACTCATGCGTGTACGCTCAGCGGATATTGGCGAGATTGAAGCCGCAATCGACCTAAATGTCGAAGAGTTGATAGGCACAGCAGAGCAAGCTAAAGCACTGTCTAAACTAGCCGAGAAAGCTGGTAAAGAAATCAAAGTTCACCTTGCTCTGAACGACGGTGGTATGGGACGTAATGGTGTTGATATGACGACAGAAGCGGGCAAGAAAGAAGCGCTAGAAATCGCTCAACAAGCTGGCGTTAGTATTGTTGGTATCATGACTCATTTCCCTAACTACAATGCAGACGACGTGCGCCAAAAGTTAGCTTCATTCAAAGACAGTTCTGCATGGCTGATTAAAGAAGCGAATCTAAAACGCGACAACATTTTACTGCACGTAGCAAACTCTTACACCGCGCTTAATGTTCCTGAGGCCCAGCTTGATATGGTTCGTCCTGGTGGCGTTTTATACGGAGACTTACCAACTAACCCTGAGTACCCTTCTATCGTGTCTTTCAAAACACGCGTGGCATCCGTTCACCACCTTCCAAAAAATAGCACAGTCGGTTACGACAGCAGCTACACAACAAGCAAAGAAAGCTTAATGGCGAACATTCCTGTTGGTTACTCTGATGGTTATCCACGAAAAATGGGGAATACAGCAGAAGTTCTGATCAATGGCCAACGTGCAAAAGTTGCGGGCGTTGCTTCAATGAACACTACAATGGTAGATGTTACAGGTATCAAAGATGTTGAGCCTGGTTCTGAAGTTGTTTTGTTTGGCTCCCAACAAGGCAAAACGATTTCAGCTGCTGAGATGGAAAAACACGCAGAAGTCATCTTCCCTGAACTATACACGGTTTGGGGAAGCGCGAACCCTCGTGTCTACGTAAAATAAACCTATTCAGTTATTCGTAACAGAGCGAAAAAGCGAGCCTCGTGCTCGCTTTCTTTCTTATTTACTAATCTGTACTAGCTCGTGATGTTATCAATTGAACAGAGCTTACTATTTCTGTTGTTTTACTCTCCTTTAGCACTACCAAGTGCGACTCTCTACACTCTGTTTCTTAAAGCCGCTTGGATGGCTCAATTTTATATAGCACTTAGTGTTTGAAAGCCCCTCTAATTGATGTTAAACATGAAGTTTACAAAAGAATAACAAACACACTCGTATGGCACTGCCCCTTTGCCTGCTAGCTAGGTATCTCTATGACAGAAAATACTCAACATCTTCAACGCTCCTCCACTGAGTTGCACGAATTTAATCGGCTTGACGTCTGGAACGGATTCACCCAACTTTTACCCCTCTCTATGTTCGTGGTCATATTTGGCCTCGCTTTCGGTGTTGCTGCCGTACAGACTGGACTAGATGTATTTCCCACTATGTTGATGAGCACACTGGTCTTCGCCGGTGCTTCACAATTTGCCACGTTAGAAATGTGGGGAGCAGAAGTCCCTCTCATTCCAGTACTTATTACTGTATTTGCGATTAATGCTCGTCACCTCTTGATGGGAGCCACACTTTATCCATGGTTACGACAACTCCCACCAACAAAACGTTACGGTGTAATGCTGGTAGCATCAGACGCTAACTGGGCAATGGCACTCAATGCATTTGGTAGAAAAGAACCAGGCTTTGGCTTGCTTGTTGGTGGCGGCTTAGCGATGTGGTCTTTTTGGATTGTGGGCACCTGGATCGGCATTTATTTTGGTAGCGCAATCAAAGATCCGGTGGGCCTAGGGCTCGATATGGTTATGGGATGCTTCCTGCTGTCTATGGTGGTGGCCGGGCCGAAAGACTTAAGAATCTTTGCTATTTGGGCCATAGCAGCAGCCTCTTCTATGTTGGCGTATTGGTATTTGCCAGAGAATAGCCACGTAGTGGTTGGCGCCATTACTGGCGGAGTCTTGGGTGCTTGTTGGAAGGAGAAGAAAGCATGAACATCGAAACAACCTTAGGTGGCACACTGCTTATCATCATCGCTATGGCGTTAGTCACGCTCATAACCCGCTGGGGCGGAGTGTATGTTATGTCATTCATTCCAATTAGCGAACGGGTTCAACGTTTCATTACTGCGATGTCAGGTTCCGTACTGGTTGCGCTTTTAGCTCCGCTAGCAGTAGAGGGTGATAATGGTGCTAGAGCAGCACTGTTTTCTACTGCCGTTGTCATGTTCATCGTGAAAAAGCCTCTACCCGCAATTGCAGCAGGCATCATCGCCGCCGCTGCAGTACGTGCTCTTTAGTCGCTGTTTCAACGCCGATACCAGTCATCAATAAAAAGACCCAAAACACAAAGCCCTGATGTCACGAGTGTCATCAGGGCTTATCTTATGCCCATCATTTTAACGATGAACAACGATTATTAATCATGGAGAGACAGCACATTACGCACAGCAGTTACAATTGCGCTTATATTTGTCCATTTTACCAATACCAGGGTTAAAGGTATTGGTTGGGTCTAATTCGTGGTAAAACTTCTGCAACGAGTTTTCGGCTTCATACAAGTGACCCACGTTATGTTCTGCTGGGTATTTGGCACCACGGCTATTGAGGTGCTCAAGCATCAGCTTTTTCATCAACTTCGTGTCAGTCCCTTTTTTGAAAATGTAATCTTGATGGAAGACGTAACACATAAAGTGACCATAATAGAGCGCTTGAACAAGGTTCTTACTTACCTCTTCAGGCAAAGTTTCTAGCCACTCTTCATCATTACGTCGCAATGCAATATCAAGTGCAACGATGTCTTCTACGTCTTTTCGGTGAATCGTCTCGTAACGAATTGCTGCACCTGCTGCTGCAAAGCGATGTAAATAAGCTTTTTTACCTTCTTCCGGCGTACACTCGAAGAAATCACAGTCGTCTTCAACAGCCCAAACTTCTTTGAGGTATTTTTGTGCTTCAGCAATACCACCATCACTCATTTTCAATACCAGGTGATGCTCATACTTGTCACGGAAATCCAGCATTCGCTCTGGTAAATGTTGTGGGAACAACTTGCTCGCGTAGTACAAAATGGTGTCTGGTAGATATTTACTGACAAACGGGATGCGTTCTAAGAAATTTTCTACCTTAGCTTTAAGTGCGAACATTTTTGGTAGCTTATCTGTGCCTAACAAGTCGATGGATAAGAACACATCCTTGCCGTACTTCTCTGCCATGTTGAAGATATCTCGATGCAAGTATTCTCCCATCTCAGGCAAGTTATCAAACGTAGATAAGAAGTCTTTTCGCAACTTCGTTAGTTTCGCAGGGTCATTGGTGCCAAGGTAAAAAACCTGCTCTTTTTCGGGGACTGGGTAGCTGTCCACCCGAACGGCAAAAACCCCCAACTTACCGGCGCAGCCACTGGCTTCAAATAATCGGCGTTCATCGGCATTAAAGCGAGAAGGAATGTCAGAAGTCACGTCTCGAACACGTTCATCGTATTCTTTGTCTGACGCCATTCGCTCATCATGAATGATCTTCGCTGGGTCAAAGTTCCCTTCTTGCAGGTTTGTTAGAATTTCTTCTGGCGTTTCACCTAATCCTTCAATACCAAGGTGGTTCACCAAATGTAACTGGCCTTGCTTATCCACCTGCGCATAGATCGCCAGTTCCGTATAAGCAGGACCACGCTTAACTAGCGCACCGCCTGAGTTATTAGCGATACCACCGACCACAGTGGCACCTAGCGATGAAGAACCGATGATAGAATGCGGTGCTCGGTTCACTGCCTTCAACTCTTTCTCCAAAGAGTGTAAGCTCGCACCAGGCAAGCAAACCGCCTGCTTACCACCATCTAATAAGTGAATCTTCTTGATTTTGGTAATATTGATCACAACCACATCGCGATCATAATCATTACCACTCGGAGCCGAGCCCTCTGTTAAACCTGTTTTAGCCGCCTGCATGATAATGATGCAGTTTGCTTCAACACACTGTTTAATAATCTTCCATTGTTCCAGAAGAGTGTTAGGAAACACGATAGCAAGCGCATTACCACTACCCGAACGAAACCCCGAGCGGTAATATTTCGTTTTAACCTCGTCGGTTAGAACATTTTCTTCCCCAACGATGGCTTTAAATTCTTCAATCAGCTGCTTTTGTTTCATATCCGTATCTCTAGTTATTGTACTTCGCTCACAACACCGCTTAGCGGCAGGCATGGCGTTTGAGCCACTATAAGCAGTCCATTTCTCTGCGTCTATGTCAGACGGACGACCAATACGTAATCAATAAACAACAAACAAAATAATTCTTTATTTTTCTGTCACTTATCTTTCACATTTGAGAAATTTAACGTAAGAAACAGACCGTTTCTTAAAAGAAACAATAGCAAAACCATTTGTTAACAGTTGTGCGGGGTATCTTGTTATCAATATTAGTGAAGAAAACGAGGAGAAGCGTAAGCCCCTAAATTTAAGAGGATTCTTAGAAATGAAGATGGAAACATAAGCTCAACACCAATATAACGATCGGTGTTGAGTTATTGGCTTAAAATCGATGGTTTTGACTTTGAAAGCTTGTGTATAGATGATCAATGAAGATCTTAATTTTTTCTGGTTGTTGACGAGTGTAAGGATACACCGCATAAATACCCAAACATTTGGCGGTTTCGTCTTTAAATAACTGAATCAGACTGCCTTGCTTTAAGTCTTCATAAACCAATACACGCGGTACATAGATGATTCCCTGCCCTAACAGCGCCACATTTCTCAATACAGAAGAATTGTTGGTACAGAGGTTACCGTCGACGGTGATTTGATATACCTCGTCTCCATCTTTAAACGCCCACTCATGCGCTCCGGTTTCTTGGTAGGAATAGACTAAACAATTGTGTTTAGCCAAGGCTTGAGGTTGTTTAGGTAGGCCATGTTTAGCTAGGTATTGGGGTGACGCGCAAATGATCCAATTCGCATCCACCAGCTTTCTTGCAATCAGACTAGAATCTGGCAACACACCCGTTCTAATTGCCAAATCAAAACGTTCATTCACAATATCGACGAAACGATTATCTAGATCCATATCGATATTGATGTCTGGGTATTTCTGATTAAATTCATTAATCACTTGAGGAAGAATTAATTCACCAGAGATAGTAGGCACCGAAATTTTAATGTTTCCAGATAAGTTTTTACCTAAACCCACAATGGATTCTTCCGCCGTTGCCACCGCTTGATAAACCGCTTTTGCATGAGTAAAAAACGCTCGTCCTGCTTCAGTCAACGTTAGCGTTCGCGTTGTTCGGTAGAGAAGCTGTACACCAAGCTCTTGTTCAAGCTTGGCAATGCGTTTACTGACGACCGATTTAGTCAGTGACATATGTCTCGCAGCAGCACTAAATGAACCTTGCTCGATCAAGTGATAGAAAATGATGTAATCGTCGGTATTTCTCATGCGTCTTCGTCAAATACTTTGGAAGCGCGTATTGTAAACTGAAATTGGTTGAGGTGCGAAACACCAGGTCACACTTAATATCAGAAACTCGTGACAGAGATGGGGTTGCTAAGCTCACAGGTAATGAAAAAGAGATGGTATGAATTTATCAGTCTTCAGATACAAAAAAAACCAGCTTTCGCTGGTTTTAAGTTGATGCACTTGGCATCGAGATACCGCCATGGCCATATCTGAATAATTTGGAGCGACACACGAGGTTCGAACTCGTGACCTCAACCTTGGCAAGGTTGCGCTCTACCAACTGAGCTAGTGT